>DATDGU010000279.1:0-6999 GCA_036521915.1 Acidimicrobiia bacterium | reverse complement strand
CCTCCAGGCGCTCGTGGCGCCGCCCGTGCTGCCCGCGCTGCCCCGCGACCTCGCCGAGCGCGCGCTGCGCGTGACCTGGCAGCTCGGGATCGGCGACATCCCGCCCGGGGTCGTGCCCTACCTCGAGCACCCCTGGGTGATCGCCAACGACGCGCTGCGGGGGCTCGGGTGGGCGCCGCGCCACGGCAACGAGGAAGCGATCGCCGACGGGCTGTCGTCGCTCGGCCGGCGGACCTCGGGACCTGTCCTGCTCGCGCTGGCCGCCGGCGGGCTCGCCGGCGCGGCGGTCACGGCGTGGCGGCTGCGCCGTGGTCGGCGAGATGGCCGGCGCGCCAGGCGTCCCAGTCGGGCGTGAAGTAGCGCACCCGCGTCTTCTTGTACTCCTTCACCGACCACAGCAGCGCGTAGTCCTCGACGCCGGTCTCGGCCTGGATGGCGGCGATGGTCGCCTCGCAGTCGCGGGCGTGCTGGCCGTGCACCATCGTGAACACCGAGTACGGCCAATCGGAGTAGGTGGGGCGCCGGTAGCAGTGACTGACGAGCGCGAAGTCCGCCATCATCGGGCCGAGCTCGCCGAGACGGTCGTCGGGGACGGCCCACACCCCCATCGCGTTCGCCTTGAACCCCGCGCTGCGGTGGTTCATCACCGCGGCGAAGCGCCGCATGAGCTTGCGCTCCTTGAACGAGCGCAGCAGCTCGAGGACGCGGTCCTCGGAGCAGCCGAGCTGCTCGCCCTGGGCGGCGAAGGGCCGCTCGAGGAGCGGCAGGTCCTCCTGGACGACCTGGATCGCCGCGACCTCGAGATCTGACAGCGTCGGGGCGGGCATGTGCTCGCGGCGCTCGGGCCGCTCGTGCTCCGCGACCGTCGCCTTCGCGTCGGCCGCGGTCTTGCCCGTCATGTCGAGCTTCACGCCGATCTTGTACAGCTGCAGCGTCGGCAGCTTGCGGGTCACGATCGCCCCCGACGTGCGGTGCAGGACGTCGAGGTGCTCGTCGAGCGACTCCTCGGGCGGGACGGCGATCGTGTACCAGAGGTTGAACGCGTGGTTGCGCTTGTAGTTGTGGCTCACGCCCGGGTGGGCGCTGATGACGGCGGCCGCCTCGTCGACGCCGTCGGGGTCGATCTTGGCGGCGACGAGCGACGAGTGGTAGCCGAGGGCGCGCGTGTCGAAGATCGCCGACAGCTGGCGCAGCACGCCGGCGTCCTTCACCGCGGCGACCCGCGCCCGGACCTCGGGCTCGGACAGCCCGAGCCGGGTGCCGAGCGCGGCGTAGGGCGCCGGCTCGAGGGGGAAGTCCCACTGGACCGCGTTCAGCAGCTCGCGGTCCGTGTCGGAGAGCGCCGCGGTGGTCATGACGGTTCCATCGTCGCGGGGCACCCCCCGCCAGACAAATTCACGACCCGAGCCCCGCGACCGACGCGCCGACCGGGCCGCGGTCACCGAGGGACAGCTGGCGGACGGTCCGGCCGTTGCCCCGCATGATGTGGAGGGTCGCCGGGTCCCCTGCGGTCGTCTGCGCGATCGCCGCGACGAGGTCGGCGGCGCTGTGCACGTCCTCGGTCTGGGTGCCCGACGTCACGCCGGTGACGACGTCGCCGGGGTCGACGCCCGCGGCGGCGGCTGGCCCGTTCGGAGCCACGACGGTGATCTGCGCGCCCCCACCCGGATGGTCGCTGGCGTCGATCGCCCAGACACCGACCCACGCGTGGTGCACCTGCCCGCCGCTCTGGATCTGCATGAAGACGTCGTCGGCCACCACGATCGGCACGGCCTCGCTGGGCAGCGCCGCCGACAGGATGCCGACCACCGCCCCGTCACTGCCGATCAGCGCCCCGCCCGGCACGTCGACGCCCATGTGCGCGTCCGTCTCGATGAAGCCCGGCGTCATCTCGCCCGCGGGCAGCGGCGCCACGATGTTCAAGCGGCTCACGATCCCCTCGTAGGCGCTCGGGTTCTGGCTGTCGCCCAGCCCGAGCGCCACGACGCTGTCGCCGATCCGGAGCGCGTCGTTGACGCCGAGCCGCGCCGCGGGGAAGTCGCCATCGTCGACCGCGAGGACCGTGAGGTCGGTCTCGGGGTCGGTGCCGAGCACCCGGGCGTCGAGCTGGCGTCCGCCGAGGCTGTCGACCGTGATGGTCGTCGCCGCGCCGACCAGCGCGGCGCTGGTCAGCACCCGGTTGGAGGCCATCGCGACCCCCGAGCCGCGCGCCGCGCCGGTGGCCGAGACCGCCATGACCGAGACGATGCTCGGTGCCGCGCCGTCCACGATGGCGGCGAAGCCGCCCGACGGGGCCGCGGGCAGGGGGACGATCTGGCGCGTCGAGGTGGGAGCACCGCTCTGGAACACGCCGGCGACCGCGAGCACGCCGACCATCACGCCGACGCTCAGCAGCGACCCGAGCAGCACCACCCCGAGGTCGCGCCGCTTCGGCGTCCCGCCGCTGCGCCAGGCCGTGATCGCGGCACCGACCTCGCTGGGATGGAACCACACCCGATCGAGCGGATCGGGCGGCAACCCTGCGGGCCGATCGTCTTCATCGGGCTCGTCCGGCACAGGACATCAATCGTACCGACGGGGTCTTGCGTTCTCGCCGCGGCGTCCCGCGTTGCTCGCTCTCCGCGATCACGACGCCGTTGCGGCCGCGTCACCGTGGCGCTCGACGCGCGACACCGCGTGCACGGGACGGGTGGCGCCACGACGCGACCTGGAGTCCGTGTCGCCCCCGGCCGGCTGGGGCCGGTGCTCCCGGTAGCCTCCCGTGTCCGGGTCCGTGTGGCCCGGGTGCGCGGTCCGTGGACACGCCCCGGTGCTGTCGGACTCGAACGACTCGGTCGTGGCGGCGAGGACCGCCGGAGGGTGAGCAGTGAACGCACAGGGTGATGCGGCGCCGGCGAACGCCGCGAAGCTTCCACCGCAGGAGCTTCGCAAGCGTGTCGGGCTGATCGAGGGAACCGTCGAGGAGTTCGAAGGTCCGGGTCGCGCCTCGTACGAGGGCGTCCTGGCCACGCTCCCCGCGGACTTCTCGCTGGAGGGGAAGCGCATCCTCGACTTCGGCTGCGGCGCCGGGCGGGTCCTGCGGCACTTCATCGGCCGACCGGAGGAGATCGAGCTGTGGGGCTGCGACGTCCACGCGCCCAGCATCGACTGGCTCCGGGAGAACCTCAGTCCCCCGATCCACGCCTTCGCCAACGACACGCTCCCGCCCCTCCCGCTCGACGACGGGTCGATCGACTTCGTCTACGCGCTGTCCGTGTTCACGCATCTCGCCGACGACTGGAGCGCCTGGTTGCTCGAGATGCAACGGATCCTTGCGCCGGGCGGGCTGGCGTTGATCACCACGTGCGGCGAGCCGATGTGGGACCAGCATCTCGGCAAGCCGTTCTTCCGTGATGAGCTGGCGCGACCCTGGGACGAGCGCTCGACCGGCATGTTCGTAACGAACTTCGGGATGGCCCAGGATCAGGTGGGTCCCTGCCTGTACCACTCCGAATGGTGGGTCCGGGCGCACTGGGGTCGCTGCTTCGACATCCTGCACTTCCAGCCGTGGGGGTTCGCGGAGCAGCCCGGACGCAAGGACGGGCAGGGCTACGCGCTGATGCGACGCCGCGACGTGCACGTCGACGCCGCCGCCCTGGAGGCGCCCGGCCCGAGCGCCGAGGACGAGCTGCGCGCCGTGGCCGCGAACCTCGCGTTCGTGAACCGCGAGATGGCGGCGTGGCGCTCGCTCGCCGCGGCGGCGGGACGCGCGCACGAGGTCGCCGATTCGCGCGCGAACTCGCTCCAGGAGCGAGTGGATCGGCTCGAGCGGTGGCGACGCCGTGTCACCCGGTACCTGCCGGCTCGCCGCGGGCAGACCGCAGCCGCAGACTGACGCTGTTCGGTCCGCGCTCCATTCCCCTTGCCGCTCCACGAGGGCTGTGAGCGGGCCGCGGCCCGTTCACTACCATTACCGCCGTGCAGCAGCCGGGCGCAGCCGCGGACTGGATCGCGCTGACCGGTGAGGAGCTGCCGGTCGATGACGCGACGCGCTGGGCGGCGACGCCCCGAGCCGGCGCAGTGGTCACCTTCAGCGGCGTCGTGCGCGACCACGCCGAGGGCCGCGAGGGCGTCGTTGGGCTGTCCTACGAGGCGTACGAGGAGGCCGCCGCGGCGCGCCTCGCGGAGGTGGCAGCCGAGACGCGTCGCCGCTGGCCCGTCGTCGAGCGCCTGGCGTGCCTCCATCGCCTCGGGGACCTCGCGCTCGGTGAGACGTCGGTCGTCGTGGTCGTGTCCGCTCCCCATCGCGCCGAGGCCTTCGACGCCGCTCGGTTCGCGATCGACACGGTGAAGGAGACCGTGCCGATCTGGAAGCGGGAGCACTGGGCCGGCGGCTCCGACTGGGCGACCGGCGCCCACCCGCTCCGGCCGGTCTCCGCGCTGGAGCCCCGCTGATGGCCCGCGACCTGGCGATCGACCTCGGCACGGCGAACACGCTCGTCTACTCGCGCGGGCAGGGCATCATCCTGAACGAGCCGACGGTCATCGCCCTGAACAGCCGCACCCAGGAGGTGCTGGCCATGGGCCACGAGGCGTGGCACATGATTGGCCGCACCCCCGGGCACATCGTCGCCGTCCGGCCGCTGCGCGGCGGCGCGATCACCGACTTCGAGATCACCCAACGGCTGATCCGCCTCATCTTCGCCCGGGCGGGCATCACCCGCCTCCAGCGGGCCCGCGTGCTCGTCTGCGTCCCGTCGGCCATCACGCACGTGGAGCAGCGCGCCGTCCTCGAGGCGACCCGCCGCGCCGGCGCAGCGCAGACCTACCTCATCGAGCAGCCGATGGCCGCGGCGATCGGCGCGTCGATGCCCATCCACGAGCCGCTCGGCAACATGATCATCGACGTCGGCGGCGGCACGAGCGAGATGGCGGTCATCTCGATGGGCGGCATCGTCGCCCTGCAGGCCGTACGCGTCGGCGGGTTCGACTTCGACGCGGCGATCTCCAACTACCTCCGGCGGGCGCACGGCGTCGCGGTCGGGGAGCGCACGGCGGAGGAGATCAAGATCGCCGTCGGCTCCGCCTATCCGACGGACCAGGAGTTCAAGGCGGAGATCCGCGGCCGCGACCTCATGAGCGGGCTGCCCCGCACGGTCGTCCTCGAGCCCGAGGAGCTCCGCGAGGCCATCGAGGACCCGATCATGCGCGTCGTCACCTCGGCGAAGCAGGCCCTGGCGGAGACGCCGCCGGAGCTCTCCCAGGACCTCCTCGAGATGGGCATCCACCTCGTCGGCGGCAGCGGGATGCTGCGCGGCTTCGACCAACGCCTGGAGTACGAGACCGGCGTGCCGGTCCGTCTCGCCGAGATGCCCCTCGAGACCGTCGTGCTCGGCGCCGGTCGCTGCCTCGAGTCCTTCGACAAGGTGCGCGAGATGTTCCTGGACCGTCCGCGGCCCTCGACGCAGCGCCGCGCCTACTAGCGCTCCGCCGGCAAAACCTCGCGTCGCGCCGCCCGGGCGCGCCGGTACGGTGACCAGGCCCGTGGCCTGGCCTCGCTCCCTCGCTCCGCTCCGCCATCGGCGCTACGCCGCGCTGTGGGTCGGCGCGTTCGCGTCGAACATCGGCACGTGGATGGAGACCGTCGGGGTCGGCATCCTCGTCACCGCCTCGACGGGGCAAGCGGGCTGGGCCGGGCTCGTCGCGGCGGCCGGGTTCCTCCCGAACGCCCTGACGGGGCCGCTCGGCGGTGCGCTCGCCGACCGGGTGCCGCGACGGCGCATCCTGCTCTGCACCACCACGGTGCAGACGATCCTCGCCGGGACCCTCGCCGCGCTCGCCGGCGTCGGCGCGGCGCGCCCCTGGGCGGTCACCCTCATCGTGTTCGCGTCCGGGTGCGCGAACGCGCTCGGGCTTCCGTCCTTTCAGGCGCTCATGCCGGACCTCGTGCCGCGGGAGGAGCTCACCGGTGCCGTCGCGCTCGGCTCGGCCCAGTGGAACCTCGGGCGCGTCATCGGCCCGGCGCTCGCCGGGATCACGATCGCCGCCGGCGGCTACGCGCTGGCGTTCGCGATCAACACGGTCAGCTTCCTCGCCGTCATCGCGGCCATTGCGCCGCTGCGCCTGCCCGCGCCCACGCCGACGCCGGGGGAGAGCATCCGTCGCTCGATCAGCACCGGCGCGCGCTTCGCCTGGGACGACCGCGGGATCCGCGCGGTCATCGTCTACCTCTCCTTCAACTCCCTGCTCGCCGCGCCGTTCATCGCCCTCGTGCCGGCGGTCGCGCTCCGCGTGTTCCACCACGGGGCGTCGGGCACCGCGGTGCTCGTCACGGCGCAGGGCCTCGGTGCCGTGCTCATGGCGCTGCTGCTCGGCAGCCTCGCCCACCGCTACGGCCAGCGCCGGACGGTGCTCGCGAACCTCACGCTGCTGCCCGTCGCGCTCGTCGCCTACGCCGCCGCGCCCACCCTGGCGCTCGGCGCGGCGGCGATCTTCGCGGTCGGCGCGACCTACCTCGGCTGCCTGTCGAGCTTCACGACGATCGCCCAGCTGCGGGCGCCGCCCGCGCTGCGCGGGCGCGTCCTGGCGGCTCTCATGGTGCTGCTCGGGCTGCTCTACCCCCTCGGCAGCATCGTGCAAGGCACGCTCGCCGACACGTTCGGCCTCCGTGCGGTCACCGCGGCGACCGCAGCGCTGCTGGCGGTCTCGCTGCTCGCCATTCGTGCCCTGCGGCGGGGCTTCGACCGCGAGCTCGACGACGTCGCGCCGAGCGTCGCGCCCCTCACGGTCGTGGGGGCCGTCGCGCCCGGCGGCGCGTAGCGCGGGACGGATCAGCCGCGCGCCGAGGGCGGGCGTCGGGGCGGGCTCAACTCGACCGGGGTCGCCTGCCCGACGCCGAGGAGGTCCTCGGCGGCTTGGCGCACCTGCCAGTCGCGGTCGGTGGCTGCCCGCGCCAGCGCGGCGTCGACGGCGGGCCCCTCGAAGGGCGCCAGGGCGAGCACGGCACGGCGCCGGACCGTC
>DATDGU010000278.1:0-18771 GCA_036521915.1 Acidimicrobiia bacterium | reverse complement strand
TCGGCAGCCGATGGCATAACGAACGCGCAATCGCCATGATGCTCACGGTCAGCTGCCGGGCGCCAGGTCACCCGAGCAGCTGCCCGCACATGACGCGGTCGCCCGGTCATTTTTGATGGGCAATGCGCTGCCGCCGGTCCCGGCGGAGGCGGTACTCGAACCCCGTGGGTAGGTGGCCGTCCACCGGATCTGCCCAACCCAAGACGATGGCAGGTCGCGGCCTCGACGTGCACCGAGAGCGACATGGCCGACCGTTGCCGCCACGTATCCCATCGTCTCGCGACTGGGTGTCATCACATGTTGTCGCTGTGAGTCGGAGATGGGGGTTCACTGCAGCGATCGGTAAGTAGAGTGCCGTGAATCGGCGGTCTGCCTGGAGGGAGGTCCGCTGTCTCGCTTCCGTCTGTTCGTTCTCGTGGTGCCGCTGTCAATCCTGCTGGGCGGGTTCGCCGCAGCTGCGGCGCCCGCCTCGGCACAGGCCGGCGGCCGCTCGGGCGTTACCGCGACCACGATCAGCGTGGGCGGCGTGGCCGGGGTGACGAACCCGGTCGGCCAGCCGTACGCGTCCGGCTTCGATGGCGTCCAGGCGTACTTCAACTACGTCGACGCGAAGGGCGGCGTCTTCGGCCGGAAATTCAAGCTCGTTGCGCAGCTCGACGACGAGTCCCGGGCCTCTCAGGACTTGGCCGAAGCCCGGTCGCTGGTCGAGGAGAAACACGTTTTTGCCGTGCTGCCCGTCGTGACCCAAACCTTCACCGCCGCGACCTACCTCGCACAGAAGGGCATCCCCACCTTCGGCTGGAACATCAACGCCGAGTGGGACCGAGGCCTGAACCTGTTCGGCGAAAAGGGTTCATACCTGTGTTTCACGTGCCCTAACGCTGGGCCCGCGTTCATCGCCAAGCAGCTTGGCCTCCACACGGTCGCGATCCTGGCCTACGCCGGGTCCGCATCCATTACCTGCGCGCAAGGCATGGCAGCTGCGTTCCAGAAGTACGGCTTCAACATCGCGCTCATAGACACCAGCTTGCCGTTCGGCTTCTCGGATCTCGGCTCCGATGTCGACCAGATGAAGAGCAAAGGGGTGCAGTTCGTTGGGACCTGCATGGACATAGGCGGCGAGGTGAACGTCGCCCAGTCGTTGCGGCGAGCTGGACTGACGGACGTCAAGTACTACGCCCCCCAGGGCTATGACCCCGGCACGATCGCAAGGTACGGCAAGGAACTCAATGGCATCTACTTCGCGATCGGCTTCGTACCCTTTGAGGATGCGGCGTCTTCGAGGGCATTGCAGCTGTTCATGCGACAGATGAACAAGCTGCACAAGCCGATCAACGAGCAGGCGCTGGCCGGCTGGATCGATGCCGATCTGCTCTACAAGGGGATCAAGAAGGCTGGACCGAACTTCACTCAGCACTCCGTCGTGGACGCGATCAACACGTTCAACGGTTACACGGCGGACGGGATCCGCCTCCCGGTCAACTGGGGGTTCCCCGAGGGCCACGGGCCCCCCAACAACCAGAACAACACTGTCGGAGTCGGTACCGAGGCATGCGCCGCGTTTCTCCTCGCCATGAACGGCAGGTTCTCGCCCCAGTTCGGGACGCCAGCTCAGCCGTTCATTTGCCTCCGCAACAACCCGCTGCCACCGACCCTCGATCCAAAGTTCAGCTACCGACGGCCACCGATCCCGGGCGAGGTGCTCCCGAGCACTGCCACCGTCCCGACCACATCTCCGGCGACGCCTTGACCCGTGGTGCGTTTGCGCGTTCCTGGGCTGCCAGAGCCAGTAGTGGGCGGCGTCACGACGCTCCGATCGAACGCGAGCCTCGTCGCGCTCGCGACCGGGCTAGGTCACTCGTGCTCTCGGGTGTGCCTGCCGGTTGCCTCGCCAATCTCCTCGATAAGCGGCATCATGAGGCCCATGCCGAGTGGCCTCGGGGTGGCAATCGCCAGCTCGACGACGCTCGGCCCGCGGAGGGCATCCACCTCGAAGAAGTCGCTACCCGCTGGCGCCACGCAGTTCCAACTCGTGGCGAGCGGCAACACGCTCTCGATCTCGACGCCGTCTTCGAGCTCCGTCACGAACAGCTGGTCGAGGAAGTCGCTGACGCTGAACAGTCCGACTTGAGTAATGCTGAGATCTCCGAGCGTGGGCTCGAGCACGTGGCCGAGCGCCTTGCAGATGGCAACGAAGGTCCCGTCTCGTACGTAGCTCACGACCTTCCACGACGGGATGGTCGGCCAGTAACGGCCGCCGCTATCCATGACGTCCGGGTAGTCGCGGTTAATCCAGTCCGTGTCGAAGTGGTGCGATCTTCCTCCCGGGAGCACCTTCGACTGGTCGTAGTACCCCTCCGGCTCTCTCTTGAGCAGCTTGAGCGCGTCGGCATAGCGCCGCACGAGCTCATCCTCACTGCCGGCACCCTTCAAGCTGAAGTACTGGTCGGACCGCACCATGTCGCGTGTCTTAGCGAACCATTGCGGCATCTGACCCATAGCCGCCCCTCTCCCTGACCGCACCCGCAGATCGCCGGGTCGTGAAATGCAGCCTAGTGAGGATCCGCTGGTTCAACGAGCCCGTAGAGACGCTGCGGCTCGGCGATGCCTTTGAGGCTATGCACACCCCGGTCGACGAAGGCGATCTGGGCGAAGGTACCCGCGAGCCCGTGGAGGGCTTCAGACACAAGGATCTCATCGGGTCCCGTCAGTGTGCAGATGCGAGCCGCGAGGTTCACCGCGCTGCCGTAGATCCGGGGGCCGTCGACAAGGATGGCGCCGGTGTGGAGCGCAAGATGTAGATGCAGCTCGGAGGAGCAGCAGTCCTGCGCACACCGGCGGGCTGCGTCGATCGCTTGCTCGGCGGAGTCAAACAGCCCGATGAACCCGTCCCCGAGGTTGATGCCGGAAACAATGTTGCCGCCGTGTGCCGCGATCGTCGAGGTGACGACTTCCTCGAGTCGCCGCGCTCGCTCGCGGTAGCGGGCGTCGCCGAGTTCTTCGGTGAGACGAGTCGAGTCGACGACATCAGTGAAGAGGATCACTGATCTGACCGAGGCCGGGCCAACATCGGACCGACCCGGACCCTTGCACGCGGCGGCTCGCGGGGCGCCGGGGGCACGAGCGCTGCGGAGCTGGTTCACCCGGTCGATGTCTGGTCGCATTCCGAACCGCTCGAAGATCACCACCGCCTCGTCGAACAAGTCATGGGCATGGGCGTCGTCGCCGCGATGAAGCAGAACGGATCCGAGATCGACCAGCGCTCGCGCCCGCTCCGGCTCGGCGCCGAGCGCGGCGCTGACGCGGATCGCCCGCGTCAACGCCTCCATGGCTTCGTCACCGCCCCCGGACAGGTCGGCTGCGACCCCACGTACACGGGGAATGAGTGCGACGAGACCGCTCGTCGCCACGCCGCCGCGCCGTTCCGCCTCGGCCAAGAGGTCATGGGCGCCGCGTACGTCTACCGGATGGGCCGCTCGCCGAGCGATCTCTACAACTGCGACCGCCCACGCATCGGCACCGAGCACCGGCGCTGACGGGAGCGACGGAAGCGCCACGTCATCGGCGGAACGCGAACCCTCGAGCACGGCGACGTAGTCGTGGAAGAGCACCAGGCTGGCCCGTTCCAGCGGCCCCGCAATTTCGGCCCACGTGTCGAGCGCATCATGCGCGACGGCGTAGCGGCCACGCGCCACGCACGCCGACACCAGGGCCGGCACGAAGAGGCCGGCGGCCCAGTGATAGCCCGTCAGGCGCTGGATCAGGAGCGCTTGGTGGGCGTGGCGCTCGGCGTCGTCGTACGCGCCGCGGGCAACCGCGAGTTGCGTGAGCGCAGCGAGAGGCATTCCCTGCTCGAGTGGGTAGTTGAGCTCGTCACCCAGCGCGCACGACTCGAGGGCGAACTCCTCGGCATCTTCGAAGCGGCCGAGCCAGGTCAACACGAGCGAGAGGCGAGAAAGTGAACCGGTGATGACCGATTTGTCGTCAGTGGCGCGCGCGTGCGCGAGACCGTCTTCGAGCGCGGCCAGGGAGCCACGGAGGTCGTAGCGCATCCACTGCGTCACGCTGAGCGCGACAGTTGCGCGGGCGTACGCGACGTGGTGTTGGACGCCGCCAGCGATTGAAATCGCGCGGCGCGCTGCTTCTTCGGCGCGGCCCAGTTGCCCCGTCGCCCAGTACGACTGCGACAGCTCCGCCAGACCTTCAGACGCGAGCGCCGGCGACCCCGGCTCGAGTTCTTCCACGAGGGACTCGAGCGATCCGGTCTCGGCGACGACGTCGAGGAGACGCTGGTTCCCGATGCCACATCGGACCCGCCAGATGTACAACTCGGCCAGGGCCTCGGCATCCCCGAAGGGCCTACGCAGCTCGATCGCCCGGTCGAAGTGGTGGAGCGCACGCTCGAGGTTGAGGTCGTACCGCTGGCACAAGCCGGCTAGCCGGTGCAGCGCGGCAACGCCGAGCGGGTCGGCGTGCGCGTCGGCTCCGGCGATCGCGCCTTCGTAGTAGCGGGCCGCCTCGCTCCAAGCGGCCAGCGCCATTGCTTCGTCGGCGGCACGCCGCACGTAGTCGCTCACAAGCCTCGGGTCGGCCTCGCGCCCGGCAGCGACGAGGTGGTGGGAGATCGCACGTACGGGGACCGGCTCGCCGGCATCGCGACTCGCGATGAGGACGGCGGCAATTGAACTGTGAACGCTCGGCCGTGCCAGCTCCGGCGTCATGCTGTAGGCGGCGTGTGAGTACAAAGGATGCGTGAACGTCAGCGACATCGCGTCACCCGAAAGAACGTCCTGCTCCGCGGCCTCGCGCAGGGCGCGGTCGAGAGCCGCGCCATCGAGCTTGGTCACGGCCGCGAGAAGCGCGCGCGAGCAATGAGGAACCAGGAATGCCGCCGCCTGCACCACGGCGCGGGCCTCATCGCCCAGCGAGTGGACTCGGGCTGCGATTGTCCCCGCCATCGGATGCGGGATGGCAGCGAGGCGGGACGCCAGCCCGGTCTGGCCTTGTGCCCGTGGTTCATTCACGAGGGCCTGGACTAGCAGAGGGTTCCCCCCACTAGCGGCGGCGAGTTGCCGTGCTTCGTCGTGGGTGTCGGCGCCGAGCTCGCGAGCGAGCTCCCCGGCCTCGAGCTCGGAGAGGGGATGCAGCAACAGAGTCGCGCAGCGCAGATCGCGCCGAAGCTCGGCCACGCCCTTGGCGGCGCGTGCGGCCGGGTCGCCCCGGCAGGTACCCACGAGGAACAGCGGCGCCTCGAACCCCTCAAAGCGGAATAGGAGGTGGCGCAGCAGGTCAATGGTCGCCGCGTCGGCCCAGTCGAGATCCTCGACGAGCAGCACGGTCGGAGTGCCGCGGACGAACTCCAGCACGAGTCGGGTGAGCGTCAGCAGCTGACGGGTACGCTCGCGCTCGTCGGAGTCGAACGGCGTCTGGTCCTCATCGCGGTTTCCGGCGATGCGGTGCAGCAAATCCAGCTCGGCGTCACGCTCGGACTGACCTTCGCGGGCCTCGGTCAGCGTGGTGAGCAGCGACTCGCGCAGCGGAAGATACGCAAGGTTGAGGTGTTCGTAACAGCGTCCGGTGAACACGGACACACCAGCTCCGCGGGCTTCGGCCAGCAGCGCTTGTGCGAGCCGGGTCTTGCCGACACCGGCCTCGCCCTCGACGAGGACCATGTGGGGATACTCGCTCGTCGCGAGGTTTAGCCGCGCGCGGAGCCAATTCAGCTCCAAGCGCCGCCCGACGAGCGCCGTCGGCCGGTGACCCGAGGCCTCGAACGTCGGCGTTGGCATCGCACGCAGTCCCCGTGCCCGCCAACCCTGCCGTCCGCTCAAGGACGCCGCCGGGTCGGCCTAAACGGCGACTCGCGAGGCCGCGTCAGGGACAACGCCACGAACGACTGTACGTCGGTAGCGGCTCGCCGAGCCCGGTCACGTCCGCTGGCTGGCCATGGATGTCACCGATGACGTATCCATGCCTTCCGGTGTCTGGCTAGGCGTCGCGACCCTCGGGGCTCGCGATGCCGAGGCGCGTCGTCGGGTCGGCCGCGCTGAGCATCCAGGCCAGGCCGACTCCACAGCCGGTGCCGGGTTCGCCGATGAGCGCCCCGGGTCGGCCGTGCGCCAAGAGCGCGAGCAGGCGACCTTGCGCGGGGTGACATGAGAACGGGAACCTCGTCGAGCGGGCCAGTTCCACGGCACGCTCGACCAGACCCGGGAGGCCGGTCTCGCCGTCATAGGACGCAGTGCCGGTCAGGCACACATCGACACTCGAGGTCGCCTCAGAGAGTTCATTCGGCGTACTTCTCGTAGATCCGCACGGTGACGCCCGAGTACTCCGGGTGTGGGAACTCCCGCCAGAGCCGCATCGCGATGTTCTCCATGACGCGACCAGACGCCAGGTTGGCAGCGTTGTAGCGAGCGATCACCCGCGCCAGTCCGACCGGCCCGAACGCAAAACGCAACGTCTCCCACGCACCCTCGGTCGCGAGCCCCTGGCGCCAATAGCGCCGGTCGATGAACCAGCCCACCTCGCTGGCCGGCATCTGCTCTGGGGGATCCCACACCTTGGTGACCCCGAGCCACCCGATGAACGTGCCGTCGAGCCTGTGCTCGACGGCCCAGAATCCGTAGCCCTCGAGATCCCACATGGCGACATGCCACTCGAGCCACAGCCGGCTCTCGTCCGCCTGGTAGGTGTGGCCATCCGCGAAGTAACGCATCATCTCCGGATCAGCCTGCAAGCTCGCCAGCGCATCCGCGTCGCTCAACGCCAGCGGCCGGAGCCGCAGTCGCTCGGTCTCCACCTCCACAGCCAAAGGCCTAACACCCCGACCTCTCGCAGGAGCGCCGGTTTCCGGCCGGTGACAATCGGGGCCTCGCCGTGTTGCAATGCAATTGGTGACGTCAAGAGAATCGGAACGCAACAAGGACTCGTTCGACGCGGTGGCCGATTCGTATGACTTGTATCGACCCGCATCACCACGCGAGGTGGTGGATGCCGTCATCGCGTTGTCGAACCTTCACAAGGGCAGCCGGGGTCTTGAGATCGGGTGTGGCACGGGGCAGTAGAGCGTCCCACTGGCCGAGTCTGGCGTCGACCTCGTGGCCGTCGAGCTGGGCGGGCGCCTCGCGGCCCTCGCGCGACGCAACCTTGAACGCTGTGGTCCCAATTCCGAGTTCATGGATCGAGGCGAGACGGTCGCCTAACTGGCCACCGGGAACATCATCGTGGACGTAGCGCGTAACAACGAGATCGACGTCGCCGGCCTGCGACAGAGCAAGGAGCTGCTCGACAGCGTCTCGCCACTCAGCGTCATCGCGCCACAGATCCCAGACCACGTTCGTATCGAGTGTTAGTCGGTCCACGCCCTCACGTCTCATCTCCGCATTGGTAGTTGATCGAGCGCCAGGTACGCACAGAGATGACAACCGCCGAATGAGGCGGCCCTGGGTCGCATCCGACGACCCGCATGCGGGGCACCGACGCCAGCGATGGGTCGCATGGCTTGCACGTTCCTTCCAGGAGATCTGCGACGGGGCCGCGACCGTGGGAACCGTCAGCGGCGCACCGCGAAGACTCGCCACTCGTCGGGGACACCTTTGAGCAGGTGGCTACCTCGGGCGTCGAACGCGATGCCCGAGCCCACGACGAGATCCTTCACGGTGCTGGAGGCGAACACTTCGCCTGGTCCGGCGAGCGCAGCGACTCGGGCGCCGATGTGCACCGCGATCCCGCCGACGTCGTTGCCGCGCCGCTCGACTTCGCCGGTGTGGAGCCCAGCTCGCACGTCGAGCCCCAGCGGCTCGAGGTTGTCGCGCACCGCCATAGCGCACTGGATCGCGCGTGCGGGCCCGTCGAAGGTCGCGAGGAAGCCGTCGCCCACGCTCTTGACCTCGGTCCCGCGATAACGGTTCAACTGTCGTCGCACGGTGCTGTCGTGGCGGTCGAGGAGCTCACGCCACGCGCTATCGCCGAGCTCGCTGGCGTGCCTGGTGGAATCGACGATGTCGGTGAAGAGCACGGTGGCAAGCACTCGGTCGGATGGAACGTCGCCGCGTACGCCGGTGAGGAACTCCTGGATCTCGTCCATGACGTCGTCGCCACCGCTCGGTGTGTACGGCAGCGCGTCCGCTCCGGGGAGCACGACAAGGCGCGCGCCGGGGATGTGCTCAGCGAGATACTCGGCCGACTCGACAGGGATAACGGGGTGATGCTCGCGGTGGATGATGAGGGTCGGCACCTGGATGTTCGACAGGATGTCCCGGATGTCCATCTCCCGTGTCATCTGATTCAGCGCGGCCGCCGCGCCTGGACTCGCGGACAGGCGCTCGAAACGAGCCCACCACTCGATGAACGGCGTGTCGCTGGCCATGGACGGCGCGATCGCAGGCAGCATCGTGCCTTTTCCCCACTCGTTCTGGATCGCCGCGAGCACCAACTCGGCGACGGCCGGGTCCGGACCCATCGGGTGCGTCTCGTCTCGCACACCCTTGGCGTAGCCGCCCACGATGATCAACGCCGTCGTGCGCTCGGGATACGTGGCCGCGAACATCGCGCAGTGCGCTCCCGAGTCGAAGTGGCCGATCAGCGCGGCCCGCTCCGAGCGTTCGGCGTCCAACACGGCGCGGATGTCGTCCATGCACTCCTCGAGGGTCGGCACGCCGGCGGTGCGGTCGGACAATCCCGTGCCGCGCTTGTCGAACATCAGCGCTCGGGCGTAGCCCGCCGGGCGCCGAAGGAAGCGCGCGAGGAGGGGTTGTTCCCATTGGCACTCCATGTGGGAGATCCATCCGGGACTCGTGATCACGTCGATGGGACCGTCGCCGATCACCTGGTAGGCGACGTGGAGATCACCGCTTTTGGCGTACTGGGTGTCTGGGGTCTCGTCCATGGTGCGGTGGCGGTCCAACGGTGGTGGCGAGTCAGCCTGTACGGCGGTTTCTGTCCGGGGGGTTCCGCTGACCAGCCAAAACGTGGAGAAACGCGGGCTGAGCAGCGAAAACGTCTTTCATCGTTTGTCGTTGTTTTGCATGGCGGGCTCAACCGGTGTGCGCCAGAAGCTCGGCGAGTCGCTCTGATGGTTTCATATAGCCGAGGGTCTTGCGGGGTCGGTTATTGAGACTGCGCGCGAACCGGTCGAGGTCTCGTTGGGTCAGCGCAGACAGGTCGGTTCCCTTGGGCATGTATTGGCGGAGCAGACCATTGGTGTTCTCGTTCCTGTGACGGCGTCGGGCGAACCGTTTGCCCTGGCGGTCGACTTCTCACGGCACGGTCTCGGCGGAGCAATGACCGGTGGGCACACAGGAGAAAATCGTGGACACCGCCCCCGCCGGTCCCGAACCCACCACCAGTGCAACGACTTGCGAGTAGCTACTTCAGGAGTGCCAACTAGTCCGATCGAGGTGGTGCGCAGGTTCTGCGCGGCGTGGTCCGAAGACATCGGGGCCGCCGAGCTGGCCGCATTCTTCACCGACGACGCCGTCTACCACAACATCCCGCTTGCGCCGGTCACCGGCAGGGACGCCATCGCCAACAGGATCGCCTCGTTCATCCGCCCCGGCCCGCCAGGCATCGAGGGAATCGAGTTCCGCGTCATCAACATCGCAGCCGAGGGTTCGGTCGTGATGACCGAGCGGGTGGACGTCTTCAGGCTCCCAGACAAGTCGTTCGAGCTGCCGATCATGGGGACGTTCGAGGTCAGCGATGGCAAGATCACCGCCTGGCGCGACTACTTCGACATGGACCAGTTCACCAGCCGGATGGGGTAAGGCTGGACCGCTCAGCGTTCTCGTTCCCACTCGCAGCAACACTGGTTCCGCGGGTCGCCGCGCTGCGGAGTCTCCGGTAGACGCTCGGTGGACGTGCCGATGAAGCGCGTTCAGGGCCAGCGCGGTGGCGACGAAGTTGCGCAGTTCAGACGGTGTCGGAGGGGCGATTTGACCCCGACGGCCCTCGGTTGACCTCGGCGCATCTCAGGACCGCTGGGACTGCTCGGCGCCGCGTCGCCTGCCTCGGAAGCTGGGCACCGGCATGACGACCCCGGACGACTGACGGTCCGCGTCACACCATCGCGGCGAGCGTGAGGGCGCCGGTCAGGATCCCCAGCGCCCAAAGTCCGCGCACTGCCCACCGCCCGCGGACGGTTGCGATCAGCGGCAGCACGAGTAGCGGCGCCGCCCCGAGCGCTAATCGACCCGGGAGGCCCGGGTCGATGGCGTAGTGGATGCGCTGGCCCAGGCCGAAGAGGTAGCCACCGGCCAACAGAGCCGGGACGGTGATCAGGCCCAACCAATGGGACCAGCGGCGTGGCGACACGAACAGCCCTGCAAGCGCGCCCGCGATCAGGAGGTAACCCACAATGTCGGCGAGGACCACCTGAAGGTCGGTTCCAAGCGTGCCGGGCGAGACGAAGGCCTCATGCGTCGGGCCGAGCAGCTGGACTGCTTCGCGCAGAATGAGCGCCGAGCTGACGGCATGGGTCCGCAGGACATCGAAGGTGGCGAGCTGCTTCGGATCGATGAGCGCCAGCGCCCGGTTCAGGATGACCCATGCTGCTGCCGCGACGAGACCACCGGCAAGGAGGGCACCGCCGTCGCGGAGCCAGCGTTCCACGGTCGGTCTCAGATTGGCGGGCCATGTCCGACGCCTCCATGGGGGTCGCTCTGTGCCGGCACGGAGCAGAAACAGCGACGACACGATGGTCACTGGAAATGAGGTTGGTGGTTTTCATCGCGACGACAAGGAATGCCGTGACACTGAGCACCAAGCTGGTCCATCGGCCGGGCCGCTCCCAGGCCAACGCAGCCATAAATGCGACGAGCGCGCCCGCGAACACCGACGACGCGTCGTTCGAGACAATCGACGCGTAGTAGATGACAACAGGCGCCGTCGCCAACAAGAGGATCCCGGCGCCGACAGTGGCGACGCCCAACTCCACCAGCATCGCCGCGCACCAGAGGAGCAAGAGCCCAGCGGTGAGCCAGAGGATTCCGGCCGCGCGCGTGGCGGTCACGTCGGACAGCCCGAGCACGTCCGTCCCGAACCAGCGGGGCGGGACCGTCAAGGCGTAGTAGGCCGGCGGCTGCTGAGCCTCGTACTGCTCGGCGTCGCCCGGGAAGCTCCGAGTGGCGAGATGGCGCGTGTTGCAGGCACGACGAGCCCCCGTAGGTCGACTCCGCGGCACGCGATCTCCCGGAGCGTGCTCGGCTCAAGGCGCTGTCCAAGGCGAGGCACGCCCAGGCTCGCGACTCGCTTCACGTAGTCCCAGTGCGCCGCCTCGTCGACCGGCGAGAACCTGGGGTTGTCGTGGATCTGGACCGCGACCAGCACGCTTGGGATGATGATGCAAACGGTGACCGCGACCCCCACCGCTCGACGATTCGGGAAGCACTGACGGAGCAGATCTCAGCACCCGGCACCCAGCACGACGACACCTTTACTACGGGGGTCTGCCACCGTGCGGCGTGCAGGTCGGGCGGCCAGCCTTCCCGACGTCCGAGCTGGACGGTTCGTATCGCCACCAATCCGCGCGGGCTAATAGCATCAACGGCTCGCCCGTGATTCACGGAGAACTATGGCGTCGCTCCCAATCGTCTTGTGCATCGACATCGAACCTGATCGGCGCATGATTTCGCGTCACAGCGCAGACCCCTTGCTGGGGTTTGAGAAGTTGATGACGCTCCTGCCGGGGCTGCGCGACCGCATTGCGGCAGTGATGGGCGCTGCACCGTCGCTCACCTGGCTCCTGCGGATGGACCCGCAGATCGCGGACGGCTACGGGTCGCCGACAGCCCTGGCCGACCGCTACGAGCGTGAGATCGCGGAGCTCATGGCCTGCGGTGACGAGCTGGGCGTCCATCCTCACGCCTGGCGTTGGAAGGGCTTTTGGGTCAACGACCATGCCGACTGGGCGTGGGTCAACCACACGGCAGATGTCGCGCTCGACGCGTTCGCTCAGGTCTACGGCCGGCCCGCCCTGGCGTTCAAGTACGGCGGTAACTACATGTCCGGCCCGCTGGCTCGCCACCTCGACGATGCCGGTGTCGCCATCGACGTCACGATCGACCCCGGCCGGCGCGCCGTTCGATCCCTCGTGCCGAGCGAGCCTGCGACCGGTTTCATCCCCGACACTCGCACCGCGCCAGCCTTCGCCTACCGGCCGTCACGCGACGACTACCTCATCCCCGACGACTCGCGCGCCAGCGGCCTCGTGTTCCTGCCGCACTCGGTCGGCGTGACCCTCTCATTGCGGCCCATCGTGGGCTCATCCACTGCGGGATCCGCGGCCGGCGGATGCAGGGCACCCACGCACACGGTCAGCTCCGCTACCGCTGCATGTACCCGCTCAACTACGCCCTCGCCGCCGAGCTCGAGCACCCCCGCACGGTCTACGTGCGCGAGGAGTTGATCCTCCCGCCGCTCGACCGGTGGCTCGCCGGCGTCTTCGATCCCGACCGGATCGACGAGACGTGCGAGCAGCTCGCCGCGGCCGCAAGTGAAGACACCGCGAAGCCGGCGGAACTCGAGGCCGCCCGGCGCAAGCTCACCGACTGCGACCAGCGCCTCGCCCGGTACCGCAGCGCGCTCGAGTCGGGCGCCGATCCTGTCGTCGTAGCTGGCTGGATCGCTGAGGTGCAGGCCGAGCGCGGCGCCGCCGAGCGTGTGGTCGCGCAGCTGCAGGCGCACCGTCCGATCGACGGCGCCGAGTTGCGCAGCCTGGTCGAGGGCCTTGCTGACATCCCGGCGGTGCTCGCGGATGCGGAGCCGTCGCTGCGCGCGCAGGTGTACGCCGATCTGGGGATCACGATGACGTACCGCCCGGGCGATGACCTGGTGGAGGTGGTCGCCACTCCGTGTACTAAGGCGTGTGTCGGAGGGGCGACTCGACCCTTACGCACACGACTTGGCATTTGCCGCATCGCTACGACTTCGCTGGCCGCCGGTGACCGACGCTGGCCGCTCCGCCAAGTCGTGCCAAGTTTGGTGCTCCAAGCGCTTGCTTCTCAGCCCGCGGCGTCAAGCGCCTTTCGGACCCGCGTGAGGCACTCGTCGGCGGATGGAAGGGTTCCGACTTGTGCTCCCAGCTCGGTTTCCCATGCGTCGGCAGTACGAGCCGGAACGTGGCGGAAATCAGCCATGATGATATCAACACCCATCTTCGCCTTGAAGATGCGGCCGACCTCCTGATCTCCAAGAGCGCCCACAGCAGCTAGGCCGCTCAAATCGAAGAGATCGCGCGGGGCTTTCCGATCGCACCACGCTGCGAGTTTCATGGCCGCGAACGTGGGAGGCGTCGGGCACTGGAAGACCTGATCGGCGGGCAGATCGCTGTACCGGAGCTGGACGTGTGTTTGTGTGAACTCCCAAGCCGCCGTGTTCGATCCGTCTCGTCCTACGTAGATCTTTACCCCATGAAGATCGGGTGGCCTCAGCGAGCTTGCCAGCCCGTCGCCCTCGGATGTCACGTTCGACCACTCGGTATCCGGAAACTCGCGGCGAATGGCCTTCGGCAACTCCTGACGTCGCGCGTCGAGGAGCTCGCGAGGCTGTAGATGGAGGAGATCAATGTCTTCGGACAGGCGTGTCTGAACGAGATAGGTCCGACACAATGCCGTCCCTCCAAAGAATCGCGTGTTCGGATCAAGCTCCCCCAACGCCCGCAGGACGTGCGAAATGAAGTGATCACGATTGATCTGAGCCGAGCTGACTCCAAAACGGCCAGCCCACTCGTCCAGCTCGGAGGATTCGATCACGCGGCCTTGGCTTCTAAGCCGTAGTCGGCCGCATCACCAACTCCACGCAGTCCATACGTAGGCACATGTCTACGTGCCGCCGGAGGAGGGAGCCCGAGAACCCAGCAATAGCGCTGCCACGCGGCGATCTTGCGCTGGGCGCGCGCTAGACGGGCAACAAGCTGCTGGTCGCAGCGCCCGGCAAGCGTTCTGATCGCTTCTTCTGCTGTGGCGGGAGTGATGCCACCGAGGCTGGGACGGTCAGCGAGGTCCAGGACGGTTTGTTCCGGTGTCGTCACCCAACCTGTCGTGATATCCGTGGTGACCCGCTGGGTGTCGAGACGCTCGACTTTGCGCGTCACGAACTGGACCTCTCCTGTGGTCGTGACGACCATGGGCCGCTGGAGAGGAACGGCCACGGTTCCAGTTGCGAGGGCGCGTGGTATGGCCCCCAGCACGCGTGCCGCGGCCGGCCCCATCAAGGCGACTGGATCGCGTCCATAGTCAGCGACGGCGATCCCGAGCGCGACGCCTTCCACCTCGGGTGTCCAGTACCCGCCCCGCTTCTCCTCGGGAACCAGCAGGTAGTAGCCGTGCGTGAGCTTGGCGAGCACACCAGTTCGGGTCAGACGAGCAAACTCCTCCCACGGATTGGCGTAGGTCTCGTGGAAATCGCCTGGTTTCAGGACCCGGTTGCCGGTGCGGGCCAACTGAGTCATACGCTTCGTACCCATGCGAAAAGACTATCACAAACCTCAGGCTTTGAGCGAGGTCTGTTATATCACTTTCTTCTTTAGCCCTCAAACCTCAGGCGAAAGCCGAGGTTTATAGTACTAAATTGGCATCCGCTCCCACCCGATGCCGCGCCGGCCACGCCGCAAGCGTCATCAGGATCTCAGCCCGAAACGTGTCACCCTCTCCGCGCCTGACGAAACCTCCTCGACCGACTTGGGGGATTGGCCTCGGGGCCGTCAAACGCCCCGCCGAGGCCTCCAACACCAACTCGACCGACGGCAAGCTCACCGTCCGCGTCCACCACATCGGCATCGGACGACGCCACGCCCACAAGACCATCGCCATGCTCGTCGCCGGACGTGACATCCGAATCATCGACACCCACACAGGCGAGTTCGTCCGCCAACTCACCCTCAACCCCGCCCGCGACTACCAGCCCCAAACCTGAACCAGGCGCTCTAGGACGTCCCGCGACACAAGTCTCCGACGTCTCGCGACATCACATGCGTGTCGGAGGGGGGACTTGAACCCCCACGCCCTTTTGGGGCACTAGCCCCTCAAGCTAGCGCGTCTGCCGATTCCGCCACTCCGACGAGAAGGACGAGTCTACCGACGCGCCCGCGCGTGCGACTCGTCCGGGCCAGGGAAGTAGCACGCGACCGCGTGGCCGTCGTCGCCGGCGACGAGCGGCGGCTCCGTCTCGGCACAGACCGCTTGCGCGCGCCAGCAGCGCGTGCGGAACCGGCACCCGCTGGGCGGGTCGGTCGCGCTCGGCACGTCGCCGTCGAGGAGGATCCGCCGCCGCCGACGCTCGAGTGTTGGGTCAGGCACCGGCACCGCGGAGAGCAGCGCCTGCGTGTACGGGTGCTGCGGCCGGTCGTAGACATCGTCAGCCGGGCCGTGCTCGACGAGCGTGCCGAGGTACATCACGCCGACGTGGTCGGCGACGTGCCCGACGACGGCGAGATCGTGGGCGATGAACAGGTAGGTCAGGCCGAGCGTGAGCTGTAGCTCGTCGAGGAGGTTGATGACACCCGCCTGGATCGAGACGTCGAGCGCGCTGACGGGCTCGTCGAGCACGAGCAGGTCGGGACGCAGCGCGAGGGCGCGAGCGATGCCGACGCGCTGGCGCTGCCCACCGGAGAGCTCGTGCGGGTACCGGTGCACGTCGGCGGGGTCCAGGCCGACCTGGCTGAAGAGGGCGGCGACGCGGGCCGGGCCGTGGTCGGCCCACTCGCCGTGCACGCGCAGCGGGTCGGCGACGATGGCCCCGATGGTCAGCCGGGGGTTCAGCGAGGCGTAGGGGTCCTGGTAGACGATCTGGAGCCGGCGTCGGAGTCGCCGCATGACACCGGCCGACAGGCCGACCAGGTTCGTCCCGTCGAAGCGGACCTCGCCCCGCGTGGGCGCCAGCAGGCCGAGCACGAGCCGTGCGGTCGTGGTCTTGCCGCAGCCGGACTCGCCGACGAGCGCGAACGTCTCGCCCCGCGCGACGTCGAAGCTGACGTCGGCGACGGCGCTCACCTGCCCCACCGCCCGCCGGAAGACCCCGGCCCGGACGGGAAAGTCCTTGGCGAGGCCGCGCACCTCGAGGAGCGCCGACGACGGCGCCGGGTCGGGGCCCGCGCGCCGCGCCGGCGCGCTCATCCCGCCCCCGCCCGCAGGCTCGCCGGTGTCACCTCGCGGAGCGCGTCCACCCGGTGACACGCGCTGACGTGTCCGGGACCGAGGACCGCGTCGGTCGGGACCACGGTGGCGCACGGCTCCGGCACCTCGCGAAACGGGCACCGCGGATGGAACGCGCAGCCGTCGGGCCGGTGTACGAGCGAGGGCGGCTGACCGTCGATCCGGAACAGCGGGGCGTGTCGGGCACGCTGGTCGAGGCGGGGCAGGGACGCCAGCAGCCCGAGCGTGTAGGGATGGCGCGACGCGGCGAAGAGGGTGTCGACGGGTGCGCTCTCCACGCGCCGGCCCGCGTAGAGGACGACGACCCGGTCGGCGAGCCCGGCGATGACGCCGAGGTCGTGGGTGATGAGCAGGACCGCCGTGCCGGTGCGCTGGCGGATCCGCTCGAGCACGTCGAGGACCTGGGCCTGCAGCGTGACGTCGAGCGCGGTCGTCGGTTCGTCCGCGATGAGCAGCGCCGGGTCGTTGGCCAGCGCCATGGCGAGCATGGCGCGCTGGCGCATCCCGCCGGAGTACTGGTGCGGGTACTGGTCGAGCCGGGTCGTCGGGTCGGGGATGCCGACGAGGTCGAGCAGCTCGAGCACGCGGTCGCGGCGGGCGGCCGAGGCGACCTTGGGGTGGTGGACCGCGATCGCCTCGCCGACCTGACGGCCGACGGTCATCACGGGGTTGAAGGCCGCCAAGGCGTCCTGGAAGACGATCGAGATCGCGTCGCCGCGGAGGCGCTCGAGGTCCCGCTCGGACCGGCCGAGCAGCTCCTCGCCTCGCAGCTGCACCGAGCCGCGCACCCGCGCGCGTCCCGGCAGCAGCCCGAGGAGGGCCAGCGCGGTGACGGTCTTGCCTGACCCCGATTCGCCGACGAGACCAACGACCTCGTGCTCGGCGACGTCGAAGCCAAGGTCGTCGACGGCGTGGAGGGGCCCGTCGTCGGTCGGGAACTCGACGGCGAGGTGTTCGACGTGAAGCAGCGCCGCCGTCATGTCGATCGCGGGTCGAAGGCGTCGCGGAGTCCGTCGCCGAGGAAGTTGACCGCGAGGATGGTCACGAGGATGGCGAGCCCCGGGAAGTAGAGCAGGTACGCCTGTGACGTGCCCACGTAACCCTCGGCGTCCGCCAGCATGCGTCCCCAGGAGGTCGCCGGCAGCTGGACGCCGAACCCGAGGAAGGACAGCGCGGACTCTGCGACGATCGCCGCGGCGACCGCGAGGGTGGCGTTGACGACGATCTGGCCGACGCAGTTCGGGAGAACGTGGCGCCACACGATCCACGCCGCGGACGCACCCGAGGCGCGGGCCGCCTCGATGTACTCCTGCTCCTTCAGGGCGAGGACCTGGGCTCGCACGACCCGCGCGATGTACATCCAGAACAGGGCGGCGAGCACCCAGATGATCGTGAGGCGATCGTGGCCGAACCGCTCGAGCGCGAGCGCGAGCACGGCCAACGCGGGCAGCACGAGGAAGAGGTCGGTCAGCCGCATGAGCGCCTGGTCGGTGGCCTTGCCGACGTAGCCGGCGACGGCACCGACGATCGCGCCGACGAGGGTCGAGAGGAGGGCGACGGCGAGCCCGATCTCGAGGGAGATCTGGCCGGCGTATAGCAGCCGGGTGAGCTCGTCGCGCCCGAGCTCGTCGGTACCGAACCAGTGGTGCACCGACGGCCCGACCGCGCCGAGCGCCAGGTTCTGCTGGTTTGGCCCGTACGGCGCGAGGAGCGGCGCGGCGAAGCACGCCGCGGCGAGCAGAACGAGCACGACGGCCGAGCCGACGGCCAGGCGGTGCCGACGGAGGCGGCGCCAGAACCGCTGGCCCCCGGAGCGGTACGGGTCGTCGACGGTCAGCCCGGGGAGCAGCTCCGAGGGGCCGAGCGGCTCCGGCTCGGGCACGACGGTCGGCGGCCGCCGGCGGGTGCTCACGCGAGCCGGACCCGCGGGTCGAGCCAGCCGTAGGCGAGGTCCGCGAGCAGGTTGCACACCACGATGAACACCGCCGTGACGACCAGCCACGTGGTGAGGGTCGTGGCGTCCCCGGCCAGCAGCGAGTCGAAGAACAGCTTGCCCATGCCCGGGATCGAGAAGATCTTCTCGGTGATGATGAGCCCGCCGAAGAGCGCGCCGATGTCGAGAGCCATCACCGTGACGAGCGGGACCAGCCCGTTGCGGACGCCGTGGCGCCACACGACCTGACGGCGCGGCACGCCCTTGGCCTTGGCCGTGCGGATGTAGTCCGACGACATCACGTCGAGCATCGAGGCGCGCTGGTAGCGGCTCCACCCGGCGACGATCTGCACCATGAGGGTGAGGACCGGGAGGACGAGGTGCCGAGCGTAGTTGAGCACGCCCCCGTTCCCCGAGTGCAGGCCCACGAAGAAGAGTGGCGGCTCGCTGAGGTGGAACCACTGCTTCGGGCCGACCGCGAGGAACTCGATCGCGAGCAGGCCGAACCAGAACGCGGGGAGCGCGAGGCCGAGGAACGAGAGGCCGGTGAAGGTGTAGTCGAGCGCACCGCCGCTGCTGGAGTGCAGCCCGACGAAGAACAGGGGCGGCTGCGCGAGGTGGAACCACTGCTTCGGGCCGACGGCGAGGAACTCGATGGCGATGAGCCCGAACCAGAACGCGGGGAGG
>DATDGU010000277.1:0-10108 GCA_036521915.1 Acidimicrobiia bacterium | reverse complement strand
GCACCCTCCACCCGACGGCCGCCGTCGCCGGGACCCCCCGTGACGCCGCCACGCGGCTGATCACCGAGCTCGAGGCGACCCCGCGGGGTCGCTACGCCGGGCCGGTCGGGTGGGTCGACGCCCGCGGCGACGGCGAGTGGGCCGTGGCGCTCCGCGGCGCGCAGCTCGACGGCTGCCGCGCCGTGCTCCACGCCGGGGCCGGCATCGTCGCCGGCTCGCGTCCCGACGCGGAGTGGGACGAGACCCGGGCGAAGCTCGAGCCGATGCTCGGAGCCCTCGTCCGGCCCTGAGCCGCCCGGGGCGCTACGCCAGCAGCCCGGCCACCACGTCGTCGACGCTCGGGAAGGACGCCATCTCCGCCGCGAGTCGTCGCGCCCCGTCCCGGTACGAGTCGTCGACGAGGACCAGCCGGATCAGCTCGCGGACGCCGATGGCGCCGTCCGGGCGCTCGGTCGACCTCGCCGTGAGCCCGGCGTGCGCGGCCGCGACGCGACGGCCGTTCTCGACCTGGTCGCCGAACGCCGGGACCACGACGAGCGGCACCCCGGCCGCGAGCGCCCCGAACAGCGTGCCGGAGCCGCCGTGGCACACGACGAGGCGCGCGTGCGGGAGCACGTCGGCCTGGTCAACCCAGGGCTCGACGTGCACGTTCGCCGGGATGTCCCCGAGCGCAGTCGCGTCGACGACGCGGCCCACGGTGAGCAGGACCCGAACGTCCAGACCCGCCACGGCGTCGAGGAGGGTGCGGTACCGCGCGGCCGCGGTGGACAGGCGGCCGATCACGGTGCCGAGCGTCACGTAGACGAGCGGCGCGTCCGACCCACCCCACCAGTCGCCGAGGGGCGCGCCGCCGGCGGCGGACGCCTCACGGAACCGGACCGTCGTCGGGAACGGTGACGGGTCGAGCGCGAGTGGAAAGCGCGTGAGGTACGGGGCGGCGTGCAGCGCGTCCACGACGCCCGCCTCGACCGGCTCGAGCGCCGGTGCCGCGAACTCGAGCGATCCCGCCTCGACCTGCGCGAGCGAGATGGCGACCTGCGCCATCGGCACGCCGCGCCGACACGCCACGATCGCGGACGCGTACTCGGCCGGCTCGCGCAGGATCAGGTCGGGCCGCCAGGTGGCGCAGAGCGCGCTCATCGCGGGGAGCATCGCGGTCGTCGCGAGACGACCGAACAGCTCGCGGTTGCCGAGGCGCGCCGCGTCGGGTGCCGCGACGGCGGGCAGGCGCTCGCGGATCGGCGCGATCTCGGCTTCGGGCGGCTCGCCGCCCGGCTCGAACGGGAACCCTGCGTCGGCGACGAGGTCGCGGAGCGCCGGCG
Source organism: Acidimicrobiia bacterium (assembly GCA_036521915.1). Lineage (GTDB taxonomy): Bacteria > Actinomycetota > Acidimicrobiia > IMCC26256 > PALSA-555 > PALSA-555. Next base: position 8,786 of record DATDGU010000277.1, on the reverse strand, counting down.
GCCCGGCGACGACGACCTCGGCCCCCCGCCGGCGCGCGGCGTCGAGGACCGGCACGAGGGGGTGCAGGTGGCCGGCGCCACCGAGCGAGCACGCGCCGAGCACCCGCATCGCTCGGCGAGGCTACCGAGGTCTGGTGCCGCGATCACGAGGCGTCGTGACCGCCCCGATCTCACGGTGATGCGAGTCGGCGCGGGGTGCGTCCGCCTGACACGTCACGCCCCGAGCGCGTCCGCGACGGCGGACCAGACCTCCTGGTGGCGCGCGACGTTGGCGGCGCGGTCGGTGCGGACCCGCACGACGGAGACGCCACCGGCGGCGATCGCCGCCGTCAGCGCAGGACCGAGCGCGGACGCCTTCTCGACCTCGGTCACCGGGACGTCGTGCGCCGCCGCGACCCCGGCGAGGTCCGTCCCGGGCGGCGTCGCGAGCACCTGCTCGAACGGCTCGGGATCGACACGTTGCGCGTACGGCAGGAAGGAGAAGATCCCGCCGCCGTCGTTGTCGACGACGACGAACACCGCGTCGAGGTCGCGGTCGGTCACGCCGAGGAGCGCGTTCGCGTCGTGGAGGAACGAGAGGTCTCCGGTGAGCCCGACGGTCGCGCCCCGCGTGACGGCTGCGACGCCGAGGGTCGTGGACCCGAACCCGTCGATGCCGTTGACGCCGCGGTTCGCGACGAACCGCACGTCGGCGCGGGGCTCGGCGAAGGTCTCGAGGTCGCGGACCGGCATGCTCGACGCGACCACGAGGGTCGCGCCGCTCGGAAGCGCCGCGACGACATCGCGCGCGATGCGCCCCTCGAAGGGCTCCTCGCTCCCGGCGAGCTGCTCGGCCATCGCACGTCGCGCGCGACCGTCGGCGTCGAGCCAGCCGTCGAGCCACGCCGTGTCGGTCGGTGCGTCGTCCAACGCGTCGGCGAGCGACGCGAGCAGCGGACCGGGATCGACCGGGAGTCGGCGCGTCACCGTGTGGGTCGGGTCGAGCCAGCGTCCGTCGGGGTCGACGAGCCACACGTCGAACGCGCCCGCGAGCCACCCGACGGTCGCCGCGCTGGTCGGCGCGGCGCCGAGCCGGAGCACGAGGTCGGGCACATGCGTCGACGCGAAGGCCTCGGTGCGGAGGAGCGCATCGGCGCTGGCGCACGCGAGGGGTCCCACCCGCAGGCCGGACAGCGGATCCGCGAGGATCGGCCAGCCGGCGCGCGCGGCGAATCGGGAGACGGTGGCCGCGTCGACATCGGCGCCCCAGCCGGCGACCACGACGCCGCGCCGTGCGTGGCGCACTGCGTCGGCGAGGTCGGCGATCGCCGCCGGGTCGACGCGGTGCTCGGCCGGGACCGACACGGTCCACGGCGCGCCGTCGGCTCGCCCGAGCGCGTCGACGAGCGGCCCGCCGGTCGGGGCAAGCGGGTCGCGGAACGCGACGTTCAGGTGGACGGGGCCCGCGGGCGGCCCGAGCGCCACGGCCGCGGCGCGGGCGGCGAGCGCGCGCCACCACGCACCCGCCCCGGGGCGGTCGGCGGGGGCGTCGACGTCACAGGACCAGCGCACGGCGCCCCGGTAGAGGCCGACCTGGTCGATGGTCTGGCCGGCGCCGGTGTCGCGCAGCTCCGGCGGCCGGTCGGCGGTGCAGACGAGCAGCGGGACGCCGCCGTGCCAGGCCTCGAGGACGGCGGGATGCAGGTGCGCCGTCGCCGTGCCCGAGGTGCAGCACACGACGACCGGCCGCCCCGATCCACGGGCGGCGCCCAGGGCGAAGAACCCGGCGGAGCGCTCGTCGAGGTGCGGATGGACGCGGATCCGCGGGTCGGCGGCGAGGGCCAGCGTCAGTGGGGCGTTCCGGGAGCCCGGGGCCACGCAGGCGTCGGTGACGCCCGCCCGCACCCATTCGTCGACGAGGGCTCCGGCGAATGCCGTGTTGGCGTCAGGGCGCATGGAAGGATCCATCGGTGCGCCTACGCCTCGTGCCCGGGTTCACACTCACCGCGCGCTCCTGGGAGCCGGTCGAGCACGCCCTGCCCCGCGACTGGGACGTCCAGACGATCGAGGTCCCCGACGGGCTCGACTTCGAGGCGACGGCTGACGCCCTCGCCCACCGCGGCGGCCAGGGCGTCTGGGTCGGCTACTCGATGGGTGGGCGGCTGTGCCTGCGCCTCGCGCTCGACAACCCGGCGCTCGTGGACGCGCTCGTGCTCGTGAGCGGCTCGCCGGGGATCCGGGAGCCAGGCCCGCGCGAGGCGCGCCAGGCGGCGGACGAGCGGCGGGCCCAGGACCTCGAGCGGGACGGCCTCGAGCTGTTCCTCGAGCGCTGGCTGGACCAGCGGCTCTTCGAGACGCTCCCGCGTGAGAAGGCGATGCTCGAGGAGCGGCGGCGGCGCAACAACGTCCCCCGGGTGGCGCACCAGCTCCGCGCGCTCGGGCAGGGGGCGCAGGAGCCGCTGTGGGACCGGCTGGGCGAGCTGACCGTGCCGGTCCTGCTCGTCGCCGGCGGGTACGACCGCGCGTACTCGGAGATGGCGCGGCAGATGGCGGACGCGATCGGCGCCGGCGCGGCCGTCGAGATCGTCCCGAAGGCGGGCCACGCCGTGCAGCTCGAGCAGCCCGACGAGGTCGCTCACCGCATCGCCGCCTGGGCGTCGGGGCTCGAGACCGCGTAGCGGGCGAGCAGCGCCGAGTCGGGCGTCACCGGCCGGACGGTCAGCGTCCCGTGTTCGGGCACCAGCGGGGCCCGGGTCACGTCGTGGGCGCGCTGCGCGGTGGCGAGCCCGCACGCGTACGGGAGCGCGGGCAGCATCGCGGCGAGCGCGAGCCCGGCGGCGAGGCCGACGGACGTCTCGTGCATCGAGCTGGGGATGCCGGGGACGCCGGCGGCGTCGACGAGCGCCGCCGCGGCGCGCACCCCACCCGCGGGCTGCACCTTCACCACGAGGGCGTCGGCGGCGTCGAGGGCACGCAGCGTCCGCGCGTCGTCGAGGCCGCGGACGCACTCGTCGGCGGCGACGGGCACGGCGACGCGCCGGCGGAGGCGGGCAAGCTCGTCGAGGCGAGCCACGGGCTGCTCGACGAGCTCGAGGTCGTAGCGAGCCAGGCGACCGATGGCGCGCGCCGCGGTGTCGAGGTCCCACGCGCCGTTCGCGTCGACACGCAGCGCGACGCGGGGGCCGATCGCGTCGCGGACGGCCGCGACGAGGTCGACGCCGTCGCCGGGGCCGACCTTCACCTTGACGGCCGGGTAGCCGGCGAGGTCGTCGGGGTCGACCGTCGGGCCGGTGACGAGGGCGTTCACCGCGACGACGGTGCGGACCGGGGCGGGCCACCCGACGAGCGCGGCCTCCTCCGCGGCGCGCCACGCGACGTCGGGGTCGCAGGGATAGCCGGGCAGCGGCGACCACTCGCCCCAGCCGGCCGGGCCCTCGAGCAGACAGACCGGTCGCCCGTCGACGACGAGGTGGTGGGCGCGCGCCCTCACCACACGAGGATCCCGATAGCGACGAGCGCGGCGACGACGAGCTCGAGGCGGACTAGGCCGACGAGCGCAGGGATGAGCGCGGGGCCGGTGCGCCCGCCGAGGATCGCCCGCGCCGGCGGGACGGCGACGGGCAGCGCGGCGAGGCCGAGCAGGGCGCCGGCGTGGATCGTCCCGAGCGCGACGACGGAGGCGAACGCGGCCGCGACGAGCGCGACGCAGAGCAGCCGGGCGGGGCGGTCACCGAGCCGCACGGCGAGGGTGCGCTTGCCGGCCGCCGCGTCGCCGACGCGGTCGCGGACGTTGTTCACCGCGAGCACCGCCGCGGCGAGCAGGCCGCACACGGCCGACGCCCACCACGCGCTCGCCGTCAGCGCGCCTTGCTGCACGTATGCCGACCCGGCGGTGGCGGCGAAGCCGAAGAAGACGAGGACCATGAGCTCGCCGAGTCCCAGATACCCGTAGGGCTTGGGGCCGCCGGTGTAGAGCACCGCGGCGCCGAGCGCGGCCACGCCGACGAGCAGCAGCCACGGATCGACGAGCAGCGAGAGCACGAGCCCGGCGACGGCGGCGACGGCGAAGGCGATCACCGCGGCGCGGCGCACCGCGGCGGGGGACGCGGCGCCGCTCGCCGTCAGGCGCCGGGGCCCGACCCGGTCGGCGTCGGTGCCGCGCACCCCGTCCGAGTAGTCGTTCGCGTAGTTGGCACCGACCTGGATCGCGACGGCGACCACGAGCGCGAGCGCGGCCCGGCCGACGAGCACGTCGTGTCCGGCCGCGCCCACCGCGGTGCCGACGACGACGGGCGCGATCCCCGCGCCGAGGGTGCGAGGGCGCGCCCCCGCGACCCAGTCGCGCGCGCGCACCAGCGCGGCCGGGGTCACGGCCGCCGCGGGAACTGGTCGAACGCCGGCGGGCGGCGCTCGAGGAAGGCCTCCTTGCCTTCGCGCGCCTCCTCGCTCAGGTAGTAGAGGAGGGTGGCGTCGCCGGCGAGCTGCTGGAGGCCGGCGAGCCCGTCGTCCGTGGCGTTCAGCGACGCCTTCAGCAGCCGCAGCGCGAGCGGGCTGTGGCTGAGCATGCGGGCGCACCAGGCGAGCGTGCGCTCCTCGAGCTCCTCGAGGGGCACGACCGTGTTCACGAGGCCGAGGCGTGCCGCCTCCTCCGCGTCGTACTGCTCGCAGAGGAACCAGATCTCGCGGGCCTTCTTCTGACCGACGGTCCGGGCGAGGAGCCCGGACCCGTAGCCGCCGTCGAAGGAGCCGACCCGGGGCCCGGTCTGGCCGAAGCGCGCGTTGTCGGCCGCGATCGTGAGGTCGCACACGACGTGGAGCACGTGCCCGCCGCCGATGGCGTAGCCGGCGACCATCGCCACGACGGGCTTGGGGAGGCGCCGGATCTGGACCTGGAGGTCGAGCACGTTCAGGCGCCCGACGCCGTCGTCGTCGACGTAGCCGTCGTCGCCGCGGATGCGCTGGTCACCGCCGCTGCAGAAGGCGTCGGGTCCCTCGCCGGTGAGCACGACGACGCCGACCGTCGGGTCGTTGCGGGCCCGCTCGAACGCGTCCTGCAGCTCGAAGAGCGTCTGGGGCCGGAAGGCGTTGCGCACCTCGGGCCGACAGATCGTGATCTTGGCGACGGCGCCGCGCTCGAGGGTCGCCGTCTCGTAGCGGACGTCGCCGTAGTCGACGTCGGCCGGCTTCCAGTCGGCCCCCGGTCGGATGGTCCGAGTCATGGCCCCTCCGTCACACATCGATGGGCGCGTACACTCTGGGAGTGCTCACTCCCACGGTACGGGCGGGGTCGTCCCACCACCAAATCGGCCGGTGAGCGGCCGGCTGGTCGCGGTCCTGCTGCCCCGATCGGGCGCGGCGCCCACGGTGAACGAGGCGTGGGACGCCGGCGACGCGGTCGCCGTCCTCGACCCGACCCAGCCCGCCGCGGTCCTCGAGGCCACGCTGGCGCGGCTCCGCCCCACCCACCTGGTCGACGGGGACGGGCGCCGCGACCTCGTCGGCGTGCCGACCGCCCCGCCGGTGGGCGCCGTCGTCCAGACCTCGGGGACCACCGGGACCCCGAAGGCCGTCGAGCTCACCACGTCGGGGCTCGCTGCGGTCGGTGCAGGAGCGAACGCCTCGCTCGGCCTCACGGCGGCCGACCGCTGGCTCGTCTGCCTGCCGCTGCACCACGTGGCCGGGCTGGCGATCCTCGCCCGGGCCCGGGCCGGGGGCAGTCGGTCGTCGTGCACGACGGCTTCGACGCCGACGCCGTCGCGAGGGCGCCGGACGTGGAGGGCGCGACGCTCGTGTCGGTCGTGCCGACGACGCTCGCGCGGCTCCTCGACCGCGGGGCGCCGCTGCACCGCTACCGGCGCATCGTCGTCGGCGGCGCGCCCTTCCCGCCGGCGCTGCGGGCCCGCGCCGAGGCCGCCGGCGCGCCGGTCGTCGACGCCTACGGGATGAGCGAGACCGGCGGCGGCGTTCTCTTCGACGGCTTCCCGATCCCCGGGGCAGGCGTGACGCTCGCCGACGACGACGAGATCCTGATCCGGGGCCCGATGGTCATGCGCGGCTACCGCGACGACCCGACCGGCACCGCCGCGGCGCTCGGGGTGGACGGGTGGTTCCACACCGGCGACGTCGGGTGCCGGGACGCCGACGGCGCGGTCCGCCTCGTGGATCGCCGGCGTGACCTGGTGATCACCGGCGGGGTGAACGTGAGCCCGACGGCGGTCGAGGCCGTCCTCGGCGACCATCCCCAGGTCGCCGACGTCTGCGTCGCGGGCACGCCCGACGAGCAGTGGGGTGAGCGGGTGGTCGCGTTCGTCGTCCCGCCCCCGGGCGCGGCGCCGCCCAGCGTCGAGACATTGCGCGACTTCGCGCGGCCTCGCCTGCGGGCCGCGGAGCTGCCCCGCCAGGTCGTCGGCGTGGACGCCATCCCGCGCTCCGCGTCGGGCAAGGCGCACCGCCGCTCCCTGCCGACCCCGCCCTGACCCGGCGGTACGGTCGCTGGCCGATGCCCCGGCGCGAGCCGCTCGCCGACTACGACGCGAAGCGCGACTTCCACGAGACGCCCGAGCCCGGTCCCGCGGCCGGCGCGGCCGCTCCGGGCGGCGCGCCGCGCTTCGTCGTCCAGGAGCACCACGCCCGGGCGCTGCACTGGGACTTGCGCCTCGAGCACGACGGCGTGCTCTGGTCGTGGGCGGTGCCGAAGGGCATCCCGATGCGCAACCGCCCGAACCACCTCGCGGTGCGCACCGAGGACCACCCGCTCGAGTACCTGAGCTTCGAGGGCCAGATCCCGACTGGCCAGTACGGCGCGGGCTCGATGGGCGTGTGGGACCGCGGCACCTACGACCCCGAGAAGCTCGAGGACGACGAGGTCATAGTCACCTTCCACGGCACGCGGGTGCGCGGCAAGTACGCGCTGTTCCACACCCACGACAAACAGTGGATGCTGCACCGGATGAGCCCGCCCGACGACCCGGCGCGCGTCGAGATCCCGACGGGGCTCGCGCCAATGCTCGCCGTCGCCGAGGACCTGCCCCGCGACGACACGGGGTGGGCCTACGAGATGAAGTGGGACGGCATGCGGGTGCTGCTGCGCGTCGAGGGCGGTCGGGTGCAGGCCACGTCGCGGGGCGGCAACGACGTCACGTCGCGCTTCCCCGAGCTGCGCGGGCTCGGTGAGGCGCTCGGCTCGGTCGAGGCGGTGCTCGACGGGGAGGTCGTCGCGTTCGACGACGCCGGGCGTCCTCGCTTCGAGCGCCTCCAGCCGCGCATCCACGTGGCCGCGCCGGCGAAGGTCCGCCAGCTCGCCGCGGACAACCCGGTGGTCGTGATGCTCTTCGACGTGCTGTGGCTCGAGGGCCACGCCACGATGGGCCTCCCCTACCGGGAGCGCCGCCAGCTGCTCGAGCGCCTGTCCCTCACCGGCCCGGCGTGGCAGACCCCGCCGTCGCACGAGGGCGACGGCGCCGCCGTCCGCCAGACCGCCGAGGAGCTCGGCCTCGAGGGCGTGGTCGCCAAGCGCCTCGACAGCCCCTACCGGCCGGGGGAGCGCTCGGACGCCTGGCGCAAGGTGAAGGCGGTCAACGGCCAGGAGTTCGTGGTCGGTGGCTGGCTGGCCGGGAAGGGCCGCCTCGCCGGCCAGCTCGGGTCGCTGCTCGTCGGGTACTACGACGACGACGCGGCGCTGCGCTACGCCGGTCGGGTCGGCTCGGGCATCGACGACACGACCCGCGACCGCCTGGCGGCCGCGCTCGCCGACCGGCGCCGTGACACGTCGCCGTTCACCGCGACCCCGAAGCTCCCGGACCCGGCGTGGGTCGAGCCGGTGCTCGTCGTCCAGGTCGAGTTCGCCGAGTGGACGAGCGTCGGCTCGCTGCGTGCCCCGCGCTTCAAGGGGATCCGCGTCGACAAGGATCCCGGGGCGGTGCGCCGGGAACCTTGAGGGGTCAGCGCGTCGTGGCGGTGGTCGGGACGGTCGTCGGGGCGGTGGTCGGCGAGGTCTGGATGCCGACGCTCGGGACCGTCGTCGTGGTCGTCGGCGGGGGCGGCGGCGGCGGCGGGAACTGCGCGCACCAGTTGTAGTGGTTGGCGGTCGAGTCGTCGACCGCGTCGGACGCGTCGCAGCCGAGGTTCAGCAGGTACGGCGGCGTGCACGACACCATCCGGCAGGCGATCGGGCCCACGAAGAGGATGCCGGTGTTGCACTGGCCGTAGCGGAAGTAGTTGCAGTAGATGCGACGCGTGTTGCAGTCGCCGGCGCAGCGACACGGCGAGCAGCCGTAGCAGAACCCCGTGTTGCCGTAGCCGGGGCCGCAGCAGACCTGGTTGCAGTCGATGTAGTAGCGGGGCGCGCCGTAGCAGAACAAGGAGCCGTCGGCCCGCCACCAGCCCGCCGGGAGCGTGTTGGGCGGGCACGCGTTCACCCCGCCGTTGATCGTGCAGCAGAAGTCGGTGTACCCGTCGGTGCAGAGCGTGCCGTCGGGGCAGTCGGTGACGACCTGGTACGGGGCGCCCTGGCAGCCGGCCACGGCGACGCCGCCGACGGCCACGGCGGAGCCGAAGAGCGTCGTGCGGGCGATGAAGCTGCGCCGGCTCAGCTTCGCGTCGAGGACCCCGCTCATCTTCGAGACGAGCCAGTTCCCCCAGGCGGTGCCCCAGCTCGGTTCGCTCACGATCGTCCCCCTCCGTGCACGAGGACTAGGACCCGCGGCAGCCGCGTCAGCGCGAGGTACGCGAACGCGACGCCGCAGACCAGCAGCAGCAGGAACGGCACGCCCGCGAGCGGCTGCTGGCGGACGATCGCCGCCAGGCCC
>DATDGU010000276.1:0-2291 GCA_036521915.1 Acidimicrobiia bacterium | reverse complement strand
CCCGGCTCGTCGCCGTCACCGCGGGCGGCGACCTCGCCGCGCTCGCCGCGAGCCGCGGCGCCCTCCAGGTCCCGTGCGACCCGGACCTCGGCCTGCCACGCGCCGCGATCGGCGCGCTCGTCGCCCCGCTCTTCGTCGCCGTCTTCCATGCCGGCCTGTTCCCGCAGGCGCACGCGCTCCTCGTCGAGGCCCAAGCCCAGCTGAAGCGCCGGCGGGACCAGTGCGCCCCGGGCGTCGAGGGCGCGGCGAACCCGGCGCGCGAGATCGCCCGGCGCATCGGGCGCAGCATCCCGCTCATCTACGGCGGCGGCGCGCTCGGCGCGGTGGCCGCCTACCGCTGGAAGTGCGACATCAACGAGAACGCCAAGGCGCCGGCGTTCGACGCGGCGTACCCCGAGCTCGACCACAACGAGATCTGCGGCTGGGGCCAAAACGGCGACGTCACCCGCCAGCTCCTCACACTCGTGTCGCTGCGTCACGGCTTCGAGCACGCCCGCCTGTCGGAGCGGATCGACCGCACGACGGAGCTCATCGAGGAGGCGGTGCAGCAGGTGATCGAGGTCACCGCCGACGGCGAGGGCCGCCTCGCCGAGCTCCTCGACCTCATGTACCTCGGCGACTGGGTGTCGTGCTACCTCGCGCTCGACAACGACGTCGACCCCGGGCCGATCGACGCCATCACCCAGCTCAAAGCCGCGATGGGACCGGCCGCCGACTAACCTCGGTGGCTGGTCGGGCTGCCCGCAGCTGTCACCCGGTGATCCGGGCCGACTCCCCGAACATCGCTGCGGCGCGTGCACGCGCCCCAGACCCGGAGGAGTCGACATGACCACGACCGCACCCACGAGCCCCTCGACCGACCGCCCCGCGAGCAAGGTCGCCGACCCGGGGCTCGCCGACTTCGGGCGCAAGGAGATCGCGCTCGCCGAGCACGAGATGCCCGGCCTCATGGCGATGCGCGAGCGCTACGCCGCGACGAAGCCGCTCGCCGGGGCGCGCATCACCGGCTCGCTGCACATGACGATCCAGACGGCGGTGCTCATCGAGACCCTCGTCGCGCTCGGCGCCGAGGTCCGCTGGGCGTCCTGCAACATCTTCTCGACCCAGGACCACGCCGCCGCGGCGATCGCCGCCCGGGGGATCCCCGTCTTCGCGTGGAAGGGCGAGACGCTGGAGGAGTACTGGTGGTGCACCGAGCAGGCGCTGCGCTGGCCGGGCACCGACACCGGCGGGCCGACCCTGCTGCTCGACGACGGCGGCGACGCCACCCTCGTCGTGCACCGCGGCGTCGAGTACGAGCGCGCCGGCACCGTCCCCGAGGCGAGCGCCGACGACAGCGAGGAGTGGCGCTGCGTGCTCGACATGCTCCGCCGGGTCCGGGCCGACGACGACCGGTGCTGGCACCGCATGGCCGACGCTCTCCTCGGCGTCACCGAGGAGACCACGACCGGCGTGCACCGCCTCTACCAGATGCAGGATGCCGGGACGCTGCTCTTCCCGGCCATCAACGTGAACGACTCGGTCACGAAGTCGAAGTTCGACAACCTCTACGGCTGTCGCCACTCGCTCGTCGACGGCATCTGCCGGGCCACCGACGTGATGCTCGCCGGGAAGGTCACCGTCGTGTGCGGCTACGGCGACGTCGGGAAGGGCTGCGCCCAGTCGCTTCGCGGTCAGGGTGCCCGCGTCGTCATCACCGAGATCGACCCGATCTGCGCCCTCCAGGCGGCGATGGAGGGCTACGAGGTGCTGCGCCTCGAGGACGCGGTCGAGATCGCCGACCTCTTCGTCACCGCGACGGGCAACACCAGCATCATCACGGTCGACGACATGGCCCGGATGAAGCACAACGCGATCGTCGCCAACATCGGGCACTTCGACAACGAGATCGACATGGCCGGCCTCGCCGCGCTGCCCGGGATCACCCGCGTCAACGTGAAGCCCCAGGTCGACGAGTGGCGCTTCCCCGATGGGCACAGCGTCCTCGTGCTCGCCGAGGGCCGGCTCGTCAACCTCGGCTGCGCGACGGGTCATCCGAGCTTCGTGATGTCGAACAGCTTCACGAACCAGGTGCTCGCCCAGATGGAGCTGTACACGCACCGCGACTTCTACGAGCGGAAGGTGTACACGCTGCCCAAGCACCTGGACGAGGAGGTGGCGCGCCTGCACCTCGACAAGCTCGGTGTGCGCCTCACCACCCTCACCGATGCCCAGGCGTCCTACCTCGGCGTCCCGGTCGCCGGGCCGTTCAAGCCCGACCACTACCGGTACTGACCGTGCTCACCGCCGGG
>DATDGU010000275.1:0-7357 GCA_036521915.1 Acidimicrobiia bacterium | reverse complement strand
GGCCCGACCACGTCGTCGCCGCGCTCGGTCCCGGCGACTACTTCGGCGAGCTCGCGCTCTTCGATCCGGCGCCCCGCAACGCCACGGTAAAGGCCACCTCGGACACGACCGTCGTGTCCGTCTCCCGAAACTCCTTCCGTGAGCTCCTCGGCGAGGTGAGCTCCTTGCGCGACGTCCTGCTCGCCGGGATGGCCACGCGCCTGCACGAGCTGGACGGCCACGCCTGAGCGGCGGGCGCCCGTGATGGATGCCCGCTACGCCGAGTTCCCCGAGGGATTCTTCGCCCGGGCCGACGAGGCGCCCGACGATCGCTTCTACGCGCCGCCGCGGCTCGTCGAGCACCTCGACGCATCGGCGATCGCCGCGGTGGGCGACCTCTACGCCGCGCTCGGCCTGCGCGGGGCCGTCCTCGATCTGTGCGCCTCCTGGGTGTCGCACTTCCACGCGGCGCCGGCCCGCCTTGTGGTCGTCGGGATGAACGCCGAGGAGCTTGCGCGGAACCCCCAGGCCGCCGAGCGGGTGGTCCACGACCTGAACGCCGACCCGCGCCTGCCCTTCCCTGACGCGGCCTTCGACGCCGCTACCTGCTGCGTGTCGGTGGACTACCTCGCCCAGCCGCTCGAGGTCTTCGACGAGGTCGCCCGCGTGCTGCGACCGGGCGCGCCGTTCGTCTGCACCTTCTCCAACCGGTGCTTCCCGACGAAGGCCGTCCGGGGCTGGCTGGCGTCGAGCGACGACGCCCACGTCGCCCTGGTGGCCCGGTACTTCGAGCTGTCGCGCGGGTGGGTGGACACGACCGCCGATCGCCGCACCCCCACCGACGACCCTGGGGATCCGCTCTACGGCGTCTGGTCGTACCGGGAGGGTGGTGAGGGGCGTGCCCGTGTCGGGGGCGAGGCCGCCGGGCCGGCTCCTCCGGCCTGACACCGCCGAGGCCGCCGGACGCCGAGGCCGGGACCGGCTGAGTACCGGTTACTCACGACCGGACCCGGCGGGCCTGGCATCCTGTCCGTGAAGCACCTCGGCTCAGGCCCTCGGGCCGAGTCGGGGACACCGTCGAGATCGATCCAGGAGGACACGATGGGGCTCTTCAAGGGCGCGCGAGACGCCATGCAGAACATGGGGCAGCCGGCGGGCGGCATGCCCGGGATGCCTGCAGGCGTGAGCATGCCGACGGGCCCCATGCCCGACCCGGCGTACGTCGCCAAGGTCAACAAGATCGGCAAGAGCGGCGTGCAGGCGCCCGGCGAGATCACGGCCATCCGTGAGGCGGGTGGCGCCGACATGTCCGGCGCGACGCCGCACGACTTCGACGTCCACGTGAAGCCCGAGGGGCTGGCCGAGTACGACACGACGATCCACCAGAGCATGCTCGCCACGCAGATGCAGAACCTGACCGTCGGGAAGGCCGTGACCGTCAAGTACGACCCCGACAACCCGGTCGACGCGCTCCTGTCCAGCTGGTAGGCGCATCACCGGGCCGAGCGCCCGGGCGGTTCGAGCGACGAGGCGCAGCCGCGGACGGTCGCGGCTCGCTTCGGCGCGCCTGACCTACGATCGCGCCACATGGCGGAGTCTGCGGCGTCGGAGACCAGTCTCGACTTCAAGGACCCGGCGAAGCGGACGAACCTGACGTTCGCCGTCGTCCCGGTCGGGAGCCTCGAGGTCATCTCGCATCAGCGCAAGCCGAGCGACACGCACGTCAAGCGCGTCGTCGAGTCGGTGGAGCGAATCGGGTTCGTCACGCCACTGGTCGTGGTCGAGCGCGACGACGCGAAGGGCTACTTCGTCATCGACGGCCAGCACCGCCTCCTCGCGGCACGCGAGCTCGGCCTGCGTCGCGTCCCCGTGGTGATCGCCCCCAGGCGCGCCGCCCGGCGGATGCTCACGCTCAACGTCGAGAAGGAGCCGAACATCCGCGAGCGCGCCGCGGTGGCCCTCTCGATCTACCGGGAGCTCGTCGACACCAGCCCCACGCTGGCCGAGGACGACCCCGAGGTCACCGACGCGACGCAGCACGCCCACTACGTCACGCTCGGCCTCGCGTACGCCCAGTTCGGGCGGCTCGCCGGGAGCTCGTACGAGCCCATCCTGCGCCGCTGCGACGGCTACCTCGACCGCCCTCTCGCCGAGTGCCTCCCGGTCCGGGAGGACCGTGCCGGCAAGGTCGTCGAGGCGCACCGGCTCGTGCGCGCCATCACCGACCAGCTCAAGGAGCTCGGCGCGTGGCACGAGTTCGTCGGCGCGCAGATCATCGCCTACGCGAATCCGCTCCGACGGGCCCGCAAGCAGCACTCGTTCGACGACGTGTTCGACAAGATGATCGCCAAACTGCGCGAGGCCGAGCAGGACCCGAAGAAGGTGCTCCGGACGTCGGCCTAGCCGCGCCCGTCGCACCGCGGCGTACAGTGCGCGTCGATGCGGGTTCCGGACGCGGCGCTCGAGGAGATCCGCGAGTGCGGCTTCACGATCGTCGAGGGGTTCCTCGAGGCCGACGAGCTGCGGGCGGCGCAGGACGCGCTGTGGCTGCACTATCCGAAGCCCGAGGAGTACTTCGCCGACCCGGCCGGGCACGCGAAGTACGCGGTGAGCCAGTTCGCCGGCGTCGACGAGTTCCCCTACCGATCCTCGGACCTCAACCGGTTGGCGTTCCACCCGGATCTCGTCGACGCGGCCGAGCGCTTCCTCGCCACGACCGACCTGCACCTCTACAAGGTGGAGCTCTGGGCGAAGTACGCCGGCGCGGTCAACTACGAGCAGCCCCTCCACCGTGACTACGGGAGCCACAGCCTCGTCGTCCCCCGAGACGATCAGACCTACCAGCAGCTGACGACCTTCATCTACCTGTCCGACGTCGACGGCGATGACGGGCCGACGCGGATCGTCCCCTATGCCGACGGCAAGGACGTCCCCTACACGCCACTGTTTCTCGAGCTCGGCGCCCTCGCGGACGTCGAGGTCGCCGCGACGGCACGGGCCGGCAGCCTGCTCGCCTACCGCACCGACATCCTCCACCGTGGCTCGGACTTCGCCGCCCCGGGTCGTGCTCGGTTCTCGCTGCTGGCCGACTACCAGCGCCGCGGCATGACCTGGGCCGGGAAGATGGCCTGGCCGAAGCAGGCACCGCAACGGTGGGCGAAGCTCATCCCGCAGTGCAGCGTCCGCGAGCGCGACCTCTTCGGGTTCCCGCGGCCGGGCGACCCCTACTGGAACGAGCAGACGCTGCGCGACGTAGCCGAGCGCTATCCCGGCATCGACATGTCGCCGTACGGGCCCGCCGCCGCGGGGAACACCGGGGCGACCGGGACCGCCGCGACGGGGTAGCCACTCGCCGATGGCCCGGGTGCTGGCACCCGCCGGACCTCGGGCCTACCCACGTTGAGCGGACACGTCCTCGCTTCACGCTCATCCTTGCGACCAGCGAGCCCACCTCGCGGCGGCCCGGTTCACCGCGTCCGCGTGAGTGCCACCGTCAAGGTCCAGTCCTCGAACCTCGACCAGTCGGGATCGAGGGCCGTCCGCCGGCGGAGCTCGGCGTAGAACTCGTCCAGGGTCTGTTCGGGCGCGCCGCCGCGGCTGCCGTGGGCGAACAGTGCGTCGCGCAGGCTGGACTCGCTGAAGGCGCGCACGAACGAGATGTACTGCTCGGCATACGCCTCGGCGTCACCGCTTCGCCGGTAGGCCTCGTCATAGGGGTTCGCGACGGGATCGACGCGGGCCAGCGCGACTTCGAAGGCGCCACGGACGGGTGAGCCGGCCCGGTCGAGCGGCGCGAGGGCCTCGTCGACGGTCCGCATGTACGTCGGGAACACGAACCCGTGGAACGCCCCGATGTCGAGCTGGGTGGCGTCGACCATCGCCTCGGCGACGTCGTGCATCGCGTGGAGCAGCCGCGCCGCGGTCACACGCTCGGCGCCGGCGGCGGTGTCCGTGCCGATCATCTGCACGAACAGCAGCCCGCCGGGTGCCAGCTCGGACGCGCGCATCTCGAGAAAGCGCGTCCAGTCGGCATCGGCCGGGCGAGCGAGCGCGGCGCGGTCGTCCCCGGTCGCGTCGGCGATGAGGAAGCTGCCCGGCACCGGGGCGACCGGCCCCTCGCGCAGCCAGTGCGCGGGCCGAGAACGAGAGGGCGAGCTGAACGCGCCGCAACGGGACGACGGCGTCATAGAACGACATCGCCGAGGCGAGCGGGAGCACGTCGGCGCCGGGGAGTCGCAGATAGCTGTCGGGACGGTCTCGGAGGTTCGCGAACAGTGCGTGGAAGTCGTTGGTGGGGAGGTCGTCGTGGACGACGGCGACATCCCGCTCGGCGTCGGACCGGCGCAGCCGTCGCACCGACTCCGTGACGACAGTGATCGAGTTCGCGCCACTCGAGCAGCCGTAGTCGACGATCAGCACCGGGCCGGCGGGCGGCACGGTCACGGCATCGAGGAGCGGCGACAGCAACTCGATGCCCGATGCCGCGACGCGCTGCTGGTACTCGGAATGCGCGTCGTAGTACCCGCCGCGCTTCATGCCTTCGGTCGGCTGGGTCATGGACGCGACGCGCCGCCGTACACTGACGGCATGTGCAGGAACATTACCGAGCTCCGTGGACTGGAACCGCCGGCGACCCGCGAGGAGATCGAGGCCGCCGCCGCCCAGTACGTACGCAAGGTCACGGGCATCGCGAATCCGAACGCCGCGCTCGCCGACGCGATGCACCATGCGGCGCACGAGATCGCCGGCATCACCGAGCGCCTGCTCGCGCTCGCGCCGGATCGGCGTCAGCCGCCGAAGAACGTCCCGCCGCTCCGGCGCCCCGAGGTCCGCCAGCGGCTGGGGCTCGCCCCGTTCCCCTCCTGACCGGGCGGGCGCGCCCACCGCCAGGCCATGGCCTGGCGGTCGAGGTGCGCTCGGAGGCCTTCCGTGAGGATCGCCGACTCGGCACGAGCGCACGCACGGGCGACGGGCTCGTCACGATTACCTTCGTGGCCGGCACGTTCAATCCGGCCCTCGACGCCTGCGTCGAGCAGGCCCTGTCCACGGGCTAGCGCGGCTGCGGGCGACTCAGTCGTCGATCGCGGCGTAGGTCGCGGTCAGGAAGTCGCGGGCGACGGCCGGTGGCCGTGGCGACGTCCACATCGCGTTGGTCATCAGGACGGCCGCCAGCTGCTCCGACGGGTCGTTGCGCCAGATCGAGCCCAACCCGCCGTCCCAGCCGTACTGCCCGACCGGTGCGGCGGGATCGACGCGACGGGTGACGACGCCGACGCAGAAGCCGAACCCACGGTCGTCGAAGTCGTCGGGGAAGAAGCCCGACACGGCTTTCTCGGCGTCGGTGAGCTGGTCCGTCGTCATCGTCGCGACCGACGACCGCGACAGGAGCGGGTCGCCGCCGCGCAGCAGCATCTCGGCGAACGCCAGAAAGTCCGACGCTGTCGACACCAGGCCGGCGCCGCCCGACGGGAACGCCGGCGGGCGGGCCCACTGCCCCGCCGGCTCGTCGTAGACGCTCAACGCCCCGGTCTCGGGGTCGGTGGCGTAGCAGGCCGTCATCCTCGCGAGGTCCACGGGCGGGATCGAGAACGCCGTATCGACCATGCCGAGCGGTGCGAAGACCCGGTCCCGCAGGAAGTCGCCGAACGGCTGCCCCGCGGCGCGCGCGACGAGCACGCCGAGGACGTCGGCGCCGGTGTGGTACAGCCAGCGCTCGCCCGGCTGGCACATCAACGGCAGCGTCGAGAGGCGGCGCATCCACTCGTCGGGGTCGGGCGGCAGCTGCGGTTGCGGCGGCCCGACCGAGAGCTGGAGCGGCGCCGCGGCGTCGTTCACCGGGCACAGCCCGAAATAGCCGCCGAAGCCCATGCGGAAGGTGAGGAGATCACGGACCGTGATCGGCCGGACGGCCGGCACGGTGTCGTCGACAGGCGCGTCGATCGTGCGCACGACGCGGCGGTCGGCGAGCTCGGGCAGCAGCTCGTCCACCGGGTCGTCGAGGCGCAGGACGCACTCCTCCAGGAGGAGCAGCGTCGCCACCGCAGTGACCGGCTTCGTCATGGACGAGATCCGGACCAGCGAGTCGGGCGGCATGGCGGCGCCGCCCACCTCGAGCGCGCCCATCGCCTCGACGTCCGTCTGACCGTGGCGGCTCACCGCCGCGACGAGGCCAGGTACGCGCCCTGCGTCGACGTGGCGGGCCAGCACCTCGTGGAGGCGGGCCAGGCCCCGTTCCGAGAATCCGAAGCGTCGCATCAGCCCCGAGACGGACCGGCGCCCCGGAACTCATCGGTGAGCACGCCGCCACCTTCGTGCGGCGCGACGCGCCACAGCAACTCCGGCCGGGGGTTGGTGGTGGTGGCGGCGGCTCCAGCCTCGTGCCGGCCGGCGGCGCTGTCACGGACGGGGCGATCACCGCGGCGGGCAGCGTCGTGATCACGTTCGCCGCCCCGCTGCTCGCCGCGGCGTTTACCGGCTGAACCTCGGCGTCGACTCGCGGTTCGCTGGACCGCGAGTCAGAAGCTGGTCGCACGATCAAGGCGTACCCTTGGCCCGATGGGCAGTCCCGAGATGTACCACGACGGGTCTCGGGAGCTGCAGGATCGCTTCGACAGCCGGCGGATCGCCGACCGGCTCGAGCAGATCACCGTCCACGACACCTTCTCCGACGACGACCGGGCGTTCATCCAGCGGTCCCCGATGTTCTTCCTCGCAACGACGAGTCCCGACGGGTGGCCCGACTGCTCGTACAAGGGCGGCCAGCCCGGCTTCGTGCAGGTCACCGACGACCGGACGCTGGCGTTCCCGAACTACGACGGCAACGGGATGTTCCGCAGCCTGGGCAACGTGCTGCTCAACCCGAAGGTCGGGCTCCTCTTCGTCGACTTCGAGCATCCGAACCGGATGCGGATCAACGGCACGGCGTCGCTGCACGACGACCCTGCGCTCCTCGCCGGCTTCGAGGGTGCCCAGCTCGTGGTGAAGGTCCGGGCCGAGCGCATCTTCCCGAACTGCCCGCGCTACATCCACAAGATGCACCTCGTCGAGACGAGCGTCTTCGCCCCCCGACCCGGGCACGTCCCCCCGGTGCCTGACTGGAAGCGCATGGACGTGTTCCGTGACTACCTCCCCGGAACCGCGCCGCCGGGCCCGGCGTAGTGGACGGGGTGCACGACCTGGGCGGGGTCGCCGGGTTCGGACCGGTGGAGCGCGAGGTCGACGAGCCCGTCTTCCACGAGGCCTGGGAGCGGGATGTGTTCCGGATCAACGGCGCGGTCGCGTCGGCCGGGCTCATGAACGGCGGCACCTTCCGGCACAGCATCGAGCGCATGGACCCCGCGCACTATCTCGGGTCCTCCTACTACGAGCACTGGCTGAC
>DATDGU010000274.1:0-12188 GCA_036521915.1 Acidimicrobiia bacterium | reverse complement strand
GCTTCGGCGCCGGCATCGGCGGCAACATCGGCTCGCGGCTCGGCCACCATCGAGGACGGTTTCTGAGCACCGCCGCCGCCGTCCAAACCCTCCTGCTCGCCGCCTCAGTCGTCCTCGCAGCGCTGAGTGGAAGCCCGGTTCCCACTGGATACCGCTACAGCCTGATCGTCGTTCTCGGTGTTGCCATGGGGATCCAAAACGCCGGCGCCCGGAGACTCGCCGTGCCCGACCTGACCACCACGGTGCTCACCCTGACCATCACCGGCATCGCCGCCGACAGCACGATCGCCGGCGGCAAGGGATCCATCGCGGGACGCCGCCTCACCTCGATCGCCGCAATGCTGACAGGCGCCCTCATTGGCGCGGCACTCGTCATAAATGTCCACATCGCCTATCCACTCGTCATCGCCCTCGTTGCGATGACGCTCGTGGCGATAGCGACCCGAATACTCGGCGCGGCGAACCCGGCCTGGGTCTACACGGAGCGTTAACGACCCACCTCGTCCCACCGAGCAGTGGACTGATCCCACAACCGACCATCACCCGGCAAGGGCGACCGGATCGGTGAGCAGACGTTGATGTGCGCCCGGGGTGGTTGACACACAGAGCTCGGCAGGGTCAGCCCGGCGAGCAGCCAGCGGGGCGCCCAGTAATCGAGGGACCCGCTCGGCCACCTCCTCTTCCATGGCCACCACTATCGACCTGGATCAGTCACCCCTCCAGGAGCACCGAGCAGCACCAGTCCGGGAGAGTTAATCGTCGACACTGAAGGACCCGCCGGCGGCGAGGCAGCGTCGGGTCCCACGACTCACCCAAGGCGAACACCTCAACGCTAGAGACAACCTCAACGCATTACCGACCCCACACGCAATACACCGATGCATCGCCCTATCCGGAGAACCGGGGGAACCTCAGGTGTGCGTCACGGGCATTCCTTCCGCTGATGTTGACGTCCCCGAAGTGGTGTAACTGCTGCGGTCCGCCCGTGAGGTGGGCCACCTGCGCGCTGCTCTGCGTGGCCGTAGGCTTCGATCACTTGGGTACGCGAGATAGGGCGAATCCTGGATCCATCGGGAGACGAGGCCACGATGAGCGTTTACACCATGCCGACTGACGGTTCGTGGGAGATCGAAAGCCCGGCGATCACCAGCTTCGACTGGAGCTACGACGAAGGGCGCGATCAGCTGCTGCGGCTCTACGACAAGGGCACCCGGCAGCAGTGGCGAGCCAAGGACCGCCTCGACTGGTCGATCGACGTCGATCCCGCGAACCCGATGGGCGTCGGCGACGAATACGTCCCGATCTTCGGCTCGCCGGTGTGGGACAAGCTGACCGAGAAGGGGCGGGCGCGGGTGCGCCACCACATGGTGGCCTGGCAGTTCTCCCAGTTCATGCATGGCGAGCAGGGCGCGCTCATCTGCACCGCCAAGATCGTCCAGACCGTTCCTGATATCGACGCCAAGTACTACGCGGCCACGCAGGTCATCGACGAGGCTCGCCACGTCGAGGTCTATTCCCGGTACCTGTACGAGAAGCTCCAGCTCGCGTACCCCGTGAACGGCAACTTGCAGTCGCTGCTCGATGACGCGATCTCCGACCGACGTTGGGACATGACCTATCTGGCGATGCAGGTCCTCATCGAGGGTCTGGCGCTGGCGGCGTTTGGGTTGATCCGTAATCAAGCCCAGGAGCCGCTGGCCAAGGCGCTGAACGCCTACGTGATGCAGGACGAGGCGCGCCACGTGGCCTTCGGTCGACTGGCGCTGCGCGACTACTACCCGAGGCTCAGTGACGCTGAGCGCGACGAACGCGAGGAGTTCTGCGTCGATGCGTGCTACCGCATGCGCGACCGCTTCCTCGGCGAGGAGGTCTGGGAGACGCTCGAGCTACCGGTTGACGAACTGCTCGACTACGTACGGAACTCGGAGACGCAACAGCTGTTCCGTAGCTATCTATTTGCACGCATCGTGCCCACGCTCAAGGACATCGGCCTGTGGGGACCACGCATCCGCAAGGCTTTCGCCGATATGGACGTCCTCGACTTCGCCGACAGCGACCTGGAGGCGATCATGGCCGAGGACGAACGCACCGCCGTACAGATCGACGCCGACCGGCTAAGACCCGCCTAACGCAGGAACGGCGCGGCAGACCTGTCGTTAGTCCAGATCGTAGATGGGGCTGGGTCGTTTCGTCGACGGACTTCTCACGGACTTGAGCCGCGTCACGGCACGCTGGCCCGCGGGTCCATCCCCGAGATCCATCTGGACTTCGTGGGCGTTGAGGGTCTCGAACCCCAGGCTTCCGCCCTGTAAGGGCGCTTCAGGCAGGGTCGCGACCTGCACTTTCAGGCGTCACCCCTGGTAAGGCGGACACCGTGTTGCACACGAGCGACGTTGAGTGACCGTGACTGTCCGCCAGTCAGGGCACGCGGAGGGCACGGCGAGAGAGCTGATCGTCCAGGTAGTCCAACTCACCCGTTCAGGGTCGGCCGCGGGCCTGGTCGACGACTTGGCGGATCGACTTGATGCTGCCCGAGTCCATCCGGTTGGTGGCCGGGCTGATCGAGTTCGACGCCGAGGTCATGGGCCCTCTCGACGATGCAATCGAGAAGCTGTTGATACGCGCGGCAGAACGACTCGACGCCTTCTCGCTCGAGGGCCGCGGCGATCCCATCCAAACCAACACCCTCGGTGGTGAGCTGGGCGAGGAGTTGCTCGGCTTGGCTGACGTCGGCATCGACGCTGCGGGAGACTCGTCCGTGATCGGCGAAGGCGCGCAGCGTCTGGTCGGGCATCGTGTTCACGACGTCGGGGCCGATGAGCTCTTCGACGTAGAGGACGTCGGAGTAGGACGGGTTCTTGGTGCCGCTGCTCGCCCAGAGCGGCCGCTGCGGGTGTGCTCCTTTCGCTATCAGGCGCTGCCAGCGTTCGGTGCTGTGGTGACGTTCGAAGAGCTGGTAGGCGAGTTTGGCGTTCGCGATCGCGATCCGTCCGTGTAGTGGCGAGTCGGTGGGGAGCTGCGCGTCGATCTTGGTGTCGATTCGGGACACGAAGAACGAGGCGACCGAGGCCAGCGAGTCGATCGGTCGACCGTCAGCGAGGCGCTGTTCGAGGCCGGCGTGGTAGGCGTCGATGACTTGCTCGTATCGGGATCGGGCGAACAGCAACGTGATGTTGACGTTGATGCCGTCGGCGGTGAGCTGCTCGATCGCGGGGAGGCCGGCCGCGGTGGCTGGGACCTTGATCATCACGTTGGGTCGATCCAGGCGGGCCCAGAGCATGCGGGCCTGCTCGATCGTCGCCGTGGTGTCGTCGGCCAGGTCGGGGGTGCACTCGAACGACACGAAGCCATCACGGCCTGCGCTGGCGTCGAAGGTGGGGTGGAGCAGGTCGGCGGCGTGGGCGACGTCGTTGAGGGCCAAGTCGAGGAAGAGCGCCTCGGGGTCCCGCTCGCCGTCGGCGAGCCGGGTGCGCAACTGGTCGGTGTAGCCGTCGGCGCCGCGGATCGCGGCGGCGAAGATGGTCGGGTTGGAGGTCGCCCCGGTGACGCAGTCCTGGTCGATGAGCGTCTGGAACGCTCCGCTGGTGAGCAGATGACGGGACAGGGTGTCGAGCCAGATCGAGACGCCGGCGTCATGCAGCTCGGAGAGCCGGTTCACGACGACCGATCCGGTGCGCAGCGGAGGGCGGTCATGACGGTCAGTGCGGCGTCGGGCTCTGATGGCCGGGCAGGACGTCGACCTCGGATTGGTGCCAGACCGGGCTGTCACCGGCGGTTTCGACGTTGAAGCCGTAGTCGAACGCGAGGGTGCCGCCAAGGGTGCCACCGACGACGGTCAACAGGGCGGCCGCGATGGACAGGATCAGCGGCAGGGTCGGGGTGTAGTGGTTGCCGGGGTAGACGAGGATCCGGGTTGTGATGTCGGCGAGGACCAACACGGTCACGGTGATCATGGTGAGCGCGTGCGCGTTGGCAGTGCGGCGGGCCTGCGTGCCGACTTGGGTGGAACGCAGCCAGTCCCAAAAGCCGGTCAGCACCGCGAGCAGCGACACGGCGGCGCCGCCGACGAGGGCGAACGTCCCAGCCCGGTAGAAGTCGCGTGCCCACGGGTGGTGCTTCCCGAGGACCGAGATGATGTCGAACGCCGCGACGAGGATGTACGCGCCGACGGGGACGTCGGTCAGCGGTGGGTGGAGAGGCTTGCCGGCCCATCCTCGCAGACCCTTGAAGGCGCGGCCCCGCAAGGTGAGTGCGGGGCGAAAGGAAAGGTGTCGCATGATGTCCTCTGGTGGCGAACGATTGGGGCTGCGGGCTAGGTCGTGCGATGGGGTTGGGCGAGGGCGAAGAACTCTTGGCGTGATCGAGGGTCGTGGCGTAACAGGCCTTGCACGGTGGAGGTGATCGTTCGTGCCCCAGTCGCTTGGACTCCTCGCAGGGACATGCAGAGGTGTTCGGCCTCGATCACGACACCGGCCCCTTTGGGGCTCAGATGCTCGGTGAGGAGATCGGTGATCTGCGTCGTGAGGCGCTCTTGGACTTGGAGTCCCCGGGAGAGGTGCTCGACGACCCGGGCGAGCTTGGACAGTCCGACGATGCGTGACCCAGGCAGGTAGCCGACGTGGGCGACGCCGACGAACGGCAAGAGGTGGTGCTGGCACATCGACCGCAGGGGGATCGAGCGAGCCAGGACCAACTCGTCGTAGCCCTCGTCGTTGGGGAAGGTCGTCAGCTCGAAGGGTTCCGGGGTGAGGAGCTCGGCGTAGGCCTCGACGACTCGTCGCGGGGTCTCGGCCAGGTGCTCCGAGTCGACGTCATGGCCGAGGGCCGTGAGCAGGTCCGCCACGGCGCGTCGGGCGGCGGGGACATCGATGGAGTCGGCATCGGGCACGACCCGCAGGGCCGCCCTCGGACCATCACCCGGCGGGTCGATCAGGCTCGTGGTCACGGGACCTCCAGGGGCCGATGGGTGACCGGCCGACGTCCGATCCGCCACCCTGGCCGTATCCATCGGGGCGAACCTTCTAAATCAAACCCAGATGCACCATAGAGTGGGTTCTCTCGGTGGTCAACTCCGATTGGTTTTACACTTCGGTTGTGGATGCGGTGGAGAACGTTGACGAGCAGCTCAGCAGCGTGGCCAGCCTTGGTGACCCCCTGCGACGCCGCCTCTATCGGCTCGTCGTCGGCCGGGGCCGACCCGTCGGTCGGGACGAGGCCTCGCACGCCGTCGGAGTCAGCCGAAGCCTGGCGGCCTACCACCTAGATCGTCTGGTCACCGAGGGCCTGCTCGAGACCCGCTTCCAGCGGTTGGGGACCCGGCGGGGACCGGGGGCGGGACGTCCCGCGAAGCTCTACGAGCGTTCACGACGCCTTTTCACGGTGCAGCTCCCACCGCGGCACTACGAGCTGGCCGCCCGCGTGCTGGCCCAGGCCGTCGAGGAGAGTTCGGACCCGGGGCTCAGCGGTCGGGTCGGGGATCTAGCACGTCAGCTCGGCCGGGAGCTCGGCGTGGCGACCACGGGCAACATCGGGGCGGAGGCGAGCGCGACGTCCGCCGGGCGGTGCTTCGCCGCGATGAGTGAGTGCGGCTATGAGCCCGTCGACAGCGACGGCGTCATCCGGTTCCGGAACTGTCCCTTCGACGATCTCGCTCGGGAGCATCGCACGTTGGTCTGCGGGATGAACCTGGCGCTCGTCGAAGGGCTCCTCGACGCGATCGGCGGTTCGGACCTCGAAGCTGTGCTTGACCCCCGGCCCAGCGAGTGTTGTGTCGCGTTGCGGACCGCGCCGCGCTAGACGGACGGCGTCACGATCGGAGCATCGCGCAGGGAGTCCCGGACCGAAGCTGATCTCGCGGAGCCGATCGCCGACTACGGGCTGATCGGAGACACGCGGACCGGCGCCCTATCGTCCTCGCGCGGCTCCATCGATTGGCTGTGCGCGCCGCGCTTCGACAGCGCACCGGTCTTCGGTCGACTGGTAGGGGGCTCCGCCGCGGGCTGCTTCGCCTTTGGCCCGGCGGCGTCGTCGCCGGCGGTC
Source organism: Acidimicrobiia bacterium (assembly GCA_036521915.1). GTDB lineage: Bacteria > Actinomycetota > Acidimicrobiia > IMCC26256 > PALSA-555 > PALSA-555. The sequence continues at coordinate 6,149 of DATDGU010000274.1, read as the reverse complement.
GTCGGACGTCGTCGCTACCTGCCGGGATCGGCGGTGTTGGAGACGACCTGGGAGCACGCAGGATCACAACTCACCCTGACCGAGGGGTTGGTCACCAATGTCAAGGGGTCGCTATCGCCAACAAGCCTGCTAGTCCGTCGACTCGCGTGCCGGGGGGCGGCGATCGACGTCCGGTTGCGGTTCGACCCTCGCGTTGGGCCTCAGCACGAGGCGCCGCGCACCGAGCGCCGCTCTGGGCTCCTGGTCTGCAGCCACCGCGGCTTGGCGCTGAGCCTCCGGGTCGATACTGATCTTGCCCTGTGCCCGGGCAAGGACCACGAGTTCACGCTACAGCCCGGCGACATCGTGACAGCCGTGCTCGCCGTCGCGGACCGCGAACCGCTGATCGATGTGCCCGCGGCGCAAGCCTGGTCGGCGCTGTGCGCCACCGACCGGTGGTGGCGAACATGGTCCGACGACGTCACGTATGACGGACCCGGAGGTGACCAGGTTCGCCGGAGCCTCGTCACGCTCCGGCTCCTCACCTATTCACCGTCCGGTGCACCGGTCGCGGCACCGACCAGCTCGCTGCCCGAGGAGCTCGGCGGTGAACGCAACTGGGACTACCGCTTTGCGTGGCCTCGCGACGCCAGCATCGGCATCGCCGCGTTCCTCGGCCTCGGGAAGACCGCCGAGGCTCGAGGCTTTCTGTACTGGCTGTTGCACGCGTCGAGGTTGCAACGCCCACGCCTTCCCGCGCTCCTGACCATCGACGGGAGGACGGTGCCGCCCGAGGACTCTCCCGACGGCTGGTCGGGTTACCGGAGCAGTCGCCCGGTGCGCTTCGGCAACGGCGCCCGCGACCAACACCAGCTCGACGGGTACGGATGGGTCCTCGACGGGGCCTGGCAGCTCGTACGCGCCGGACATCGCCTCTACGGGGAGACCTGGCGGGCCCTCTCGGCTTTCACCGACTTCGTCGCGACCAGGTGGCCAGACCCCGACGCCGGGATCTGGGAGGTCCGCGGTCCGGCCCGCCACTACGTGCATTCCAAGCTGATGGCCTGGCTCGCCCTGGACCGGGCGTTGCGCATTGCCGCCACACACCGCACCTCGACCCGCCGCCAGCGCCGCTGGCAACACGCCCGAGCCTCGCTCGGTCAAGCGATCCTGACCCGAGGTGTCGACTCGAACCGGCCCGCCCTCGTCCGCGCCTTCGACGACTCCGAACTCGACGCGGCGCTCCTGCTCGCCCCCCTCGTCGGGCTCCTCGACCCCACCTCGCCGGTCATCGTCGGAACCGTCGACGCCATCCGCCGCGAGCTGAGCAACGGACCGTTCGTCTACCGCTACCGGCCGGGCCACGACGGGCTTACCGGCACCGAAGGCGCGTTCTTGCCCTGCTCGTTCTGGCTCGTTCAAGCCCTCGCTCGCACCGGACGCCTGTCCGAAGCCGAGGTGCTGTTCTCGGAGCTGGCCGAAGCATGCAACCCCCTCGGCCTCTACCCCGAAGAGATCGACCCCCGCTCCGGCAAGTATCTCGGGAACTACCCCCAAGCGCTCACCCACGCCGCGCTCGTCCAGGCCGCGCTGGCCGTGCGTGACGCTAGGGCCGCAGCAGAAGACCGAGCACCGCGCCGTACGCGACGTGCGCCATGACTGTGACAATCACCGTCTCGCGCCCGTAGTTGCGACCCAGCAGGCCAGGCGCCTCCAACCTCGGCCCCGCGGTACTCGGGCCGGCACGACTCGAAGCCATGCGGGGATGCACTCCTGGGAGCAACGGAACCAGGATCGTGAGCGCCACCGCGGCGTGCAGCAGCCCGAGCTCCGCGCCGAGGGCCACGCTCGCCCGCCCAAGCAGCGCAAACGTCGCCGCATAGAAGAGCGCGAACACCTGCCCGTTTAACAGATGGATGAAGAACCCGTACACGCGGGCCCGGTCCGGATCGGCCGCGAACAACGTCCCCAACATCAACGGAAGATCCATCCGCGTGAGCCCGGAAAGCTGCGCGCTCATGAGCACGACGGTCAGCGCCGCCGTCGCCAACAATCCGAAAACCGCCCACCCTCCCCAATCCATCACGATTTCATCATGGCGCACCACACCGCCCCAGCGGCGGGCGCCTGGGACTCGACGTTCTTAGAGTTCGAGTCCCCAGACCCACGAGACATGAATCGGCCGAGCCATGGCACCGCCGGGCATCGGTCCAGGCAGGCAAACCGTCTTCACGGCATCGCGCGACTCGTGACACCGGTGATCGAATTCGACCCCTGGCCCGGGGACACGGCAAGAGCGTCGGGCGCCCCGGCCAGGGTCACCGCCTGTCGCGCACCGAGGCGCCCGGACGACCACGTGCGCTAGATGGACTGTCGGTAACCGAAGAATTCGTGGTCTTGGTCGTAGCCGCCGTACCCCCCGCCGATGCCCGCGGACTCTGCGACGAACTCCACGCCCTTGATCCACTTCACTTGCTTGAAGCCGAGTTGTGTCTCGTTGCGTAGCCGCAGCGGAGCGCCATGGCCGAAGGCGAGCGGCGCACGCGGGGAGCGATGCCCTGCGCTTGGGGGATCGACCCGGCCCACGTCGTCGGATCGACGACGTCGGCACCCTTGGTCAGTTGCGACCGGAAGCTCCGCACCTCCTCCGGCGAGACCCCCGACCGGGCCGGCGCAGCCGGCTCCTCAGCGGACCGGTCGCCACGGTCAGGCATCAGGCAGGCTCTCTCCGCAAGTCTCCGCCGCCGCTCACGCCTCGGAGCGGGGCGGAAATGGCGGGGCGAGAAAGGCGAGCAGGGTGAGACCAGTTCGACCTTCGTTGGACATGCGCAACTCCTCATCACCACCTAAGAAGGCGAGGGAACCCGCTCCGAACGAAGACGTGCTGCGGTCGGTTTCGAGGACCCCTTCACCTTCCACCGCGAAGAGCATGAGATCTGACGAACCGTGACGGTGTGGAGGCAGGGCCTGGCCCGGGCTCAGCCGGATAACCCGAACGTTGGACTGCGTACCCTCGACGAGTGGCTCCGCGACGACTCGATCTTTGTCGTACCCAGGTGCGTCGATCAGCCTGATGATGTCCACAACGCCAGCATCGCACGACGCGATCCAGAGCCGCACGACAGAGGCTCGGCGTCGGTGATGGGCTAGGAGGACTTGGTCCATAGAATTCTCAATCGAGCTTCTCAATGGAACGTTCTCGAGAGGCAGCGACGATCGTGGACACCATCCGAACGGTGGGACACGGCACCCTCACCGCAGAAGAGTTCGTCGCGGTGGCCCGCAACGCTGGGGTGGAGGGCGTCGTCGACGTCCGGCGGTTCCCGGGCAGCCGGCGAAATCCGCACTTCGCCGGTCAGGAGATGGCGACGTGGCTCCCCGAGCACGGGATCGCCTATGGGTGGCTGCCTTCGCTCGGTGGTCGGCGCAAGCCGGCACCGGGTTCGCCGAACGTCGGGTTGCGCAACGACCAGTTCCGTGCCTACGCCGACCACATGATCTCCGACGAGTTCGCTCGAGGGGTCGCGGAGCTCTCCGCCCTGGCGCAGACCAGCCCCGTGGCAGTCATGTGCGCCGAATCGGTGTGGTGGCGCTGCCATCGCCGCCTGCTAGCTGACCACCTTGTGCTCGTCGAGCACCTGCGCGTCGAGCACCTCTTCCACGACGGACGCCTCGTGGAACACGCGCCGACGTCCGAAGCCCGCCTCGTCGACCATCATGTCGTCTACGACGTCGGCACCCAGAGACGCCTGCCCGGCGGCCAGTGAGCACCATCCCCTCGCCCGCGAACCACCGGGCATCGGATTCGTCTCGCGGTGCGACCCGAATAACCGTGATCGAAAGGTGCCGCCGTCACGCTCCGACGACTACGCCGACAAGTTGAACACCATGCCCAAACACGTGGTTTCCCACGACTCTGCGCGACCCTGCGTGGAGAGACTCGACGGTCATCGACCGCGACGCTTCCGCTGCCCTCGAGCACCTGAAGATCGCCACACCAGGTGACGTGCTCGTGAACGGCAGTATCCAGCTGGTCCCGACACTGGTGGCGCACAATCTCGCCGACGAGTACCGGCTCACGGTGTTCCCGGTCGTCCTCGGCGCGGGTCGACGGCTCTTCGACACCACCGCCGCCCCGATCGGCCTGCAGATGACGGGCGGACGACCCGTCGGCGAGACCGCGATCCTCACGTCCATGCCGCGCTCCTAGCTCCACCGCGCGACGTCGGCTCCGACACCGGCGGGCCCCGCGGTCGTGCAGATCCCCTCGGCCCGGGACGGCAACCCCCAGTCACAGCGGCTCGAGGAGCCGTATGTGCCCCACCCGGTGCTCGGGCACGTCTGACCCGCGCAGCGACCAGCGGGGCAGGTCAGTCGTCTGAGTCCAGCACCAGGCGCGGCCCCCAATCCCACGTGACGTAGTTCCACGCCCATTGGACGAGGACCTGTGCCCGGTTCTCGAACCCCATGATGTAGATGAGGTGGAGGAACAGCCACGCGAGCCAGGCCAAGGTGCCGCGCAGACTGATCCCCAGCGGTAGGTCGGCGACCGCGGCGCGACGCCCGATAGTCGCCATCGTCCCCTTATCGCGGTACCGGAAGGGCCGGGTCGCCTGCCCTGCGAGGCGGCGCAGGACCTGCTCGCCGGCGTGGCGCCCTTCCTGCATCGCGACCGGCGCCAGCTGCGGCAGCAGCCGGCCGTTCGAGCTGGGCGGGGCTGCTAGGTCGCCGACCACGAAGATCTCCGGCGACCCCGGCACCGACAGGTCGGGGCCGACGACGATCCGACCACCCTGGCCTCGGTCGAGCCCGAGCCGGTCGGCGATCGCGTTTGGCTTCACGCCCGCGGTCCACACCACCGTGCGGGCGCCCAGCTCCTCGCCGGAGGCGAGCACGAGCCCACCGGCGGTGACCCGCGCGACGCGCTCGCCGAAGCGGACGTCGACGCCGCGGGCCTCAAGGATCTCGCGGGCGTGCCGGCGCGAAGCGGACCGAAACGCGGCGAGGAGCTCGGGGCCCATCTCGACGAGAACGACCCGGGCTCGGCTCACGTCAGCCCGGTGGTAGCCCTTCGACAGCACCTTCGAGAACAGCTCGACCATGGTGCCGGCCGTCTCCACACCCGTCGGACCACCTCCGACCATCACGCAGGTCAGCGCGCCGTCGTCGACGAGAGACGGCTCGCGTTCGGTCGCCTCGAAGCAGCGCAGCACGTGCTCGCGGAGCCGGATCGCCTCCGGCAGCGTGTAGAGCGGGAAAGCATGCTCGGCCACCCCAGGGACGCCGAAGTCGTTCGTCGTGGCCCCGACCGCAAGGACCAGCGCGTCGTACGCGACACTCTGGCCGTCGTCGAGCGCCACAACGCGACGGTCACGGTCGAGCCCGACGAGCGACGCCAACCGCACGTCGACGTTCGCGTACCGGGCGAAGGAGGCCCGGATCGTGTGCGCGACACCGCCTTCGTCGATCCCGGCCGTCGCCACCTGGTAGAGCAGCGGATGGAAAGTGTTGTAGTTGTGCCGGTCGACCAGGACGACGTCGACAGGACCCGACGCCAACCGCCGCACCGCCGGAAGCCCGGCGAACCCGGCGCCGACCACGACCACCACGGGTCGATGGCCTTCCACGTCCGCAGGCTAACCAGCCCAGTCGAAGCACAGCCCCACCAGCGGCGGATCACGACGGCTCGACGCTATGGGCCGACACGGGTGGCGCTACGGCTTTCAATGCCGCATATCCACGTTCGCGGCAGCGTGAACGGTTACTCCGAGCAGACGGATCCGCTCGTCAAGCCAGAAGTCACGCAAGTTCGCAATCGAAACGAGGCACACCGACACCGTTGTTCGCCTTCGGCAGGGCGGCGAACAAGGCGCTACCCCGCCGTTCCCAAAGACAACCCCCGGATCGGCCACGGACTCGGAGCCGCTGCCGGAAAGCGCATGCAAAACAAAAACGGCCGTTGACCAGCCAATCTTCGGTGGGCGTTGAGGGACTCGAACCCCCCGCTCCCGCTGACCGGACCCCGTTCGTCGGTCCACTCGCTATGAGGTTCTGCGTGGGTGTTCAGCATGCCATCTGCGGGTGAATTCCGCAGGGGTGAGGTAGGCAGAGCGACTGATGCGGCCGGTCGTGGTTGTATTCGGCTCGCCAGTCTTCGATGAGGACCTGTG
>DATDGU010000273.1:0-4981 GCA_036521915.1 Acidimicrobiia bacterium | reverse complement strand
GGTTGCCGGTGTAGACGAGCGACCGGCGGTTCGTCCCGGGGCCCGGGATCGGGAAGCGGCCCCGCCGGACCGCGGCGAAGAAGCGCGTCTGGCGAGCGGGCTGGTATGGGCCGTAGAACCAGGGAGGGCGCACGATGACCGTCGCGAGGTCGCCGCGGTCGTGGCTGCGCTGCACCATCAGCTCGGCCTCGTACTTCGACTGCCCGTACCCGAGATAGGGGTGATACGGCGAGTCCTCGGTGAAGCGGTCGGTGCGCGTCGCATTCGCGCCGAACGGCGAGTTCGACGAGACGTGCACGAATCGGGTCGCGCCCGCCCGGCGGGCCCGGTCCAGCACGAGCTGGGTGCCGCCGACGTTCACGTCGAAGAGCTCGCGGGTGCCGTGCTCGGGATGGATCACACCCGCGGCGTGGAACACGGTCGCCGCCCCGACCCCGTCGAAGAGCCGGTCCGCGGCCCCGGGGTCCCGCACGTCGCCGGCAACCGCCTCGACCGTCGGCGAGACGTTCTCGAGGAGGGCGGCCTCGTCACCGCTGCGCACCAGGCAGCGGACCCGTCTGCGGGTCGGCGCCAAGTTCCGGACGAGGTGCTGGCCGAGCCACCCGGCGCCGCCGGTGACGACCACGATGGGGGACGGCGCGACGTCAGGGCCCACGCCGGGCACACCGTCGAAGCTCACGGGCCCAACTTCTAGTCGAGATGGTCGCGACGGCGGCCATCGTCGCTCACTCCGTGGCGATGGCCTCCAGGACGTCGAGGCGAGCGGCGCGCCACGCGGGCGCCAGCGCGGCGACCACCCCCGCGACGACCGACAGGGCGACGAACGCCACGAGCTCGACGGTCGGGAACCGCAACACGGTGAGACCCTCGGCCCGGAGCGCGCGCGTGAACACCCAGCCCCAGAGGACGCCGAGGCCGGTGCCGACGAGCCCGCCGAGCAGCGCGACGACGACCGACTCGCCCCGGATCATGCGGCGCAGCTGGCGGCGCGACATCCCGACGACGCGCAGCAGCCCGAGCTCGCGGGTCCGCTCGAAGACCGAGAGGGCCAGCGTGTTCACGATCCCGAGCACGGCGATGATCTCGGACAGCATGAGCAGGGCGATGGTGACCGCCAGGACGCGGTCGACCGTCTGCTCCTGCGCCTGGGCGTACTCGGCGCGTGTGTACACGCTGATGTTGGGGAAGCTCGCGGCGAGTGCCCGGTGCAGCGCGGCCCCGGCGGCCGCGGTCTCACCCGGTCGCGCGCGCACGTACACGAGCGTGTCCCCCGTCGCGGTGCCGAAGCCCTGCTCGTAGGCCGGCTCGGAGACGATGAAGCCGACGGGGAAGCCGCCGGTGAAGTCGCGCTGGGTGTAGATCCCGGCGACGCGCAGCGTCACCGGCCCGGCGTTCGGGAACTGCATCCCGACGAGGCTGCCGACGCCCAAGTGGTATTGGCGGCTCGCGTCCTGCGACACGAGCACGCCGTCGTTCCCCATCGCCGCGACGCTGCCCTGGCGCAGCCCGAGGTCGACGACCTGGGTGAGGCCGGCGGGCGACGCGCCCGCCACCGTCTCTTGGTTGCCGCCGATCGGGACCCGCACGTTCCCGAAGCGGAACGCGGTGACCGCGGCGACCGGATCGAGCTGCGCGACGCGCTGGGCGACCGTCGGCGAGAACGACGCGAACTGCTGGGCCTTCAGGACGAGGTCGGCGCGGATCCCGCCGCTGACCGCCCGGGAGATCGACGCCTTGGCGGACTGGCCGAAGATCGCGACGAGCCCGACGAGCGCGAGGCCGATGACGAGCGCCGAGGCGGTCGCGGCGGTGCGCCGCGGGTTGCGGATCGCGTTCGCGCGGGCGAGCGTCCCGACCACGCCCGCGGCGCGCAGCGGTCGGGCGAGGAGACCTGCGAACGGGCCGGCGACCGCGGCGAGCAGCACCAGCACGCCGGCGAGGACGAGCACCGCGCCGGCCGCCACCCACCAGACCTCGCGCAGCGTGTTCGACTGGTACTGGGTCCGGTGCAGCCCGATGAGGATGGCGGGCACGCCGAGCCCCGCGACGACGAGGCCGACGACCGCGCGGCGCGCGAGGGGTCGGCGCGCCTGGGTCCGCGCGTCGGTCACCGCGGCGAGCGGCGACACGCGGGCGGCACGCAGCCCGGGCCACAGCGACGAGAGCACGGTCACGCCGAGCCCGACGCCGAACGCCGCGAGGACGGTGCGGGACTCGAGCACCGCCGTCTGGCTCGGCACGGCGAAGCCGAGGCGGTCGGCGAGCCCGAGCAGCGCGACCGCTAGGCCGTACCCGATGCCGACGCCCACGGCAGCCCCGGCGGCGCCGATGACTGCTGCCTCGCCGAGCACGGAGGCGATCACCTGGGGCCCGCTCGCCCCGAGCGCGCGGAGCAGCCCGAGCTCGTGGAGGCGCTGCGTCACGAGGATCGTGAAGGTGTTGAAGATGATGAACGCGGCGATGACCATCCCGATGGCCGTGAAGCCGAGGAGCAGGTCGCCGAGGAGGGTCACGAAGTTCAGGACCACCTGGCCGCGGGTGGTGGCCACCTGCGCCGGCGGGTCCACCTCGTAGAAGGGCCCGAGGGCGCCGGTCAGGCGCGACTGCACCCGGTCGAGGCGGGCGTGGGGCGCGAGCGTCACGTACGCCGCGTCGAGCTGCCCGGGGGCGCCGAAGACCCGCTGCGCCGTACGCAGGTCGAACGCGGCGAACGTGATCGGGCCGAGGTCCGCCTGGTCGCCGAGCGCGAAGAGCCCGACGATCTCGAACCGCTGCTTGGGCCCCTGGAGGAGCACGTCGACGCGGTCCCCGACGTGGAACCCGTAACGCCGGGCCGTCCCGGCGTCCATGGCCACCTCGCCCGGGCGGGTCGGCGCCCGGCCGCGGCGGGCGCCGTCGGCGACGAGGTGCAGCGGGCCCTCCGACCCGTGGTCCGCCCAGTTGATGCCGAGCGTGGGCGCACCCGAGCTGGAGATGGCGTGGCCCGACTGGTCGACGAACTGCGCGTAGCCGGTCACGAAGCTCGTGGCGCTGCCGACGCCCGGGACGGCGCGGGCCTGCGCGGTGACGGTGTCGGGGAAGCGCTGGAGGAAGGCGCCGCCCCCGCCGCCCGGCGGGGGCCGGGCGCGGACGACGAGATCCACCCCGGCGAGGGTCTGGCGGTAGACGCCCTGGAACGAGGTGGTCAGCGTGTCGGTGAGCACGAACGTCCCGGTGACGAACGCGACCCCGAGCACCACCGCCAGACCGGTGAGGGCCAGGCGGACGCGCCGCCCGACGATCCCCTTGACCGTGGCCTTCCACATGGCGGCCGTGCTCCAGACCTCGACCGAGGGACCATCATGGTCGGCGACGGCGAGGAGGGAGCGGCACGTGGGGCGACTCGACGGCGGGCGGGCGGTGGTGACCGGCGGCGCGTCCGGCATCGGGCGGGCGACCTGTCACACCCTGCACCGGGAGGGCGCGACCGTCGCGGTCCTCGACCTCGACGAGGCCGGCGCCGCCGTGACCGCCAAGGAAGTGGACGGGCGCGCGTTCGGCGTCGACGTCAGCGACGTCGCCGCGCTCGAGCGGGCGGTCCGCGACGCGGCCGACGGGATGGGCGGCCTGACCATCCTGTTCAACAACGCCGGCGGGTCGAACATGGCGGGCATCCACGAGTGGGACCCCGCCGAGTGGGACCGAATCGTGCGCCTCAACCTCGGCGGCGTGTTCCACGGCCTGCGGATCGGCGCCCCGCTCATCGTCGAGAGCGGCGGCGGCGCGATCGTCAACACGGCGTCGATCAGCGGGACCCGGCCGGCGGCCGGCGAGGCCCCCTACGCGGCCGCGAAGGCCGCGGTCGCTGCCCTCACCGCCAGCGCCGCCCTCGAGTACGCCCCGACGGTGCGGGTGAACGCGGTCTCACCCGGGATGATCCACACCGGGCTCACCGACATCCTCCTCACCGGGTTCGACTGGACCGTGCCCCACATGGAGGCCAAGACCCCGCTGGCCCGGATCGGCACGCCCGAGGAGATCGCCGACGTCGTCGCCTTCCTCTGCTCCGACGCCGCCCGCTTCGTGACCGGCCAGAACCTCGTCGTCGACGGGGGCATGACCCTGCACGGCTCCGGGGTCGACGGCCTCCTCGACCGGTTCCGGGCGATGCTCCCGCCCCGGTAGGCGGGGCGAGCGCTCAAGGTTCGGGCCGCCAAGTCCGATCCTCCCGTGACGGTTCGCGGGAGGATCGATGGGCAAGGTTCGTCGGTGGGCCGGGATCCTCGCCGCGACCGTCTCGCTGGGCGTGGTGGGCGCCGCCTGTGCCGCGCCGCCGCCGCCCCCCCAGTGCGGGATGGACCCGACGAGCGCGGCGATCCTCAACGACGTGAACGTGTCACGGGCCCAGAACGGCCTGCCCGGTCTCGCGCCCAACGGCCAGCTGACCTGCCTGGCCCAGGGCTGGAGCGCCTACATGGCCGCCACGAACACCTTCGCGCACCGCAACCTGGCGGCCGTCCTCGCCTCCCCGGGCTACGGCGGCTACCGCACCCTCGGTGAGAACATCCTCGAGGGCCCGGCGTCGATGAGTGCCAACGACATGCACACCGCGTGGATGAACTCGCCCGACCACCGGACGAACATCCTCTCGGGCGCCTACTCGTCGCTCGGGATCGGGCTCGCCTACGCCAAGGGGCAGGTGTGGGCCACCGAAGACTTCGGCGGCTGACCCGGCGCCGACCCGTCGGCGCCCACCACCCCCTTGGGCGTTCGGCGATCGCGCCGCTCGGGACGCGGGCGCCGCACGGCCGGCGCGAGCCCACCGACACGACCGCCGCCCCGAACATCGGGCCTGCGACGCGCTAGGTGTGCTGCCCGGCCACGTTGTTGACGTGGGTCATGGGTGCCTGGCCTCCGAGTGAAGTGTGGGAGCGGTGGTGATTGTAGAGATGCAGCCATCGCGCGAGTGCCCGGGTGCGGGCGACCTCGCTGTGGTAGATGC
>DATDGU010000272.1:0-7927 GCA_036521915.1 Acidimicrobiia bacterium | reverse complement strand
GACCAACGCACGGGTGACGCCGAGGAGACACCCCGCGGCGGCGGGCGGCGTGCACGCCACGCCGTCGACGACGACGAACACGTTCGAGCCCGTCGCCTCGCAGAGCTCGCCGTGGGTGTTGGCGAACACCGCCTCCGTGGCGCCGCGCTCGTGGGCGAGCGCGAGCGCCCGAACGTTCTCGGCGTAGGAGATCGTCTTCAGGCCGGCGGTCGCGCCGCGCTCGTTCCGCGGCCACGGCACGGTGACCACCGCCTCGACCTCCCGGCGCGGCCGGGCCGGCGCGGCCGCCACGATCACCGTCGCGGGGCCCTCGCCGCGCTCGGACCCGAGCGGTGAGGGACCGCCGGTCAGCGTGATGCGCAGCCGCCCCTCCGTGATCCCGTTGGCGTCCAGCACGGCGTCGGCGGCCCGGCGCAGCGCCGCGGCGTCAGGGACCGCCAGGCCCAACCCGGCGGCGGAGCGGCGCAGCCGCGCGTCGTGGCGGGTCCAGGCGAACGGGACCCCCCGATAGACGCCGAGCGTCTCGAACACGCCGTCGCCGACGAGCAGGCCGTGGTCGAACGCCGAGAGACGGGGCTCGTCGCTCGCCGCGAGCGATCCGTTCACCCAGGCCGACGACGTCATGGGCCGCGAACCGTCGGGCTCTCAGGTTGGCGACGCCGCGGGCGGTGCAGCGCGCACGACGGGCCCGACGACACGACGCCGAGGGTAGGCCCGCTGAGGCTCCGTGGGGCCTCCTCAGTAGACTGGCCGCCCACATGAAGCTTCCTCGATCCGTCCTGCGCGCCTTCTCGGGGCGGTACCTCATCGCCCTCGGGGTCGCGGTCGCCGTCATGGCCGGCGGGGTCGTGGCCGTGAACGCCCTGATCAGCAGCAAGGTCAACTCCGTCAAGCGGGTGACCGTCAACGTCGCGCCCGCGCCCGCGCAGGGCGCCAACTACCTGATCCTGGGCTGCGCCACGCCGCGAGCCGCGCGACCTGGGCCCGGGAGCTGTTCCGACGTCAACGGGAGCCAGTCCACCGAGGACCGTGTCAACTCCGACACGATGATGGTGGTCCACGTCGAGCCCAACCAGAAGCGGCTCCTGATCGCGTCGTTCCCGCGGGACCTGTGGGTCAACGTGCCGGGGATCGGCATGGCGAAGATCGACGCGGCCCTCGGTGCGGGCGCGAACACGACGATCGCGACGCTGAAGGACGACTTCAACATCCCGATCAACCACTACATCCTGGTCGACTTCCAGGCGTTCCAGCAGATCGTCGACGCCATCGGGACGGTCCCCGTCTACTTCCCGTACGCGGCCCGCGACCAGGAGAGCGGGCTCGGCGTCCTGCCCGGCTGCATCCAGCTGAACGGCGCGCAGGCCCTCGCCTACGCGCGGTCGCGCACGCTCCAGTTCTTCAGCACCACCCAGAACAATTGGATCCTCGCCGACCCGACCGCCGACATCGGGCGGATCGCCCGCCAGCAGCAGTTCATCCGCGAGCTGGCCGGCATCGCGGTCGCCCGGAGCCTCCAGGACCCCGGCACCGGCCTGCAGATTGTCGACAAGGTCATCGGCGACCTGATCTTCGACCAGAACCTGACGAAGAACGACGTGCTGACGCTCGTGGACGACTTCCGGAGCGTCAACCCCAACGACACGAGCCACCTCGAGTTCGAGACCCTGCCGTGGCAGGAAGGCGTGGCCGGCTCGGCGATGCCGCCGACGCAGCAGGGCCAGGACGTGCTGTACGTGAAGGAGCCCGACGATCAGGCGCTGTTGGCCCGCCTGCGCGACTTCAGCGGCACCGACACGAGCGGCTCGGTGACGACGCTCACGCCGAAGGACGTGCATGTGCGCGTCGCCGACGGCACGGGCAGCGACGGGACCCTCGCCACCTCGGCGCTTTCCGACTTCGTGCAGAAGGCGGGCTTCAAGTCCGGCGGGACCGCGCACGTCACCGGGACCGTCGCGACGACCCAGGTCCGCTACAAGCCGGGCTCGATCACGCAAGGTGAGCTGCTGCTGCAGTACCTCTCACCGGACACGCAGCTCATCGAGGACCCGTCCCTCACGGGCGTCGGCGTCGAGGTCGTGCTCGGCAAGGACTTCTCCTCGATCACCATCCCGAGCGGCGGCGGCTCGGTGACGAGCGGTCAGAACGCGGGCACACCGCAGGCGACCGGGCCGAACGGGCAGGACAACGCCGGCGACACCTACGCGACGGGGAGCGGCACGGGCGTGGACCCCTCGCAGTACGGTGCGGCGGCACCGAAGGGCTCCTGCCGGTGAGACCCCGGCCGTGAGCCGCGTCGGCGTCGTCGGCGCCGGCTACGTCGGGCTGACGACGGGGGCGTGCCTGGCCCACCTCGGCCACGAGGTCGTCGTCGGTGACATCGACGCCGACAAAGTCCGACGCCTCACGAAGGGCGAGATCGACGTGCTCGAGGAGGGCCTCGCCGAGCTCGTCGCCGAGGGGCTCGCCACCCGCCGGCTGCGCTTTGTCGTCGGCGCCGCGCCGGCCGCGACCGACGCCGAGTTCGTCTTCCTGTGCGTCCCGACCCCCGAGGGCGCCGACGGCGACGCCGACCTGTCCGTCGTCGAGGCCGTCGTGCACGAGCTCGCACCCGTGCTGCCCGCGGGCGCCGTGCTCGTGAACAAGTCGACGATGCCGGTCGGGTCGAGCGGGCACGTCGGGCAGCTCCTCCGCGCCTCCGGCGCCGTCCCCGAGGTCGGGGTGGCGTCGAACCCCGAGTTCCTGCGCGAGGGCACCGCGGTCCGGGACTTCCTGTCGCCGTCCCGGGTCGTGATCGGCGCCGACGATCCCACGGTCGCGGTGCGCGTCTCCGACCTCTACCGCGACGTGCAGGGTCCGATGCTCGTCACGACTCCCGCCTCCGCCGAGATGATCAAGTACGCGTCGAACGCGTTCCTCGCGGCGAAGGTGTCCTTCGTGAACGCGATCGCCAACCTGTGCGAGGCGGTGAACGCCGACGTGCGCGAGGTCACGCTCGGCATGGGCTACGACCCGCGGATCGGCTTCGAGTTTCTGCACCCCGGACCGGGGTGGGGCGGCTCGTGCTTCCCGAAGGACACCGCGGCGCTCGCCCGCACCGCGGCGCGGGTCGGCGACGACTTCCCGATCCTCGCGGCGGTCATCGACACGAACAACGACCAGCGTGACCGTGTCGTCGGGAAGGTGCGCGACGCCGTCGGTGGCGACCTCGCCGGGCGCACCGTCGCGGTGTGGGGCCTGACCTTCAAGGCCAACACGAACGACCTGCGCGACTCGCCGGCGATCGACATCGCGCGCCGACTCCTCGGCGAGGGCGCGATGGTGCGCGGCTACGACCCGGCGGCGGGTGAGGCCGCCCGCGGCCTCCTCCCGGGACTCGAGGTGGTCGCCGACCCCTACGACGCCTGCGCCGAGGCCGACGTGCTCTGCGTGCTCACCGAGTGGGACGAGTTCCGCTGGCTCGACTACGAGCGGGTCGCGGCCGTGCTGCCCGGTCGGGCGATCGTCGACGCCCGCAACGTGCTCGACCCGGCGGCGATGCGCCACCTCGGCTTCGCCTACCGCGGCGTCGGACGCTGATGCCCCGCACCGTGGTGACGGGCGGCGCCGGCTTCGTCGGCGGGCACCTCTGTCGCGCGCTGCGCGGCGCCGACCACGAGGTCGTCGCCGTCGACGATCTCTCGACGGGCAGCCGCGACCAGGTCGCCGACCTGCTCGACGACTCCGGCTTCACCCTCGTCGTCCACGACGTCGTCGACGGCATCCCGGTCAGCGGACCCGTCGACGCCGTGATGCATCTGGCCAGCGCGGCGAGCGTCCCGCAGTATCTCGCCCGGCCGATCGAGACGCTGCGGGTCGGTTCGGAGGGCACACGCAACGCGCTGGAGCTGGCGCGGGCGCACCGGGCCCGGTTCCTGCTGGCGTCGACGAGCGAGATCTACGGGGACCCGCTCGAGCATCCGCAGCGCGAGAGCTACTGGGGTCACGTGAACCCGGTCGGGCCGCGGGCCGTGTACGACGAAGCGAAGCGCTACGCCGAGGCCGTCACGATGGCGTACCACCGCACGCACAACGTCGACACGAAGATCGTGCGCATCTTCAACTGCTTCGGTCCCGGCCTGGCGCCCGGCGACGGGCGGGTCGTGTCGAACTTCCTCGCCCAGGCGATGGCAGGCGAGCCCCTCACCGTCTACGGGACAGGCCAGCAGACGCGGTCGTTCTGCTACGTCGACGACGAGGTCCGCGGGATCCTCGCGCTGCTCGCGTCCGACTGGGTCGGGCCGATGAACATCGGGAACCCCGAGGAACACACGATCGTCGAGCTCGCCGAGCTGGTGCTCGAGATCACCGGCTCGCGGTCGGAGCTGCGCTTCGTCGACCTGCCCGTCGATGACCCGACGCGGCGCTGCCCCGACATCAGCCAGGCGCGCGCCGTGCTCGGCTGGTCGCCGCAGGTCCCGCTGCGCACCGGCGTCGAGCTCACGTACGCGTCGTATCGCTGCGCGTCCGACCTGTGAGGCAGCGGCTCGCGCCGAATCGCAGGTAGCCTCCGGCATGGCCCGCGCGCGCCGTGCCCGTCGTCGCGCTCGACCACCGTCGCGATGAGGGCCGTCGTGCTGGTCGGCGGCGAGGGCACCCGGCTCCGGCCGCTCACCTTCGAGACGCCGAAGCCGCTGCTGCCGGTCGCCAACCAGGTGTTCCTTGACCGCCAGCTCGGGTGGCTCGCCGCCTACGGCGTCGACGAGGTCGGGCTGTCCCTCGGGTACCTGCCGAGCGCCTTCATCGACCACTACCCCGAGGGGACGTTCACCGACCCGGCGGGCCGCACCGTGCAGCTGCACTACGCGCAGGAGCCGACGCCGCTCGGCACAGCGGGTGCCGTGCGGTTCGCCGCCGAGCAGCTCGGCGTCCGCGAGCGCTTCGTGGTGTGCAACGGCGACGTGCTGACCGGCCTCGACCTCGGCGCGCTCCTCGCGTTCCACGAGGCGCGGCACGCCGAGGCGACGATCCACCTCGCGGCGGTCGAGGAGCCGTCGCGCTTCGGGGTCGTGCCGACGGACGAGCGCGGCCGCGTGCTGGCCTTCGTCGAGAAGCCCGCGCCGGGCACCGAGCCCACACGATGGATCAACGCCGGCACCTACGTCCTCGAGCCGAGCGTCCTCGAGCGGATCGCACCCGAGCGGCCCGTGTCGATCGAGTTCGACACGTTCCCGGGCATGCTCGAGACTGGCGGCGCGCTCTACGCCCGGCCGAGCGACTCGTACTGGATCGACGTGGGTGCCCCCGCCCAGTACCTGCAGGCCCACGCCGACCTGCTCGCCGGCCGCCTCGGCACCCCGCCCGCACCCGGCGCCCGTGAGGTCTCGCCCGGCGTGTGGGTGCAGGGCGCCGGACCCGCGCCGGCGGGCGTGGCCGCGCCGGCCCTGGTGGGGGAGCGCCACCAGATCGACCCGAGTGCCGACGTCGTCGGCTCGGTGCTCGGCGCCGGTGTCCAGGTCGGCGCCCGCGCCACGGTGGTGGACGCGGTCGTGCACGACGGGGTGACGATCGGGCCGGACGCCACGGTGCGCGCCTCGATCGTCGGGGCGGGGACAGTCGTCGGCGCGACGGCGACGGTCGAGGCGGGCTCGATCGTCGGACCCCACGTCACGGTCGACGCCGGGGCGACCCTCACCGGCGAGCGGCGCCCGCCGTCCGACAGCCCGGCGGCGCGGGCGTGAGAGTCCTCGTCACGGGCGGCGCGGGCTTCATCGGCTCGAACCTCGTCGATCGGCTCCTCGCCGAGGACTGCGACGTCGACGTCGTCGACGACCTCTCCAGCGGCTCGCTCCCGAACCTGGCCGACGCGCGCGCCCAGCGGCACCGGCGCTGCACCTTCCATCGCCTCGACGTGAGCAGCGGCGGCGTCGACGAGCTCATGGCCCACCGCAAGCCCGAGATCGTGTACCACCTCGCCGCGCAGAAGAGCGTGACGGCCTCCGTGGAGGACCCCGGCTACGACGCCCTGGTGAACATCGTCGGGTCGCTGCACGTGCTGCAGGGCGCGCTCGCCGCCGGCGCCCGCAAGGTGATCTTCGCCGGCTCGGGCGGGACGCTCTACGGCGTCCCGAAGACGATCCCGACGCCGGAGAGCCATCCCCAGCACCCGGTGTCGCCCTACGGCGTCTCGAAGAAGGCGGTGAGCGACTACCTCCACTACTACCGGGAGGAGCACAACCTGTCGTTCACGGTCCTGGCGCTCGCCAACGTCTACGGGCCGCGCCAGGACCCCCACGGCGAGGCCGGGGTCGTCGCCATCTTCTCGGCCAAGCTCCTCGACGGCGTGGCGCCCGCGATCTACGGCGACGGCGAGCAGACCCGGGACTACGTGTTCGTCGACGACGCCGTCGACGCGTTCGTGCGCGCGACCGACCGCGCCGACGGGAAGCTGCTCAACATCGGGACCGGCGTCGAGACGTCGGTGCTCGAGCTCTTCGATGTCGTCGCGGCCGCCACGGGCTACGAGGGCGTGGCGTCGATGCAGCCGGCGCGCGGCGGGGAGCTGCGCCGCTCCGCGCTCGACGCGACCTTGGCCGGGACCCAGCTCGGGTGGCGGCCGTGGACCCCGCTCGAAGACGGCGTCAGCCGCACGGTGGAGTGGTTCCGGGCGCAGGCCCAGGGCCGCTGAGGAACCGGGTCCGCATCACCCCGAGCTCAACGGCCGGCCGGGTGCGGGCCACGTAGGCGGGGTCCGGGTAGCCGACGAGCACGAGCGCGTGCGGCTGCCACGTCGCGTCGAGGCCGAGGGCCGCGCCCGCCTCCTCCGGGCAGAAGATCGGGGCCGCGACCCAGCACGACGCCAAGCCCGCGTCGGTGGCGGTGAGCATCAGGTTCTCGACGGCCGCGCCGAGCGCGAGCAGCGCCATGCCCCACTCGGCGCGCTGGCGACGCTCGTCGGGGTAGCGGTCGAGGCCGTCGTGGGTCAGGCAGCCGAGGAGGGCCGCGGGCGCGTCGACGAGGCGGGCGTGCGATCCCGCGACGAGGTCGTCGATCCGCTCGGGCGGCACACCGTCACGCGCGAGGTCGGTCCGCCACTTGGCGCCCATCCCGTCGGCCAGCGCGGCCTGTCGTGCCGGGTCGGCGAGGACCACCCAGCGCCAGGGTCGGGAATGGTGTGGCGCGGGCGCGAGACAGGCGGCCTCGACGAGCGTGTCGAGCAGCGCCGGCGCGACGGGGTCGGCCCGGAACGCCCGGATCGATCGGCGCGCCTCGACGAACGCCGGGACCGCCGCCATCAGCGGAACAGGTCGTCGTGCGGGGCGCGCACCAGCTCGCGGGCCGATCCGTCGCGCCGCCACGCGGGGTCGAGCCCCCGCACGATCGCCGCGGCGATGCGCGCCGCCTTGCCCATCACGAGCTCGGCCGCGCCGGCGATCTCGTCGGCGACGGCGACCTCCGTCACCTGGAGCTCCCGGCCGAGACTGTCAGTCTCGCCGCGCAGGTCCACCACGGCCGCGACGCCGGCGACGCCGATCGCCACGTCGGTGAGCCCGTGGCGCCACGCCCGACCGAACGTGTCGGAGACGATGACCGCGGCGTCGATACCGGCGCGGGCGCGCAGCGCGTCGCGGATGTGGCGCGCCGACCGGTCGGCGTCGACGGGGAGCAGCGCGGCGACGCCGTCCTCGACGTTCGAGAGATCGACGCCGGCGTTCGCGCACACGAAGCCGTGCGGCGTCTCGCTGATGATGAGGTCACCCCGGCGGCGCAGCACGCGGACGGACTCCGCGTCGACGAGCCGGCGGCGGGCGTCGCGGTCGTCGGCGTCGAGCGCGACGAGGCGACCCTCGGCCTTCGACACCACCTTCTGGGTGACGACGACGCAGTCGCGGTCGACGAGCGGGGTGCCCTGCTCCTCGGCGGCGACCTGGATCAGCACAGCGAGCTC
>DATDGU010000271.1:0-8639 GCA_036521915.1 Acidimicrobiia bacterium | reverse complement strand
GCCCACAACCACTTCGGGGCGCTCGGGCTCGCCTACGGCACGATGCTCGTGTCGACGATCGCGTTGCTCTTCGCCGTCCCGGTGAGCATCGGGATTGCCCTGTTCGTCACCGAGGTGTCGCCCCGCTTCCTGCGCCGGCCGATCGTCTACGTCATCGACCTGCTGGCCGCGATCCCGTCCGTCGTGTTCGGGCTCTGGGCGCTCAGCCAGTTCACGCATCCGCTGGCGAACATCTACTCGTCGATCTCGAGCGCCACCGCCGGCATCCCGATCCTCGACACGCTGTTCGCGCACCCGAGCGCCTCGGGCCAGGCGTTCTTCACCGCTGGCCTCGTCGTGGCGATCATGATCACGCCGATCATCACGGCGGTCACCCGCGAGGTGTTCGCGACCTGCCCGGCCTCGCAGAAGGAGGCGGCGCTCGCCCTCGGCGCGACCCGCTGGGAGATGATCCGCGGCTCGGTCTTCCCGCACGGCCGCAGCGGCGTCGCCTCGGCGGTCATCATCGGCTTCGGGCGCGCCGTCGGCGAGACGATCGCCGTCGCGCTCGTCGTCGGCTCCTCGCCGCGCCTCACCGCGCAGATCTTCGGGACGGGCGACACGATGGCCAGCATCATCGCCAACGAGTTCGGGGACGCGTCGGGCACGTGGCGCTCGGCGCTCATCGGCCTCGGGCTCGTCCTGCTCATCATGACCGTGATCATCGGCTTCGTCGCGCGGGCCGTCCTGGCCCGGGCCGACCGCCGGATGGGGATCATCCGGTGACCGCGACCACCGACGCCTCGCCCCCGTCGCTCCTCACGTCGGGCCAGCAGTCGGCGTCGCGCAAGCTGCGCAACCACCTCGCGACCGCGTGCATCCTCGCCACGGTCCTCATCGCCCTCATCCCCCTCTACTTCGTGATCGCGTTCGTCGTCCGCAAGGGTGGCTCGACGTTCGGGTGGAGCTTCCTCACCCAGGACCCACCGATCATCGACCAGCTGAGCGGCGGTGGCATGTTCCCGGCCATCGTCGGGACGCTCATCATCACCGCCGGGGCGACGATCATGGCGGTGCCCCTCGGCATCCTCGGCGCCATCTACCTCAACGAGTACGGCCAGCACAGCCGCCTCGCTCGGGTCCTCCGATTCCTTTCCGAGATCATGCTCGGCGTCCCGTCGATCGTGATGGGCCTGTTCATCTTCACGGTGATCACGTTGCACTTCAAGACGCTGAACGGCTTCGCTGGCTCCCTCGCCCTCGCCTGTCTGATCCTGCCGATCGTGATCCGCACGAGCGAGGAGATGCTGCACCTCGTCCCAGATGAGCTGCGCGAGGGGAGCTACGCGCTGGGGAGCCGCCGGGTGCGCACGATCCGCACGGTCGTCCTGCCCAACGCCGCGCCCGGAATCGTGAGTGGCTCGCTGCTCGCCGTCGCGCGCGCCGCGGGCGAGACCGCGCCGCTGCTGTTCGTGATCGGCACCGTCACCTCGGCGAACCACAACCTGTTCTCCGGGCCGAACACCACGCTGTCGGTGCAGATCTTCCACGGCGCGACGTCGCCGTTCGTCGGCGCCCAGAACCGCGCGTACGCTGCCGCGCTGACGCTGGTGCTCCTCACCTTCGTGTTCACCGGCCTGGCGCGGCTCGTGACCACCATCTACGCCCGTCGATCCACCGCAGGAGCGTGACCATGGACACCACACGGCTGCAGGACACCTCAGTCGCCGCCGCTACAGTCGCGCCCGTGCTCACCCGGCCACCGGCGGCGCAATCCACGGCGACCGGTAACGGGACCGAGACCGGCGAGCGCCAGATCGTGTTCGAGCTGAGCGACGTCGAGGTCAGCTACCACGGCGCCACCGCCGTGCGCGGCGTGAACCTGCAAGTCGCGGCGCGCGAGATCACCGCGTTCATCGGCCCGTCGGGGTGCGGCAAGACGACCGTGCTGCGGTCCCTCAACCGCATGCACGACATCACGCCCGGTGCGCGGGTCGAGGGCCGGATCAGCTACCACGGTGAGGACCTCTACGCGGCGAAGGTCGACGTGGCCGAGGTGCGCCGGCGGATCGGCATGGTCTTCCAGAAGCCGAACCCGTTCCCCAAGTCGATCCACGACAACATCGCCTACGGCCCGAGGATCAACGGCCGGCGGCGCGGCGAGATCGGCGACCTCGTCGAGTCGGCGCTGCGCCGCGCCGCGCTCTGGGACGAGGTGAAGGACAAGCTGAAGCAGACCGCCCTCGGCCTCTCGGGTGGCCAGCAGCAGCGGCTCTGCATCGCCCGCGCGCTCGCCGTCGAGCCGGACGTGGTGCTGATGGACGAGCCGTGCTCGGCGCTCGACCCGATCGCCACGGCGCGCATCGAGGACCTGATGCAGGAGCTGAAGCACGACTACACGCTCGTGATCGTCACCCACAACATGCAGCAGGCGGCGCGGGCGTCGGACCGGACGGCGTTCTTCACCGCCGAGGCCGACGAAGCCGGGCGGCGGGTCGGCGCCCTCGTCGAGTTCGACAGGACCGAGCAGCTCTTCACCCAGCCCTCCGACGAACGCACCGAGGGATACATCTCGGGGCGGTTCGGTTGAGCCGACCGCCGTCCCCGGGGGTGGGCCCCGGCGCCGACGAGGCAACGCCAGACGAGGAGGACTGCCGGCGTCTGGCCCGTGCCCTGGAGTGCGTCCCCGACGGCGTGGTCGTCGTCGACGCCGAGGGCAACGAGACCTTCCGCAACGCCGCAGCGATGCGCTTCCGCGACGCGCGCCACGCCGAGGCGCTCGCGGCCCACGCGGTGGACCAGCTTCTCGAGGCGGCCCGCCAGGGCGTCGTCGACGAGCGCGAGCTGCCGCTCTTCGGACCGCCCCGCGAGATCCTCGTCATCCGGGCCCAGCCGCTGGCCGACGGCGCCAACATCTTCGGCGCCGTGGCGCTCATCCACGACGTGACCGATACGCGCCGGGTCGAGAGCGTCCGGCGTGACTTCGTCGCCAACGTGAGCCACGAGCTCAAGACGCCGCTCGGGGCGCTCGGGCTGCTCGCCGAGACCATGGCCTCGGCCGACGATGTCGAGGTGGTGCGCCGCCTCGCCGAGCAGCTGGTGCGCGAATCGGACCGGCTCGGCCGCATCGTCGACGACCTCTTGGACCTCAGCCTCATCGAGGCGCAGGAGGCGCCCACCCGGGAGCCGACGCCGGTGCGCATCCTCGTCGAGGAGGCGGTCGAGCGGCTTGGGCCGCTCGCCGTCGCGCAGGGCATCCCCCTCCTCACCGAGCCCCTCACAGATGATCTCCTCGTGAACTGCGATCCCGGACAGCTGGTGAGCGCGATCACGAACCTGCTCGACAACGCCGTGAAGTACTCCGAGCCCGGGCGGGTCGTCGAGGTCGGCGCCCGCCGCGAGCGCGGGCAGGTCCTCATCGAGGTGCGCGACCACGGGATCGGGATCCCGAGCCGCGACCTCGAGCGGATCTTCGAGCGCTTCTATCGGGTCGACAAGGCGCGCAGCCGCGCCACGGGCGGCACCGGGCTCGGCCTCGCGATCGTGCGCCACGTCACCGAGGCGCACGGCGGCGAGGTCATGGTCGAGTCCATCGAAGGGGAGGGTTCCACGTTCCGTCTGGCGCTGCCGCTGGCGGACGCCACGACCGTCGCGGAGATGTCATGACTGCCGAACCGCCCACGATCCTCGTCGTCGACGACGAGCCCTCCTACCGCGACGCGCTCTCGGTCGCGCTCCAGCGGGAGGGGTTCGTCGTCGAGACCGCCGCCGACGGCGCCGAGGCGATCCACCGCTTCGACCAGACCCGCCCGGCGCTCATCCTCCTCGACGTGATGCTGCCCCAGATGTCGGGCGTCGACGTGTGCCGGGAGCTGCGCACCCGCTCCCAGGTGCCGATCATCATGGTCACGGCCCGCAACGCCGAGATCGACGCCGTCGTGGGGCTCGAGGTCGGCGCCGACGACTACGTGACGAAGCCCTTCCGGCTGCGCGAGCTCGTCGCCCGGGTCCGCGCCGCGCTGCGCCGTGCCCCGAACGACGGCACCGGCCCCGACGCGTCCCTCGAGGTCATCGAGGTCGGCGACGTGAAGGTCGACGCCGCCCGCCACGAGGTGTTCGTCAACGACACGCTCGTGCCGCTGCCGCTCAAGGAGTTCGAGCTGCTCGAGCTGCTCCTGCTGAACGCCGGCCGGGTGCTCACCCGCGACGTGCTCATCGACCGCATCTGGGGCCCGAACTACTACGGCGACACGAAGACGCTCGACGTCCACATCAAGCGCCTCCGCGCCAAGCTCGAGGTCGACCCGGCGAACCCCACGCGCATCGTCACGGTGCGCGGCGTTGGGTACCGCTACGAGCGGACCTGAGCAGCCCACCGCGCTGACCCACCGCGGGCCCCCGTCGCACGACGCGTGCGCGAGGCCCGGCGGGGCCGCGGGCCGCGCACGACGCAGGTCGTGACGCTCGACGAACCGCCCGCCCGGCTTCGTCGGCCTCGGTCACCGGCCCGCCACGCACCGTGTATGGGGTGCGCGGCGCGCGGGCGCGCGTCAGGCGCCGGCGACGGCCTCCGGCGGCCACGCCGCCGGCGCCGCGGCGGCCGCGGAGGGCACCCCCGTGATGCCCGTCAGCTCGGTGACGGTCGCGTACCCGTCGCGCACAAGCGCGACGTCGGTGTCGGGTGCCGGCTCGTTGTCGTGCCCGACGTACTCGAGGCGCGCCTCGCCGGGCGGCGCCGTGGCGCGCCACTCCTCGGCGAACGGCGCGAGCCGCGCGCCACGCAGGCCGCGCACCTCGTCGAGGGGCACGTTCGGGACGTTCAGGTTCAGCACGCCCCCGGCCGGGACGTCCGCCACGAGGCTCGCCGCGAGCGCGGCCGCGGTGTCCCAGTGCTCGTCGTTGCCCCACGCCAGGCTCACCGCGAGCGCCGGGATGCCCAGCGCCGCGGCGGTGAGCGCCGCGCCGACCGTCCCGGAGTGCAGGACGAGGTGGCCGGTGTTCAGGCCACGGTTGATGCCCGACACGACGAGGTCGGGGGCGCGCCCGAACGCGCCGAGCCCGCCGGCGTAGACGGTGACGGCGGGCGTGGCGGCGAGTGCGTGCACCGGGACGCCGGGCAGGTCGGGCCAGTCGACGGTGAGGCGACCGATCGGGCCCGACCGGTGCAACCGGCCGATCGCCGCACCGGCGCCGCTGTGCTCCCCGTCGGGGGCGACGACGACCACGTCGTGTCCCGCGTCCACCAGGGCGCGGGCCAGGGCCTTGAGTCCTGGGGCCTCGACACCGTCGTCGTTGGTGACGAGGACGCGCACGCGCCGGACGGTAGCCGCGGCCGTGACGGGATCGGCCGCCGGCGCGGCGTTGCCCGGGCGGCGCCGGATGCGCCAACGTGACCGGGTGGCCGTCGTGATCACCGGCATGGCGAGGGCGCCGCGATGAGCGCCGTCGACCTCGCCGTGCTCGACCTCGCGGGCACGACGGTGCGCGACGACGGCCTGGTCGAGGACGCGTTCGTCGACGCGCTCGCGTCGGTGGGCGCCGGGCCCGACACCGCCGGGTTCGCGGACCGGCTGGCGCACCTGCGCACGACCATGGGCCGCTCGAAGCTCGAGGTGTTCCGCGAGATGCTGGGCGACGACGCGACGGCGCGCCGCGCGAACGAGAGCTTCGAGGCCGCGTACGGGGCGCGCCTCACCTCCGGGGCGGTGCGACCCATCGACGGCGCGGAGGAGGCCATCGCCGCGCTCCACGACGCCGACGTGCGCGTGTGCCTCACCACCGGCTTCTCGCCGGCGACGCTCACCGCGCTGCTCGACGCCCTCGGGTGGCACGACCGCGCCGACCTCGCGCTCGCGCCGGGCCCCGGGGTGCGCGGACGCCCGCACCCGGACCTGGTGCTCAGCGCGGTGCTGCGGCTGGGGATCGACGACGTGCGCCGGGTCGCCGTCGCGGGGGACACGGCCAGCGACCTGCTCGCCGGGACGTGCGCCGGCGCTTCCGTCGTCGCCGGTGTCCTCACCGGCGCGCACGACCGCGCCACGCTCGAGGCCGCGCCGCACACCCACGTGCTGGACTCGATCGCGGACTTCCCGGCGCTGTGTCGCTGAGTCTCAGGCGGCGGGGCAGGCGAGCCCCTCGAGGACGGTCCGCCAGTGGCCCAGGCCGGGCACCCGGGCGCCGGGCACCTTCGCGGCGTCGTCGGCCCGGCGGAGGGTGAGCAGGGCCTCGAGGTCCGGGTAGGTGTCCAGGACGGCCCGCTCCTCGGGGTCGAGGAGGCCGCCCTGGAGGCGCAGCGTCTCGAGGCTGCGGGTGCTCAGCCGGTGCCGGTAGCGCGGCTCGGTGGTGACGAGGTACCGCTTGGCGTCGTCGTGGTGGGCGACGAGGTCGGCGACGCGGGGGCCGAGCATGTCGGCCACCGCGGCCGCGCCGACGGCCGCGTGGCTCTCGGGTCGTCCCGGCGGCAGGAGCGTGCCGATGTCGTGGACGAGGCCGGCGATCTGGAGCTCACGGTCGGCCGGCGCGACCCGTTCGAGGATCGTCGCGCACTGCAGGGCGTGGGCGAGCAGGTCGACCGGCTCGTCGTCCGCCACCTCGGCCGCGGATTCGAGCCGCGTCACCAGCTCGTCGCTCGATCGGAAGCGGACCGTCAGCGAGGCCTTGGCCATCGGCTCCATTGTCCGCGCCGCCGCGCTCACCACAAGGCGCACCACGCTTCATTTACCTCGTGAGGCGCGAAGCGTCACCCGGGCGACGGGTGCCGTTCACCTGGCCGGTCAGCCGGGAGGCGGGAGGTAGCGCGCCGAGACGACCTCGCCGGCCTCGGTCCCGAGCACCCACGTCGAGCCCTTCTCGAGGCGGGCCTCGACGGCCAGGACGCCGGCCCGCTCGAGGTGGTCGAGCAGCTCGCCGACCACGTCGCCGTGCGTGCACAGCACCGTTGGGCGATCCGACATCTTTTCCACCACCCGCAGCGCGTCGCGGAGCATCGTGCCCTCGCTCAGCAGGTCGGACGTCTCGACCGGGACGGCGAGGCGCTCGCCGAGGGGCGCCACCGTCTGGTGGCAGCGGAGGTAGGGGCTGGTGACGATGCGCGTGATTCGCGGGTCGGCGAGCAGCGTGGCGAGCCCGGTCGCCTGGCGCTGTCCGGCCTTGCTGAGGGGCCGGTCACGGTCGGCGCCGTCCCAGCGGCTGCGGCTGCCGGCCTTCGCGTGTCGCACGAGGTAGACGGGTGTCTCGCTCATGGCGTCAGCGGCCCCGGGGAAGTCGGTCCAGCAGCGTTCGGTCGTGTGGGTACGTGAGCAGTGTGGCAGCCTCGGCTGGCCGCAGCCAGCGCACCTCGTCCACCTCGTGGTTCGGGACGAATCCGGCCTCGTCCGGCCCCGGGTCGGCCTCCTCCATGAGCCAGTAGCGCACGACCTTGTCTCGGCCCCGGCGGTCCGCGTACCGGGTCTCGCCCAGGTCGCCGACCAGTCGGCACGCGAGCCCGGTCTCCTCCTCGACCTCGCGGAGCGCCGCGGCCTCGAAGCCCTCCCCGTCGTCGAGCTTGCCCTTCGGGAAGCTCCAGTCGTCGTAGCGCGGCCGGTGGATCAGGATGACCTCGACGTGGCGCCGGCCGAGGCGTCCGACGCGGCGCCGCACCACGCCGCCGGCGGCCCGCACCGGGCCGTCGGCCCCCGTGGCCTTCGGGCTCACAGCCAGGTGCGGTGCTTCTTGCGGGCCGTGTCGCGCCAGGTGGCCGACCACGCCGCCCGCCCCGCGTCGGCCGCGGCGCGCTCCGCGGCGACGAGCTCGCCGGCGGCGAACGCCGCGCCCTCGTCGTGGACCGCGGCGGCGGCGCTTCGCAGCCAGTCGCTCGCCACGACGCCGTCCTGGTGCTCGCCGAGCACGTCCTGCACCTCGATGATCGAGCGGGCCAGCACGCGCGCCGGCTTGCCGAACGCCGGCTCGACCGCCTCGTTCGCGTAGCGGGCGCGCTTGGCGCGCTTGCGGATCGCGTGCAGCTCCTCGTCCTCGGGATGCTCGGGCAGCGCGTCCACCGCCTCGGCGAGCTGCTCCCATGCCTCGCGCACGAGGCCGCGCAGCACGTCCGTGTCGGGCTCGCCGTCGGTGCGGGGCAGCAGGCGCGGCTGACGCGCCGCGTCGACGAGCCGGTCCAGCAGCACGGCGTAGCGGTGGCTGCGCAACGTCGTGAGCAGCTCGTCGCGCGCCTGGTCGCGCTCGACGCGCAGCCGGTCGAGGAGCCGGTCGGCGGCGTGGCGGTCGGCGTGGGGCAGCTGCCGGACGCGGGCCTCGAGGCGTTCGAGCAGCACGTCGGCGTCCCGGACGGCGCCGAGCGCGCCGCCGAGCCAGCCGAGCTCGTCGCGGAGCGCCTCGGCCCAGGTCTGGTCGACGAGCGGGGCGAACGTGCGCAGGTGCGACCGGAGGCGGCGCGTCGCGACCCGGGCCTGGTGCACGTCCTCGGGGTCGTCGCCCCGGCGCACCCCCGGGTCGTGGGCGATGAGCCGCTCGACGGGTCCGGCGAGCGCGGCCCGCACGACGTCCCCGACCGTGTGGGCGTCCTCGGGGACCCGCACGTCGGGCGGGTCGGCCGCGCGGGGTCCGAGGGCCCGCACGATCTTGGGGGTGGGGTCGGGCGGCCCGGCCCCCGAGGCGCGCAGGCG
>DATDGU010000270.1:0-25478 GCA_036521915.1 Acidimicrobiia bacterium | reverse complement strand
TGAGCCGGCCGCGCAGCCGCGACGCGTACGACCGCCGGCACCTCGCCGGCGCTCCGACCGCCCCGCCGACCGCGACCGTTGCGCACCACCAGCCGCTCTTCCGGACGCCGGGACGAGCCCGCGCCGCGGTGTGGGGCGGCGTCGTGCTGCTCGTGCTCGGGCTCGCGGGCGTGGTCGCGCTCCTCGTCGTCGACACGGGCGGGGCCGCCGAGACCGTCACGCTGTGGATCGCCGTCGCGAAGCTGCTGGTGTGCGGCCCGGCGCTCGCCGTCGCCGGCGCGCTGCGGCTGCGCCACTTTGCTACCGAGCAGTAACCTCTGACGTTTCCGCGACCGGACGAAGGAGTCGGGGTGGAGGTCAAGCGGGTAGGCGTCGTGGGCGCCGGGATCATGGGCGCCGGGGTGGCCGAGGTGGCGGCGAAAGCCGGGTTCGAGGTGGTGGTGCGCAGCCGAGCCCAGGCCACCGGTGACGCCCTCCTCGCCGGCGTCGAGAAGTCGCTCACGAAGCAGGTCGACAAGGGGACGCTCGAGGACGCGGAGCGCACCGCGACGCTCGGCCGCCTCCAGGTCGTGACCGACCTGGGCGAGCTCGCGCCGTGCGACCTGGTGCTCGAGTCGATCGTCGAGGACCTGGCGACGAAGACGCACCTCTTCACCGAGCTCGACCGGGTCTGCGGCGACGAGGCCATCCTCGCCACGAACACCTCCACGCTGCCGGTCGTCGAGCTGGCGATGGCGACCGGGCGACCCGAGCGCGTGTGCGGCATCCACTTCTTCAACCCGGCGCCGGCGATGAGCCTCGTCGAGGTCGTGCGGGCCATCACCACGTCGGACGAGACGGTCGCCGCCGCTCGGACGTTCGCCGAGGGCTGCGGCAAGACCGTCGTCGACGTGCGCGACCAGGCCGGGTTCATTGTCAACGCCCTCCTCTTCCCGTACCTCAACAACGCGGTGAAGCTGCTCGAGGCGGGCGTCGCGAGCCGCGACGACATCGACGCGGCGATGCAGGGGGGCTGCAACTTCCCGATGGGCCCGCTCAGCCTGCTCGACCTCGTCGGCCTCGACACGAGCCTCGCCATCCTCGAGGCGCTCTACGCCGAGTTCAAGGACCCCAACTACGCGCCCGCGCCCATGCTGCGCCGGCTCGTCAGCGCCGAGCGGTACGGACGCAAGTCCGGCGCGGGGTTCTACGAGTACCGCCGCCGCTGATCCGCCCTCCCGGCGCCGCTCGTCGGGGACCGCGGAGAAGACGAGAATGGAGCCGATGACCGACCGGCCCTGGCTCATGCGCACCTACTCGGGGCACTCGTCGGCCGCCGCCTCGAACGAGCTGTACCGCACCAACCTGGCGAAGGGCCAGACGGGCCTGTCGGTCGCCTTCGACCTGCCGACCCAGACCGGCTACGACCCGGACCATCCGCTCGCCCGCGGCGAGGTCGGGAAGGTCGGGGTGCCCGTGCCCCACCTCGGCGAGATGCGGGCCCTCTTCGACGCCATCCCCATCGAGGACATGAACACCTCGATGACGATCAACGCCACGGCCATGTGGCTGCTCGGCCTCTACCTGGCGCTCGCCGAGGAGCGCGGCGTCGACCCCGCCGTGCTGGCCGGGACCACCCAGAACGACATCGTGAAGGAGTACCTCAGCCGGGGCACCTACATCTTCGGGCCCGAGCCGTCGCGGCGCCTCACCGTCGACCTCATCTGCCACACGGTGCGTCAGGTGCCGCGCTGGAACCCGATCAACGTCTGCTCGTACCACCTCCAGGAGGCCGGCGCGACGCCGGTGCAGGAGATCGCGTACGCGCTGGCGACCGCGCTCGGCGTGCTCGACGCGGTGCGCGACTCCGGTCAGGTGCCCGCCGACGAGCTGGCCCAGGTCGTCGGGCGGATGTCGTTCTTCGTGAACGCCGGCATCCGCTTCATCGAGGAGATGTGCAAGCTCCGGGCGATGGGGCGGCTCTGGGACCGCCTCACCGCCGAGCGCTACGGGGTCACCGACCCGACGCTGCGCCGCTTCCGCTACGGCGTGCAGGTCAACTCGCTCGGCCTGACCGAGGAGCAGCCCGAGAACAACGTGCAGCGCATCGTGCTCGAGGCGCTCGCCGTCACGCTCAGTCGCGACGCACGCGCCCGGGCGGTGCAGCTGCCGACCTGGAACGAGGCGCTCGGCCTGCCCCGGCCGTGGGACCAGCAATGGTCCCTGCGCATCCAGCAGGTGCTCGCCTACGAGACGGACCTGCTCGAGTACGGCGACCTCTTCGAGGGCTCACCGGTCGTGGAGGCCAAGACGGCCGAGCTCGAGGAGCAGGCCAGCGCCGAGCTCGCCTGGGTGCTCGACGGCGGCGGCGCGTTCGAGATGATCGACGCCATGAAGGGGCGACTCGTGCAGAGCCACGCCGAGCGCCGACGCCGCATCGAGGACGGCGACCTGCCCGTGGTCGGCGTCAACACGCTGACCGAGACGGCCGCGTCGCCGCTCGTGACCGACGACGCGGAGCACATCCTCGTCGTCGACCCGGCCGCCGAGGCGGAGCAGGTCGCGAGCCTCGCCCGCTGGCGGTCCGCCCGCGACGACGGCGCGGTCCGCGTCGCGCTCGACGAGGTCCGGCGGGTGGCCGGCACCGACGAGAACCTCGTCCCCGCGACGATCGCGCTCGCCCGGGCGGGTGGGACCGTCGGCGAGTGGGCCGACGCCCTGCGCGACACGTTCGGCGAGTACCGGGCGCCGACCGGGGTCGGCGCCGCGGTCTCGTCGCCAACCGGCGAGCTGCGCGCCGTCCGCGAGCGGGTCCAGGCGGCCGGCCGCGAGCTGCGCGGCCCGCTCCGGCTCCTCGTCGCCAAGCCCGGCCTCGACGGGCACTCCAACGGCGCGGAGCAGCTCGCCGTCGCGGCCCGCGACGCCGGCTTCGAGGTCATCTACCAGGGGATCCGCCTCACGCCGGCGCAGATCGCCGCGGCCGCCCGCGACGAGGACGTCGACGTCGTCGGCCTGTCGATCCTCTCGGGGTCCCACCGCGAGCTCGTCCCCGAGACGGTGCGGCTCCTCCGCGAGGACGGGGTCGACGCGCCGGTCGTGGTCGGCGGGATCATCCCGGAGGCCGACCAGCCGGCGCTGCGCGCCGCCGGGGTGGCCGCCATCTACACGCCGAAGGACTTCCGGCTGGCGACGATCGTCGGTGACCTGGCCGAGCTCGCGGCCGAGCACCGCCGGCACCAGCAGACCCCCGCCCACGCCTGACAGCCCACCGAAAGGTTCGCGTCAGGTTTCTGTCGCGATGGCGTAACTCTCCCGCGCCGTCGCCGCAATCGCCGTCGCGGACCCTGAACCGGTCGTTCCGCAACGCGGCCGAACGGCATGGCCAGGCGCCGATTTCTTGGCGCTTCCGTACGGCGGCGCATCCGCTCCGCCAATGAGAGAGGAGAACTGCGATGGCGGACACTGCCGCCAGTAGCAGCGGGGAGATGAGGCGCAGCCTGACGCTGACCGGCGTCACGGTGAACGCAATGGCGCTGATCGCGCCGGGTGCGTTCCTGTGGACGACGTTCCAGGCGCAGTCGGCGCTTTCGAACGGCAGCGCGTCGACCGCGTCCGAGATGTGGACCGGGCTGGTGTTCTCGCTCATCCTGGCGTTGCTCACGGCGTACAGCTACAGCGAGCTGGCGCGCATCTATCCGGATGCGGGCACCGGCTCCAGCTACTACTTCGCCGAGGCGGCCCTGCTCGACAAGTCGAGTCCCGGGCACCGAAAGTTCGCCCGGTTCGCGAAGTTGAGCGTGGGCTGGATCAGTCACCTGTACTACTGGATCTATCCGGGGATCATGGTCGCGTTCACTGCGACCCTCTTCGGGTACATCTACAGCGCGATTGCCGGGGGCACGCTGTCCTACTTCTGGTTGGGCGTCGTCGCGACCGGGTTCGCGGTGATTACCGGCTACATCGCGTATCGAGGAATCACCGGCTCGACGATGACGTCGATCGCGATCCTCGTGATCCAGACGGTGTCGCTGGTCGGGATCAGCGTGTGGTTCATCGCCTACCGGATCGGGCACCCGCACGGTGCGTACGAGGCGGCGAACGCGATCCACGTGCTCATCCCGCACGACTTCGTGAGCCTGCTCTACCAGTCGACGATCGCGATTCTGCTGCTCGTCGGCTTCGAGTCGATCACGGCGCTCGGGGCGGAGGCAATCAGGCCCGAGAAGGACATCAAGCGGGGCGTCCTGATCAGCCTGCTGATCCAGGGCGGCCTCTGCTACCTGCTCGAGTACTTCGGGGCCAACTTCGCCGTCGGCGGCTCGACGATCTCGAGCGGGACCGGGAAGACGGCGCTGCACGGGTACAGCGCGGCGGCGGCGGATTCGGCGCCGATCGGCACGATGCTGAAGACCACGATCGGGTCGGGCGGCACCACCGTCTCGGTGATCGTGGCGCTGACCGTGCTCCTGGCGCTCATCGGGACGACGCTGGCCTGCCTGAACACGGCGGTCCGGGTCACCTACACGATGGCGAAGGACAAGGAGATGCCTGGGGTCCTCGGCTTGCTGCACGGCAAGTTCGCGACGCCGCACGGCGGGATCTGGGTCCTGGTGGCGATCTCGGCGGCGCTCGGGATCTTCGGGGCGAACCCGCACCAGGTCGACAACCTCACCCAGATCACGTTGGCGTCGAACACCGGGACGTTCCTGGTCTACGGCTTCACGTGCATCATCGCCCTGGTGGCGTTCGCGAGCCGGCACGACAAGCACCCGATCAAGCACCTCTTGATACCTGGCGTCGGTGCCCTGATGAACATCGCCGAGCTGCTCGGCGTCGTCTACATCGCGGTGAACGCCTCGGGTACGTCGCCCGGTGACGCGTTCAAGGCCATCGGGGTGGTGGTGCTCTGGTGCCTCATCGGGGTCATCTGGGTCGCCCTGAACCCGAACATGCGAGGAAAGAAGGTGTTCCACGATCCGGGGCCGCGAGACGCTGTCTCGGCCACATAGCGCTCGCAAGCGCTGGTGCGAGCGGAGGGGAGCCGGGTCACCAGGCCCGGCTCCCCTCGCGCCGAGACTGGGGGAGGAACCGGAGGGAGGACCGGGTGACGGGGATCGTCTTCGTGCTGCTGGTCCCGGTGATCGTGATCCTGGTCGGCACCTGGGCGTGGCGCTACCAGTTGCGGGTGCTCGACCTCTTCCACCGCGCCGCCGAGCGCGACGAGTACGTGCCCGTCGTGTGCCTGCGCGAGGTCGCGGTGACCGACGGGGACGAGGTCGACCTCGTGGTCGAGCATCTCCCGAGCGCCGACCAGGAGCGATTCGCCGTCGACGCGCACGGGATGGCGCTCGCCACGCTGCGACGGTGGCACGATGGGCGGGCGCGATTGCTCCTCATCGTCCCCGCGGGCCGCAACATCGTGCGGCTCCGACGCCGCGACGGGCACGAGGCCCTGACGCTGCGCCGCGTCGGTTAGGTCGAGCCGCGGCTCTGGCGGGCCGCGGCGGTGACCGCGCCGCGGATCCAGAGGACACCGACCCCCACGAAGAAGATCGCGGGCACGAGCTTCCAGTTGGCTTTCAGCGTCACGTAGGCGACGATGCCGCAGATCACCCAGGCCACACCCACCACGAAGAGGAACAGCGGGGAGCGCGGCTGGCGACCAACCTGCCCGGGGTTCTCGTCGCCCTTGCGTCCCGAGCGTGCGGGTTGCGACGAGCGGCCGCGCCGCTTGCGAGACTGGGCCATGTTGGCCGACCCTAGCGCGCCCAATACTTCGGACCTCGAGCGATGACCACCACCGACGACCACACCCCAACTGACGAGGGCAACGGCACGCTGCGCGGCGACGGCGTCCTGTCGAAACTGTCGTATGCCTTTCGCTCGGAGCCCGGCCCGGTGCGCGAGACGAACGAGGACTACGCCGGCGCGTTCGCGCTCACCACACCCGACGACGCGTGGGACCGCGGGCCGCTCTTCCTCGTCGCCGACGGCATGGGCGGCCACGCGGCCGGCGAGGTGGCGAGCTCGGTCGCCGTGGAGGCCGCCCTCCAGAGCTGGGCGCGGGGTACGCCCGGCCCGCCACCGCAGGCGCTGCGATCGGCGGTCCGGACCGCGAACATCGCCGTCTACGACGCCGCGCTCGCGCCGGGGCGCCGCGGCATGGGGACGACCGTGGTCGGCGCGACGCTCGCCGGGCGGGAGGCGATCGTCGGGCACGTCGGGGACAGCCGCGCCTACCTGGTCCGCGGCGACGAATGCCTCCAGCTCACCGCCGATCACTCCCGGGTCGGCGAGATGGTGCGGATGCGCCTGCTGTCGCCCGAGGAGGCCGCTCAGCACCCGGCGCGCTCCCAGCTGACGCGCAGCCTCGGCGCCCAGCCGGGTGTGCAGGTCGACCTCACCCGCCAGCCGATCGAGACCGGCGACGCGCTCGTGCTCTGCACCGACGGGCTCTGGGACCTCGTCGCGCGCGCCGAGATGGCTGACGCGTTTGCGACAAGCGAGCACCCGACCTCGGCGCCCGCGCTCACCGACGCGATCGTCGATCTCGCGATCAAGCGCGGGGCGTCCGATAACGTCACCGCCGCCGTCATCGTGGTCACGTCCACCCTCCCCATCCCTGCCGCCGCTGGACGTCGGCTGTTCCGCCGGGGCCGGAGCTAACAGATGCGCCTGTCGCCCGGAACCCGTGTCGACCGCTTCGAGATCCTCGAGCCCCTCGGCGAGGGCGCCTACGCCGAGACCTACAAGGCGCGGGACACCCGCGACGAGCGGGTCGTGGTCATGAAGTCGTTCAACCCGAACCTCTTCGCCGATCTCCACACCTTCCAGCGGTTCCGCCGCGAGGCCCAGATCGTCACGAAGCTCGACCACCCGAACGTCGTGCACAGCCTCGACGACGAGTCCCACCGCACCGAGCCGTACCTGATCCTCGAGTACATCGAGGGCGACAACCTGCGCCACTACGCGAGCCATCTCGGTCACCCCGTGCCGATCGACACCGCCATCGACTGGGGCCGCCAGATCCTCGCCGCGCTCGGCTACCTCCACGCGCACGGGATCGTGCACCGGGACCTCAAGCCCGAGAACGTGATCATCGGGACCGACGGCCAGCTGCACATCATGGACTTCGGCACCGCCCTGCTCGACGGCGCGAAGCGGCTCACGTGGCGTCACCTGAGCGAGAGCCTCGGCACGCCCGACTACATGAGCCCCGAGCAGATCAAGGGCAACCGGGGCGACGCACGAAGCGACATCTACGCTTGGGGCGTGTTCATGTACGAGGTGCTCACCGGCGAGCCGCCGTTCCGGGGTGACAACTGGATGGCGACGATGGCCGGACACCTCCAGAGCGACCCCAAGCCGCTGCGCAGCCACCGCCCGGATGTGCCCCCCGCGCTCGAGGCCGTGGTGCTGCACGCGATGCGGCGCTACCCCGAGCACCGCTACCAGAGCGTCGCCGAGGTGGCGCACGACCTCGACCACCTCGACGAGCTCGACCCGGCGAGCTTCGACCTGTCGCCCGAGGCCCCGATGGGAGGGATGGCGGCCGCGGAATCGGCGAAGCGCCTGTGGGCCTACGTCGCGCTCATCGCGGTGAGCTTCATCGGCGTGTGCGCGGTGGTCATCACGATCTCGGTCGTCGTCAAATGACCGACCTCACCGGCATCGAGTGGGTGCGCCTGAGCTTCGTGGACGTGTTCGGGACGAGCAACTCGGTGCAGATCCCGGCGGGCCGCTACGACGAGGCCGCCGAGCGGGGCACGCCCTTCGACGGCTCCGCCCTCGAGGGCCGGGCCCGCTACCTCGAGTCGGACATGCTGCTGCGCCCCGTCCCCTCGACGCTCGTCGAGCTCGGTGACGGCGTCGCCCGCGTCGTGTGCACCGCGCACACGCCGGACGGCGCCCGCTGGCCGGCCGACCCTCGCTACGCGCTCGAGTCGCTGCTCGACGACGTGGGCGACCTCGGCGACCAGATGACCGTCGCCGCGGAGCTCGAGTTCTACCTGCTCGACGAGGACGACGACCCGGTCGACACCGCCGGATACTTCGACGAGCTGGAGAGCGACGGCACCGACGTGGTGCGCGCGGCCGCGGCGCGCCTCGTCGCCTCCGGCATCCCGGTCGACGCGTGCCACCACGAGGCCGGCCCCGGCCAGTACGAGCTCGACCTCGGCCCGCTGCCACCGCTGCAGCTCGCGGACGGGCTCGTGCTCGCCAAGCAGATCATCCGCGACCGCGCCCGCGCCTTCGGCATGCAGGCGACGTTCATGCCCCAGCCCTTCTCGGGCCAGCCGGGCTCCGGGCTCCACGTCCACCAGCGGATGAAGGATCGCCTCGTCGATGCCGCCGGCGCGCTGGACCCCGAGGGACGCGGGTTCGTCGCCGGCCAGCTCACGCACGGCCGCGGGCTGAGCGCCCTCGCGGCGCCGACCGTCAACTCCTACAAGCGCCTCCACGCCGGCCCGGAGGCGCCGGGCGCCGTGGTGTGGGCACACACCAACCGCGCCGCGCTGCTGCGCGTGAGTTCGTACCGCGGGTCCGACGCGTCGATCGAGTACCGGGGGGCCGACCCGTCCGCGAACCCCTACCTGCTCCTCGCCGGCCTGCTCGCGGCGGGATTCGACGGCCTCGAGCGCGGCGTGGAGCTGCCGAGCCCGGCCGAGGAGTCGGCCCACGGCTACGACCCGACGGTCGGCGCGACGCTGCTCGAGCCGCTGCCCCGCAGCCTCGACGACGCGCTCGACGCGCTGCTCGCCGACGACCTGCTCGTCGACACCTTCGACGACCAGCTCCTCGCGCGCCTGCTCGACGGCCGCCGGGCCGAGGCCGAGGCGTACCGCGGCCTCGTCACCGACTGGGAGCGGGCCCGCTACCTCGAGGACACCTGAGCTCGGCGAGGACGACGGCTCAGGGTGGCGGCGCGCCGCCGCCCGGCTTCGCGAGCGCGGCACCCAGCTGCTCGGCGAGCGACACGGCGAGCTCGCGGCTCTCGGCCGGGAGCCGGATGCCCGTCCCGTCGGCCGGCATGGTGAGCACGAACCGGCCGAGCAGCTGGCCCCCGCCCCGCACCGGCAGCTCGAGCTGGCTGTTGAGACCGTCGCCGTCGGGCTTGCCGGCGTCGACGCGCACGCCGCGATGGCGCAACTGCGGCAGCGCGCTGCGGAACGGCGGCCGCTCGAACCGGCAGCTCTTGAGATCGAGGATGGTCGTGAGCTCGTTCTGCACCAAGGCGATGAGACGACCGGGCGATTCGCCACCCGCGGCGAGCTCCGCGAGATGCCGGAGATGCTCCGCCTCCCGGGAGCGCCGCCGGGCGACCGCGTGGCTCCGTCGACTCCGAGCGACGATCTCGCCGACCACGAGCCCGACGACGAGGAGCAGAGCGACGGTCTGCACGTCGCCGCCGTCGCTGATCGAGAACGAGTAGTAGGGCCGGGTGAACAGGAAGTCGAGTGATACGGCGGCCGAGATCGCGGCCAGCGCCCCGCCGAGTCGACCGCCCATGATCGCCGACACGAGGACAGCGAGGACGAGGATCAGCGCGACGTTCGAGGTCCGCAGATCGGCGCGGAACGGGAGGATCGCGACCGCGACGGCGATCGGACCGGCGACCGCGACGACGAGCGCCGACGCCGGGACGTGATCACTCGACGACGTGGCGTCCGGTTCGTCCTCCACCGCCGGTCGGCCTTCTCTCTCGGCGGGCGGGTGCGCCCGCCTCGCGCGGATCGTAACCACACCGTGGCGCGTCGGTGCCGGACAGTTGGCTCGTCGCGGTCCTAGGCGCCGATGAGCAGCGCCCGGAGCGCATCCTCGGACTCGGGGGTGACGAGCGCGAGGACCTCGTCGCCGACGGCGACCGTCGTGTCACCGCGCGGGACGACCACGTGGCCCGCCCGGACGACGGCCACCACGACGGCGTCGCGTGGGATCTGCAGCTCGGCGATCGTGTGCCCCGCCGCGGGCGAGTTGTCCGCGAGGGTGACCTCGACGAGACGCGCCTGGCCGCCCTCGAACTGGAGCAGGCGGACGAGCGAGCCGACGGACACCGCCTCCTCCACCAACGCGCTGAGCAGATGGGGGGTCGAGACGGACACGTCCACGCCCCACGTCTCGTTGAACAGCCACTGGTTCTTCGGGTGGTTGACGCGCGCCACGACCCGGGGCACCGCGAACTCCTGCTTGGCCAGCAGCGAGATCACCAGGTTGTCCTCGTCGTCGCCGGTCGCCGCGACCATCACGTCGACGCCCTCGACGCCGGCTGTGTGCAGCGACGCGACCTCGCACGCGTCGCCGACGAAGTACTCGACGGGCAGCGAGGCGCGGAGCCGCTGCACCAGGTCCGGGCTCTTGTCCAGCAGCAGCACCTCGTGGCCCGCGTCGTGGAGATCGCCCGCGATGTAGGTCCCCACGTTGCCCGCACCCGCGATCGCGACCTTCACCTCAGTGGCCCGCCGTCCCGGGCGGCGCGGCGAGGGCGTGGGCCAGCTCGTCGAGGTTCGCCTTGCGCACCGCCACGTGCAGGACGTCGCCCTCCTGCCCGACGAGGCCCGGGGCGGCGAGCGTCGCCTGGCCGGCGCGGGTGACGGACACAAGCCGGAACCGCCCATCGTCCGCCAGCGGGGCCAGGGTGTGGCCCGCCCACGCCGCGGGCAGGGCGCGCTCGACGAGCACCACCTGGCCGCTCGGCTCGGACCACTCGGTCACACTCTCGTCCTCGAACAGCCGGCGCATCACCTGATCTGTCGTCCAGGTGACGGTCGCGACGGTCGCGATCCCGAGGCGCTGGTAGATCACGGCGCGCCGGGGGTCGTAGATGCGGGCGACGACGCGGGGGATCTCGTAGGTCTCCCGGGCGATCCGGGCCGCGAGGATGTTGGAGTTGTCGCCGCTGGTCACGGCGGCGAGCGCCTGGGCCTGGTGCACCCCGGCCGCCTCGAGGTGGTCGCGGTCGAAGCCGAACCCGTGCACCGTGCGTCCCGAGAAGTCCGACGGGAGGCGACGGAACGCGTCGCTGCGCTTGTCGATGACCGCGACATCGTGGCCGCCATGGTCCAGGCCGACCGCGAGCTCGGCGCCGACCCGCCCGCATCCGACGACGATCACGTGCACGCTCGGATCCTGACACAGCCGAGACGCCGATCGCCCCCAGGCATAAGGTGGCGCCTTCGCCGCGCGACGCCGTCGACCGGCCTCCGGAGCCCGATGCAGACCGAGCCCGATCTTCGAACCTCGCCGGCGCCGACGGCTCCACCGGACGCGTCGCCGCCCGCGCCGAGCACCGAGCTGCCAGAGTCACGCGGCTACCGGATCAAGAATCGCCTGCTCGGTCCGCCGCTCAACACCGAGGCGCTCGTGCACGAGCGCCTCGGCAAGCCCACGGCGCTCGCGGTGTTCGCGTCCGACAACCTCTCGTCGGTCGCGTACGGCACCGAGGAGATCCTGACGCACCTCGTGCCCTACGTCGGCGTCGCGGCGTTCGCGCTCGTGATGCCGATCACCATCGCGCTGCTCGTCGTCCTCGCGTTCCTGATCCTCTCGTACCGCCAGACGATCAAGGCGTACCCGAGCGCCGGCGGCGCGTACATCGTGACGCGCGACAACTTCGGTCTGCTGCCGGCGCAGGTCGCCGGCGTCGCGCTGCTCACCGACTACGTGCTGACCGTCGCCGTGTCCGTCTCGGCGGGCACGGCGGCGCTCACGTCGGTGGCGTCGGGTCTCACGCCGTATGCGGTGCCGATCTCGGTGTTCTTCATTGCGTTCATCGCGTTCGGCAACCTGCGCGGGGTGCGGGAATCGGGGCGGATGTTCGCCCTGCCGACCTACTTCTTCATCGGCAGCATGGTCGCCCTGCTCGGCATCGGGATCGGCAAGCTGCTGTTCGGCCATCTCCCGGTGGAGTCGCTCCACCATCCCGGCCTCGTGCCCGTCGGGACGTCGGGGAGCGGCTGGCTCGCCGGGGCCACCCTCTTCATCGTGCTGCGCGCGTTCGCGTCGGGCGGCGCGGCCGTCACGGGCGTCGAGGCGATCTCGAACGGCGTGCCGGCCTTCCGCGTCCCGGAGTGGCGCAACGCGCGCACGACGCTCGTGATCATGGGCTCGACGCTCGGGGTGATGTTCCTCGGGCTCTCGCTGCTCGCGGCGCACATGCACATCGCCCCGTACGCGAAGGGCACGCCGACCGTCATCTCCCAGATCGGCAAGATCGTCTTCGGCTCGGGCACCGCCGGCAACGTCCTCTACTACTGCCTGCAGGCCGGCACGATGCTGATCCTCGTGCTCGCCGCCAACACGTCCTTCGCCGACTTCCCCCGGC
Organism: Acidimicrobiia bacterium; assembly: GCA_036521915.1. Classification (GTDB taxonomy): domain Bacteria; phylum Actinomycetota; class Acidimicrobiia; order IMCC26256; family PALSA-555; genus PALSA-555. The sequence continues at coordinate 13,177 of DATDGU010000270.1, read as the reverse complement.
TCGCGAGCTTCCACGCCGGCGACAACTTCATGCCCCGCCAGCTCACCAAGCGCGGGCACCGGCTGGTGTTCTCCAACGGGATCATCTCCCTCGCCGTCGCCGCCACCGTGCTCGTCGTCATCACCGGCGCGCGGGTGGACCGGCTCATCCCGCTCTACGCGATCGGGGTCTTCACCTCGTTCACGCTCTCGCAGGCCGGCATGGCCCGCCACCACATCCGCCTCAAGGAGCCGGGCTGGAGAGAGGGGCTGTGCATCAACGCCATCGGGGCGCTGCTCTCCCTCATCGTCGACGTGATCATCGCGGTCACGAAGTTCAAGCCGGCGGGCGCGATCCTCGGCGCCTGGGTGATTATCCTGCTCGTCCCGATCATGGTGTACGGGCTGACCCGGCTGAACAAGCAGTACGAGGCCGAGGCCGAGGAGCTCGAGGAGAACGCGCCGCAGGCCGCGGAGGCGCCGATCCTGCGCCGCCACGTCGTGATCGTCTTCGTCGACAGCCTCGACCTCTCCGCGGCGCGCGCTATCCAGTACGCACGGACCCTGATGCCCGACGAGCTGCGGGCCGTGCACTTCGACCTGGATCCCGTCCGCACCGAGGACCTCGCCGAGAGCTGGCGTCGGCTCGGGCTCGCCCGGCTGCCGCTGGACCTGCTCGAGGTCCCGGACCGCCGGCTCGCCCGCGCCGCGCTCGACGTCGTGGCCGAGGTCGTCGCCGACGGCGAGACCGAGGCGACCGTGCTGCTCCCGCGCCGCGAGTACAACCGCTTCTGGCACCGGTTGCTGCACGACCGGACCGCCGACGCGATGGCGGCACCGTTGAGCGACCTCCCGCACGCCAACGTCACAATCGTCCCGTTCCACCTCGGCCAGAGCCGTCGCCGTCCCACCGCGCCGCCCAAGCCGCGCCGCAACGGACGGCGGCTCCCCCTGCGCCGCCCGCCGACCGATCCGCAGGGCCCGGCGGCCGACCCGCGACTCGCCATCGAGGGCGCCGTGCCGATCGAGTCGATCCACGAGCGGGAGCGGGTCCGCGTCGCCGGGCGCGTCCACGCGCTCCGCGTGCAGCCGTGGGCCGGGCAGCCCACCCTCGAGTGCACGATCACCGACGGCACCGGCCGCCTGACCGTGGTCTTCCTGGGTCGACGCTCGATCGCCGGCATCGAGCCCGGCGCACGGATCGTGGTGGACGGGATGGTGGGGAACCGCGCCGGTCAGCTCGTCATCTTGAACCCCGACTACCAGCTCCTGGTCGCACCCGATCCGACGCCGAAGAAGGCGTCGAAGCACTGACTACGTCGGGACGCGGTAGAGGTCCTCGATCTCGTCGGCGTACTTCGCGGCGATGCCGCGCCGCTTGAGCTTCATCGTCGGGGTCAGCTCCTCGGAGTCGGGGAGCCACTCCTCGCCGAGCACGGAGACGCGCTTGATCTGCTCGACGCGGTTGAAGCGCTCGTTCACGCCGTCTACCTCGCGCTCGATCTCGGCGACGATGGTCGGGTCGCGCGCGAGCTCCGGGAGCGACGCGTCGATACCGTGGGCCTTCGCCCATGCGGGCACGACCTCGGGGTCGAGGACGACGAGCGCCGACACATACGGACGGGCGTCGCCAATCACCGCGGCCTGGCCGATCAAGGGCGACGACTTCAGCGCCGCCTCGAGGTTCGCGGGCGAGATGTTCTTGCCGCCGGCGGTGATGATCAGCTCCTTCTTGCGGTCGACGATGCTCAGATAGCCGTCGGCGTCGAGCTCGCCGATGTCGCCGGTGTGCAGCCAGTGGTCGGTGTCGAGGGCCTCGTCCGTGCGCTCCGGGTCGTTCAGGTACCCGCGGAAGATGTTGCCGCCCGCCGCGAGGACCTCCCCGTCCTCCGCCAGACGCACGGTGGCGCCCGGGATCGCCGGCCCGACCGTGCCGAGCTTCACCCGCCAGGGCTCCCACGTGAGGGGTCCGGTCGTCTCGGAGAGCCCGTAGATCTCGGAGAACTCGACCCCGAGCGAGCGGAAGAAGACGAGGACCTCCCGGGGGAGCGGCGCCGCGCCGCTGATCGCGGCGATGAGCTGGTCCAAGCCGAGGACCTGACGCACGAAGGCCAGGGTCGGGGCGTGCGCCGCGTACTCGGCGTCCAGGTCGCGGGGCATGGCCTCGCCCCGCGCGCGGCAGGCCTGCTCCCGCTCGCCGACGGCCAGGGCCGCCTCGAGCGTGGCGTGCTGCTCGGGGTCCTTCGCGGCCAACGCGAGCACGCCTGCATGGAGCTTCTCCCAGACGCGCGGCACCGCGAACATGATCTGGGGTCGCGCCTCGGGCAGGTAGCTCGCGAGCAAGGACGGCTCGGGACACGTCGTGACCTCGTAGCCGAAGCCGATCCCCTGGTAGTGCGACATCTGACGCTCGGCGATGTGCGCCATCGGGAGATAGGACACCGTGCGCGACCCGGTCGGGTCGACCGGCTTGAATGCGAGGCGCATGCTCTCGGTGGTCCACACGATGTTGGTGTGGTCGAGCACCACGCCCTTCGGCGGTCCGGTCGTGCCCGAGGTGTAGATGACGGTCGCGACGTCGTCGGGCCGGGCGATGCCCGCTGCGGCGTCGAGATCGACGGGTGCCGCGCCGCACAGGGTCTCGAAGTGCAGGACGTCCTCGGGCGCCCGGCCGTCGTCCTCGATGACCACGACCTGCTCGAGGCACGGCAGCTCGTCGCGGACCTTGAGGAGCCGCTCGAGGTAGTCGACGTCCTCGACGATCGCGACGACCGCGGCGGAGTGACGGACGAGGTACCGGATCTGCTCGGGCGCCGACGAGTTGTAGATCGACACCGGTGTCGCCCCGACGAGGAGCGTGGCCAGGTCGGCGACGTGGAACTCGGGCCGGTTGCGCATCATGAGCGCGACCCGCTCGCCCCGGACGACGCCGAGGTCGCTGAGGGCCGCGGCGAGCCGGCAGGCCCGGTCGGCGTACTCGGCCCAGGTGCAGCTCTTCCAGGCCTCGCCGTCCCGCCATCGCAGGGCCGGGGCCTCGGGTCGGGCCGCGACCGTGTCCCGGAAGCAGGTGGCGACGGTCCAGCCCGCGACTTTCGCCGCGAGCTGCTTCTCGGACGTGACCTGGGCCACTGTCCCCCCCTTTGTCCAGGTGCAGTCTCGCGCGGCGGTCCACGATCCGGCTCGGCGCCGGGTCGGGCGGCGGTCCGGCGGTTGTCCACAGGCCCGGTGGAGAACCCGGCCCACCAGGTGGAAAACCTGTGGAGATTGGTGGATACTGACGCCACCGCGTCCCGAGGAGGCCGTTGGGGCGCCCGGCAGCCGGGCCGGGTCTCTACGCCGAACCCTCCTCGGGACGCGTCGCGTCCGGACGAACCCGGGGCGCCGTGCTCAGAAGCGCTCGGCGAAGCAGCGGTGCTCGAGGCCGCCGAGCACGAGCTCCCCGTAGATGCCCTGGATCATGGAGCGGCAGCGCTCGGCCCAGGCGAACGCCGCCGGCTCGAGGACGCGGCGCACCACCTGGGTGTAGCCGCCCTCGTAGATGCGGTACTCCGCCCAGGCGCCCGGATAGTCCTTCGTGCAGGCCACCTCGGCGAAGGGGACGTGGCGGGCCGCGGCGAAGCGCCGCACCCGGTTGGCGTGGGTATGGCCGGCGAAGTAGCCGACGAGGTGCTCGTGGCGGGCGAGCACGGCGACGAGCGCCCGGCTGTCGTCGGGCTGGATCCCGAAGTACGGGCCGGGGGGCGGACCCGGGCCCTCGACGTTCCAGCAGTGATGGTGCCCGAAGACGAGCACCGGCCCGGTGCGCTCGGCGGCGAGGTCGTCGAGCCACTGCACCTGGTCGGCCGGGAGCCGTCCGGCGTCGGTTCCCGGGATCACGGTGTCGAGCACGGCCAGCGTGACGCCCGGCAGGTCGATCGCGTACGGCGCGTCCTCGACGGCGAGGTCCGGATCGAGCAGGGCGTCGTGGTTGCCGCGCACGTGGTGCATCCGCTCGCCGAGGGCCCCGTACACGGCGAGGAACGCGGCGTACTCGGCGTCGGTGCCGACCGCGGTGAGGTCGCCCTTCACGACCACCGCGTCGGGGTCCAGGGCGCGCATCTCCTCGACCACTGCCCGGTTCATGGTCTCGGGGTACGGCGGGTCGCCGGGCGCGGACTCGAGGATCGGGCCGATCGCGTCGGTGGCCGGGTCGCCGGTGAGCCCCGCCTGGCGCTCGCCGAGGTGCGTGTCGTTCGCGGTCGCGACCGTCGCGAGCAGCCGGCCCGGCGGGCGCGCCAGCGTGCGGACGCGCCCGGGGAGGAACCGCCCGGGCGCGGCGCCCTCGACCTCGAGGGCGAACTCGGTGTCGGGGTCGAGGCCGGTCACCCGCGCCGCGTGCTGCGGGCCGACGGTCATGACCTCACGCGACCCGACCCGCGTCGTGACCCGCTCGCCCGGTGGGGTGGTGAACGTGACGACGACCTCGTCGGGCCCGACGCTCATGAGCTCGGGCGACGCGGGCGCTGGGGTCACGCCCGGGAGCGGCCGGGCCGTCGGCCCGACAGGCGCCACGGGCCGCGGCGCAGTCCGCCCCGATGGGCCCGCAGCCGGGCGGTGCGCACCCACTCGTCGAGCAGATCGGTCGGCGGGGCGGGGCGGGGCGAGGGCAGGCAGGCGGTGACCGCGGCGACGATCGCCGCGGTCTCCTCGGGGGTTGCATCGGGCGAGATCGCCCGCAGCCGCGGGCCTAGGGGCGCCACGGCTAGAGGGGCACGTTGCCGTGCTTGCGCTGGGGGAGCTGCTCCCGCTTCGTGCGCAGCATGTCGAGGGACCGCACGAGCACCCGCCGGGTCTCGCGGGGGTCGATGACATCGTCGACGTAGCCGCGCTCGGCCGCGATGTAGGGGTTGGCGAAGCGCTCCGTGTACTCCTCGATGAGCTCGGCGCGCCGGGCCTCGGCGTCCGCCGCGGCGTCGATCTCCTTGCGGAAGATGATGTTGACGGCGCCTTGCGGTCCCATGACCGCGACCTCCGCCGACGGCCACGCGAACGCGAGGTCCGCGCCGATCGACTTGGAGTTCATGACCACGTACGCGCCGCCGTAGGCCTTGCGGGTGACGATCTGGACGCGCGGGACGGTCGACTCGCAGTACGCGTAGAGCAGCTTCGCGCCGTGGCGGATGATCCCCCCGTACTCCTGGTCGGTGCCGGGCAGGAACCCCGGCACGTCGACGAAGGTCACGAGCGGCACGTTGAACGCGTCGCAGGTCCGCACGAAGCGGGCCGCCTTCTCCGACGCGTCGATGTCGAGCGTGCCGGCGAGCACCTGGGGCTGGTTGCCGACGATCCCGACGACGTGGCCGTCGATGCGCGCGAAGCCACAGACGATGTTCATCGCCCACAGCTGGTGCACCTCGAAGAAGTCGCCGTCGTCGACGACCTCGGCGATGACCTTCTTCATGTCGTAGGGCTTGTTCGGCGCGTCCGGGATGAGGTCGACGATCCCCTCGCAGCGCCGGTCGGGGTCGTCCGCCGGCTCGAAGTAGGGCGGATCCTCCAGGTTGTTGCCCGGCAGGAACGACAGGAGGTAGCGGACCTGCTCGAGGCAGGACTCTTCGCTCTCGGCGACGAAGGTCGCGACGCCCGACTTCGAGGCGTGGGTCATCGCGCCGCCGAGCTCCTCCTGGGTCACGTCCTCGCCGGTCACGGTCTTCACCACGTCGGGGCCGGTAATGAACATGTGGGAGGTGCCCTTCACCATGAAGATGAAGTCGGTCATGGCGGGGGAGTAGACGGCGCCGCCGGCGCAGGGCCCGAGGATCACGCTGATCTGGGGGATCACGCCCGACGCCTTCACGTTGCGGAAGAAGATCCCGCCGTAGGCGGCGAGCGACACCACCCCTTCCTGGATGCGGGCGCCGGCCCCGTCGTTCAGCCCCACGACCGGGCAGCCCACCGACTCGGCGAGGTCCATCACCTTGTGGATCTTCTCGGCGAACACCTCGCCGAGCGCGCCGCCGAAGACGGTGAAGTCCTGGGCGAACACGAAGACCTTGCGCCCCTCGATCGAGCCCCAGCCGGTCACGACCCCGTCGGTGAGCGGCCGCGTCTGCTCGATGCCGAAGCCGTGGGCCCGGTGGCGGGCGAGCATGTCCAGCTCGACGAACGAGCCGGGATCGAGCAGGCGCTCGAGACGCTCCCTCGCGGTGAGCTTGCCGCGGGCGTGCTGGCGCTCGACCGCCGCCGGGCTCCCGGCGTGCGCCGCCTGCTCCCGCAGCGCGGCGAGCTGGGTGACGCGCTCCTCGATGGGGTGCGGCACGGGCGCCACCGCGGCGCCGGGCGCGCCCTCTCCCCGGACCTCGTCCTCTTCGGCGGCCATGGCCGGCAGGCTACCGCTGGCGTTGCTCAGTTTGGCCTGTCGCACCCAGGCTCTAGTTTCCATCCCGCGAGAGCCGTCGGTCCCTCGGTAGGAGGGAGCGTGAAACTGCCTTCGGGCTGCCGACGTAAAGCAGAATGTACGCAGAGGGCCGAAACTGACCCACTACCCAGATCCACGTCGGACGCCCCGGCCCAGCCTGAGGCCCTCGACGTGGCTAGCGCCTGACCAGCGGTCACGCCGCGACGGCCCCGCCCTCTGGCGGGGCCTCGTCGCGTTGCACCCACGCGGAGGCGGCGCGGTGGAGCCGGTCCAGCCAGGTGCTATCAGCTCGGGCTGGTGAAGGCGCCGGGTGGCTCGAGCGGCGCTCCACCGAGCGCCCCGAGGAAGAAGGCGACGAGGAGACCCCCGGCCGCGAGGATGACCGCGACCGAGCCGAGATAGGCGGCGCCGACGGGGACGGTCGCCAGGCTGCGGTCCCGGAGGGCGGCGACGGTCCCGGCCACGGTGAGGCCGGTGAGGGCCAGGAGGGCGGTGCCGACGGCGAGCGTCCCGACGGCCAGGCGGGCGCCCCGCTCGGCCCGGCGCCGGTCGGCCCTGGTGCCGGTCGGCGCCTCGACCAGGACGGCGGAGATGGCGGCGGCCCACGCCACGGCCACGAGCAGCCCCCCGACGGCGTCGCTCGGGCGGTGCCAGCCGGCGGTGACGGTCGCGGCGCCGACGGCCACGGCGTAGGCCGTGCCGGCGAGAGCGGTCGCGCCCCGCCACCGGGGCGGGACGACGAGCACGACCCCGAGCGCCAGTGAGGCGGCGACGGCGGTGTGGCCGCTCGGGAAGCTGGCGCCCGCGAGGCGGTCCGGGCCGGTGAGCGCGGGCCGGGTGAGCACGTGCTTCAACAGCTCGCTCGTCCCGGTGGCCCCGGCGATGAGGACGGCGGCGGCGACCCCGAGCCGGAGCTGGGCCCGGGCGACGGCCAGCACGACGATCGACCCGCCGACGATGACGAGGGAGGTGACGTCGATGCTGTTGAGCAGCCGCTGCGTCGCCTCCTGCACCTTGTAGTTGAGGGAGCGCCCGAGCAGGGCGTCGTCGTCGAGGTGCTGGCCGACGTGGGTGCGGACCGCCACGAGGTAGACGACGGCGAGCGCGACGGCGCAGGCGCCGGCGAAGCCGAGCAGGACGAGCCGGCGTCGTCTCGGGTCGTGGGGGAACGGGACGATCCCCCAGTCTGGCGGGCGGCCCGCCGCCGGGCCGCCTCGCGCCTATTCCTGGACCAGCTCGATCAGGGTCCCGAACGAGGACTTGGGGTGCACGAACGCCACCGTCGTCCCCCGGCTGCCCGGGCGGGGCTCCTCGTCGATGACCCGGTGCCCCTCGGCCTTCACCCGGGCGAGGGCCGCCGCGCAGTCCTCGACGCGGTAGCCGACGTGGTGGAGCCCCTCCCCCCGGGTGGCGAGCGACTTCGCCACCGGCGAGTCGACCCGGATCGGGGTCAGCAGTTGGATGTAGGAGCCCGCCACCGCGAGGAGCGCCTCCTCGACGCCGTCGTGCTCGACGACCTCCCGGTGCGTGACCTCGGCGCCGAACGTGTCGCGGTAGTACGCGATCGCGGCCTCGAGGTCGTGCACCGCGATGGCGACGTGGTCGATCGCGGTGAGCTCGTTCACCCCTCCCACGCTAGGCCCCGGCCCCCTCAGGCGTCGTGGCGACGGAACAGCGTGATCTGGGGCAGGAGCTGCTCACGCCGCTCCGGGTCGGTCACGCCGAGGCCCTCCTCGGGCGCGAGCGCGAGCACGCCGAGCTTGCCCTCGTGGAGGTTGTGGTGCACCTCGTACGCGGCGGCGCCCGTCTCCTCGAGCGGGAACACCTGCGACAGGGTCGGCTGGATCTTGCCGTCGCAGATGAGCTGGTTCGCGGCCCACGCCTCGCGGTAGTTGGCGAAGTGGGATCCCTTGATCGTCTTCAGCATCATCCAGAGATAGCGGTTGTCGTACTCGATCGTGTAGCCGCTCGTCGCGGCGCACGTGACGATCATCCCGCCCCGCTTGCAGACGAACACCGACGCCCCCATCGTCTGGCGGCCCGGGTGCTCGAAGACGATGTCGGGGTCGGCGCCCGACAGGTCGCGGATCTTCTTGCCGAGGCGGCGCCACTCGCCGGGGTCCTGGGTGTGCTCGTCGGACCAGAAGCGGTAGCCCTCGGCCCGCCGGTCGATCACGTGCTCGACGCCGAGCTCGTGGAGCAGCCCAACCTTGTCGGCCGAGGACACGACGCCGACGGGGGTGCCGCCGCCGTTCAGCACGTACTGGCAGGCGTAGGCGCCGATCCCCCCGGTGGCGCCCCACACGAGGACCGACTGGCCCTGGGTCATCTGGGCGCCGTGAGGGCTGACGATCATCCGGTAGCTCGTCGAGTTGCAGAGGGCGTTGACCGCCGCCTCCTCCCACGTGAGGTGGGCGGGCTTGGGCATGAGCTGGTTGGCGCGGACCAGGGCGATCTCGGCGAGCCCGCCGTAGTTGGACTCGAAGCCCCAGATCCGCTGGTTCGCGGCGAGCATCGAGTCGTCGTGCGCGGACGGGTCCTGGTCGTCGACGTAGTTGCAGTGCACGGTGACCGCGTCGCCGGGGCGCCAGCGGCGCACTGCGGAGCCCACGCGCAGGACCACGCCGGCCGCGTCGCTGCCGATGACATGGAAGGGCTGGTCGTGGCGGGCGCCCCACACGCTCTCCTTGGCGAGCCGGGCGAGGAACTGGAAGGTGGGGAGCGGCTCGAAGATCGCGGTCCAGACCGTGTTGAAGTTGATCGACGACGCCATCACGGCGACGTAGGCCTCGTCGGGCGCGAGCTCGGGCACCGGCACCTCGTCGATGTGCACCGACTTGCGTGGGTCCTTGTCCTCGGAGGCCACCCCGGCGAACATCTCCTGCTCGTCGGCGCGGACCACGGCGCCGCGATAGCTCGCCGGCATCGGCAGCGAGCCCAGCTCGTCGCCGGGGGCGCCCTCGAGGATCGCCGAGCGGATGGCGTCGATCTCGCTCACGGGCGCGTCCACCTCTGGCTCGGTCGGCCGTGCGGCGCCGCGGGTGGCGGCGTCGCCGTGCTCGCGGACATCGAGCCTGAACCCTACGCGCGCGTCTCGGACCGGAGCGCCTGCGGCGACTCGGGAGTAGCATCGTCCACCCCGTCCGTCGACGTCAGGAGGGCCCGATGCCTGGTTCGGTCATCGTCTCGTTCGCGCGCACGCCAATCGGCAAGCTGTCGGGTGCCCTCGCGTCGCTCAGCGCGATGGAGCTGGGCGGCCAGGCGATCAAGGCGGCGCTGGCGCGGGGCGGGGTCGGACCCGAGCAGGTCGACTACGTCGTGATGGGCCAGGTCCTCCAGGCCGGGCAGGGCCAGATCACGGCGCGGCAAGCCGCGGCGCTCGCGGGCGTGCCGATGAGCGTGCCCGCGCTGACGATCAACAAGGTGTGCCTCTCCGGGTTGAACGCGGTGTACCTCGCCGACCAGATGATCCAGGCCGGGGACGCCGAGATCGTCGTCGCCGGCGGCATGGAGTCGATGACGAACGCGCCCTACCTGCTGCCGAAGGCGCGCGCCGGCTACCGGATGGGCAACGGCGAGCTCGTCGACTCGCTCGTCCAAGACGGCCTGTGGTGCGCGTTCGACGCGGTGCACATGGGCACGGGCACCGAGCGCTACACCGGCCAGGTGGCCGGCTTGACGCGCGAGGCGATGGACGACCTGGCGGCGAAGAGCCACGAGCGCGCCGCCGCGGCCCAGAAGGAGGGGCGCTTCGCCGACGAGATCTCGCCGGTCTCGATCCCCCAGCGCCGCGGGGACCCGATCCTCGTCGAAGCCGACGAGGGCGTCCGGCCCGAGACGACGGCGGACTCGCTTGCCTCGCTGAAGCCCGCCTTCGACCCGGACGGCACGATCACCGCCGGGAACGCGTCCCAGATCTCCGACGGTGCCGCGGCGATCATCGTGACGAGCCGGTCGAAGGCCGAGGAGCTCTCGCTGACCCCGGTCGCCGAGCTCCTCAGCTTCGGGATGGTCGCCGGCCCCGACACGTCGCTTTTGACCCAGCCGTCCCGCGCCATCAAGCGGGCGCTCGAGCCGATCGACAAGACGGTCGCCGACCTCGACCTCGTCGAGCTGAACGAGGCGTTCGCCGCGGTCGGCCTCGAGTCCACGAGGGATCTCGGGCTGAGCGACGACATCGTGAACGTCAACGGCGGCGCCATCGCGCTCGGGCACCCCATCGGGATGTCCGGGGCGCGGGTCCTGCTGACGCTCGTGAACGAGCTGCGCCGTCGCGGCGGCGGGGTCGGTGCGGCGGCGCTCTGCGGCGGCGGCGGCCAGGGCGACGCCGCGATCGTCCAGGTCGCGTAGCCCCCGCACGCGCGCGGCGGGTCGTCCGGCACCCGCTCGCTACGCTGCGCCCCCATGGAGACGCGGGTCCGCGAGGCGCTCGCCGACAACACGTCCGTCGACCTCACGCAGCTCCGCTGGATCGGCGGGGCGATGCTCGGGGTCGCCGCCGTCCGGCCCCTCGTCCCGTTCGAGTTCGTGCCGCCCTGCCCGCTGCGCACCCTCACCGGGATCCCCTGCCCCCTCTGCGGCATGACCCGCGGCGTCACCGCCGCCGTGCACCTCGAACTCGGCAAGGCCGTGTTCCTCAACCCGGGGAGCATCGTCGCGGTCGTCCTGACGATCCTGATCCTGCTCGCCTGGCGCACGAAGCGGGTGAAGATCCCCGTCTGGGTGTTCTTCGTGGTGCTCGGGCTCATGTGGTCGTGGGAGCTGTTCAAGTACGCGACCGGCCGCGCCCTCTGACGTGGACCCGGTCCGGCCGCTCCCCAAGTTCACGATCGCCGACGCCGTCACCTACGGCTGGAACGCGTGCTGGCGGAACTTCGGGCCGATGGCGCGCGTCTCGCTCGTCGTGTTCGTCGGGAACGTGCTCGCGTACATCGTGGCCGCCACGAACCAGACGTCGGTCCTCGGGACCGCGTTCACGCTGCTCGCGCTCTTCATCGACGTGCTCCTGCTCTTCGGGCTCATCCGCGCGTCGCTGGACCTCGTCGAGGGGCGCACCCCCAACCTGGCCGACGCCTTTCGGCCGGACGGCTACGGCCCCTACATCGTGGCGTCGGTCCTGTTCCTGATCGGCACGAACATCGGCCTCATCCTCATCGTCCCGGGCATCATCTTCGCTGTGGTGTTCCAGTTCTACGGCTACGTCATCGCCGAGCACCCCGACGTCCAAGCCACGGTGGCGCTGCGCCGCTCGGCGCAGATCACCCGCGGCGCGCGGCTGCGCCTGATCGGGCTCGCCGTCGTCCTGCTGCTCCTGAACGTCACCGGCGCGTTCCTCTGCCTCGTCGGCCTCGTCGTCACGTACGCGATCTCGGCCACCGCCCTCGCCTACGTCTACCGGCTGCTCACCGGCCAGCCGGTCTCCGCGCTGTAGCGGTCGCGAGGCTGCGCCGCGTGGACGTGCTCTTCGTGACCAGCGTCGCGGTGGTGGTCGCTGACCCGCCCCGGAGCCACCGGCTCTACCTGGACGCCCTCGGGCTGCCGTTGGAGGGCGAAGGCGACGGCTACTACTCCAGCGAGCACGTCGCCGGCACCAAGCACTTCGGCGTGTGGCCGCTCGCGGAGGCGGCCGAGGCGTGCTTCGGCACACCGACGTGGCCCACCGATCGGGTGATCCCCCAGGCGTCCATCGAGTTCGAGGTCGAGGACGCCGACGCCGTCGCCGCCGCGGGTGACGAGCTGCAGCGCGCCGGCTACGCCCTGCTGCACCCGGCCCGCACCGAGCCGTGGGGCCAGACGGTGACCCGGCTCCTCACCGAGGACGGGCTGATCGTCGGCATCTCGTACGCGCCCGTGCTCCACGAGGACCGCTAGGCCTGGACCTCCCGGCGGCCCTCGAGCGCCCGGCTCAGCGTCACCTCGTCGGCGTACTCGAGGTCACCGCCGGCGGGGAGCCCGCTGGCGAGGCGCGTGACCTTCACGCCGAGGGGCGCCAGCGCCTGGATGAGATAGAGCGCCGTCGTCTCGCCCTCCATGTTGGGGTTCGTCGCCAGGATCACCTCGGTGATCCCCTCCTCGGGGACGCGGCGCAGCAGCTCGTCGGTCCGGAGCTGGCTCGGCCCGATGCCGTCGATCGGCGAGATGGCCCCTTGCAGGACGTGGTAGCGGCCCCGGAACTCGTGGGTCCGCTCCATCGCGACGATGTCGCGCGGCTCTTCGACGACGCAGACCACCGTCGGGTCGCGGCGCTCGTCGCGACAGACGCGGCAGAGCTCACCCTCGGCGAGGTTGAAGCAGCGCCGGCACCAGGTCACCCGGGCCTTCGCCTCGCGGATCGCCGCGGCGAGCCGGTCGGCGTCCTCCCTCGGACCCTTCAGGAGCGAGTACGCGATGCGCTGCGCGGACTTCGGGCCGATGCCGGGCAGCCGGCCGAGCTCGTCGATGAGCGCCTGGACCGGCGCCTCGTAGACCTCCACGTGCCCGGCGCGACCTCAGCCGAGCAGTCCGCCGAGGGCGCCGAGGTCGAGCCCGCCGGTCATCCCGCCCATCGCCTGGGCCTGACGCTCCTGCGCGCCGCGCAGCGCGTCGGTGACGGCGGCGACGACCAGGTCCTCGAGCATCTCGACGTCGTCGGGGTCGACCACCTCGGGCGCGATCGACACGGCGCGCAGGTCGCCGCCGCCGGTGACGGTCGCCTTCACCACGCCACCGCCCGCCGACCCCTCGATCGTCTCCTCGGCGAGCGCAGCCTGCGCGTCCGCCATGTCCTGTTGCATGCGCTGCATCTGGCGCATGAGGTTCGTCC
>DATDGU010000269.1:0-5575 GCA_036521915.1 Acidimicrobiia bacterium | reverse complement strand
AGGACAAGATCCGCGGCGACCTGGAGCGGGCCGAGCAGGCCCGCAACGAGGGCGAGGCGACGCTGGCGGGCTACCAGAAGCAGGTCGCGGAGGCCCGCGGGGAGGCGACGCGCATCATCGAGGAGGCCCGCCAGGCCGCCGAAGGCGTGCGCAAGGACCTCATCGCCCGGGCCGAGTCCGACGCCGCCGAGATCCGCCAGCGCGCGCAGGAGGATTCGCAGCTCGCCAGCAGCCGGGCGATGTCGGAGCTGCGCACCCAGGTCGCGTCACTGTCGGTCGACCTCGCCGAGAAGATCGTCGAGCACAACCTCGACCATGACACCCAGATGGGCCTCATCGAGAACTACATCAACTCGGTGGGCAACGGCAACGGCAGTCGGCGCCGGTGACACGCGAGCGCACCGCGGCGTACGCCGACGCCCTGCTCGCCGCGGCGCGCGGTGAGGGGAACCTCGGGGACATCGAGGACGACCTCTTCCGCTTCGCGCGCACGTTCGAGAGCTCCGACCCGCTGCGGATCGCGCTCACCGACCCGAACCTGCCCATCGGGCGACGCCTCGCCGTCATCAACGAGCTCATGGGCGGCCGGGGCCTCGCCGCGAGCACGGCGCTCGTCGAGCTCGTCGTCGCCGCTGGCCACGCCGCGGATCTCCCCACGATCATCGACCGCTTCGTCGAGCTCGCGGCGTCGGATCGCCAGCGCGAGTTCGCCGAGGTCCGCAGCGCCCTGCCCCTCGACGCGAAGCAGCAGCAGCGCCTCGCCGAGGCGCTTGGCCGGGCGACCGGCAAGACCGTCGAGGTGAAGGTGATCGTGGACCCAACCGTTCTCGGAGGAATCGTCGCCCGCGTCGGCGACGTCGTCATCGACGGCACCGTCCGTCACCGTCTGGAACAGCTGAAGGAGCAGCTCTGATGGCCGAGCTGACCATCAACGCCGACGAGATCGCGGCGGCCCTGCGCAAGCACGTCGAGTCGTTCCAGCCCTCGATGGCCCAAGCCCAGATCGGGCGGGTCCTCGAGGTCGGGGACGGCATCGCCCGGGTCGCCGGTCTCCCCGACACCGCGGTGAACGAGCTCCTCGAGTTCAGCGGCGGGAAGCTCGGCTTGGCCCTCAACCTCGACGAGGACTCGATCGGGACCGTCGTGCTCGGCGACGACTTCGACGTGGAGGAGGGCGCCGCCGTGCAGGCCACCGGTCGCATCCTCTCGGTTCCCACCGGCGACGGCCTCATCGGGCGCGTCGTGAACCCGCTGGGCCAGTCGATCGACGGCAAGGGTCCGATCGCGACCGAGACCTACCGCCGCCTCGAGGTGCAGGCCCCTGGCATCGTGCATCGCAAGCCCGTGTCCGAGCCGCTCCAGACCGGCATCAAGGCGATCGACGCGATGACGCCCATCGGACGCGGCCAGCGCGAGCTCATCATCGGCGACCGCAAGACGGGCAAGACGACCGTCGCGATCGACACGATCCTCAACCAGGCCGGCGCGGGCGTGAAGTGCATCTACGTCGCGATCGGCCAGAAGGGCTCGTCGGTCGCCCAGACCGTCGCGACTCTCGAGTCGCACGGCGCGATGGAGTACACGGTCGTCGTGAACGCGCCGGCCGCGGAGCAGGCGGTGTTCAAGTACCTCGCGCCCTACGCCGGGTGCGCGATGGGCCAGCACTGGATGGAGCACGGCGAGGCCGCGCTCATCGTCTACGACGACCTGTCCAAGCAGGCCGAGGCGTACCGCCAGATCTCGCTCCTGCTGCGCCGCCCGCCGGGCCGCGAGGCCTACCCGGGTGATGTCTTCTACCTGCACAGCCGGCTGCTCGAGCGGGCCGCCAAGCTGAACGACGCCGAGGGCGGCGGGTCCATGACCGCGCTCCCGATCATCGAAACGAAGGCCGGCGACGTGTCGGCCTACATCCCGACGAACGTGATCTCGATCACCGACGGGCAGATCTACCTCGTCGACGACCTCTTCAAGGCCGGGGTCCGGCCGGCGGTCGACGTCGGCATCTCGGTGTCGCGGGTCGGCGGTGCGGCCCAGATCAAGGCGATGAAGACGGTGTCCGGGACCCTGAAGATCGACCTGGCGCAGTTCCGTGACCTCGAGGCGTTCGCCACGTTCGGCTCCGAACTCGACGCGGTGTCGCGCGCGCAACTCGACCGGGGCCAGCGTCTCGTCGAGCTGCTGAAGCAGCCGTTGAACTCGCCGATGCCGATCGAGGAGCAGGTCGTCGTGATCTTCGCCGGCACGAGCGGGCTCGTCGACGACGTCCCGGTCGACCAGATCCGCCGCTTCGAGCGCGACCTCCTCGACTGGTTCCGGGGACGCCACGGCGGGCTCCTCGCCGAGATCCGCCAGACGGGGTCCCTGCCCGAAGGTGACGACGTCCGGCTCGCGGTGGAGGCGTTCAAGGTCGAGTTCCTCGGGGGGCTCCCCGGCGCGGCCGCGCCCGGCACCGACGCGGACCCGAGCGCGACCGACGCCGCGGCGCCGGGCGACCCGGAGTCCGAGAAGACCCTCCAGACCGAGTAGAAGGCGGCGCGCCAGCATGGCCGGTGGCCAGGAGCGGATCCTCCGTCGACGGATCCGCAGCATCCAGTCGACGAAGAAGATCACGCGGGCGATGGAGCTCATCGCCGCCAGCCGGATCGTGCGCGCCCAGGCGCGGGTGCACGCCGCCGTGCCGTACTCCGAGATGATCACCCAGGTGGTGCGCGACCTCGCCGCGGCCGGCGCGGGGACCGACAGCCCGCTGCTCGCGGCCCGGCCCGAGATCCGCACGGTCGCCCACGTCGTGCTGACCGCCGACCGGGGACTCTGCGGCGCGTACAACGGGAACGTGATCCGCGCCGCCGAGGGCTCGATGCGCGAGCACGCCGCGATGGGTCGCGACTACTCGCTCATCGTCGTGGGCCGGAAGGCCGAGTCCTACTTCCGGTTCCGCCACTACCGGATCGACGCAGCGTTCACCGGGTTCTCCGACCAGCCGACCTACGAGGACGCCCGCGCCGTGGCACGCGCCGTCGAGCGCCCGTTCCTGGACGGCGAGTGCGACCTCGTCGAGGTGACCTACACGCGCTTCGTGTCGGTCGGCAGCCAGGAGGTGCTGGTCCGCCCGCTCATGCCGCTCGAGCAGGAGGTGCTCGCCGGCGGCGGTGTCGAGGGGCCGCCCCGCAGCGACGAGGTGCCCCCGTCGTATGAGTTCGAGCCGTCCCCCGAGGTGATCCTCGAGCAGCTCCTGCCCCGCTACGTCGACGCCCGCATGTACGCCGCGCTCCTGAACGCGGCGGCGTCGGAGCACGCGGCCCGCCAGCGGGCCATGAAGGCCGCGACCGACAACGCCGACGAGCTCATCGTCGGCCTCACCCGCGTCATGAACCGCGCCCGCCAGGACGCGATCACGACCGAGATCATGGACATCGTCGGCGGCGCCGAGGCGCTGCGCACCGCCGAGGTCGAGCCCGAGCCCGACCGCCTCCTCGTCACCACCTAGACCCCGAAGGAGCGTCATGACCACGACCGCGGAGCCGGCCGTCGAGCTGAAGGACGGCCGCATCGTCGCCATCGCCGGCCCGGTCGTCGACGTCGAGTTCCCCCCCGACGCGCTGCCCGAGATCAACACGGCGATCGAGTTCGACCTTGAGCTCGACGAGGACAAGATCACCGTCGTCGCCGAGGTCGCCCAACAGGTCGGCGACAGCCGGGTGCGGGCCATCTGCATGAAGCCGACCGACGGCCTCAAGCGGGGGACGCTCGTCCGCAACACCGGCACCGGGATCCGCATGCCGGTCGGTGACGGCGTGCTCGGGCACGTCTTCAACGTGATCGGCGAGCCGCTCGACGTGACCGCCGACCAGCTCAGCGGCATCGAGGATCACTGGGAGATCCGCCGCGAGCCGCCCGCGTTCGACCAGCTCGAGCCCCGCTCGATCATGTTCGAGACGGGCATCAAGGTCATCGACCTGCTCGAGCCGTACGTACAGGGTGGCAAGATCGGCCTCTTCGGCGGCGCCGGCGTCGGCAAGACCGTGATCATCCTCGAGATGATCAACCGGGTCGCGACCCAGCACGGCGGCGTGTCCGTGTTCGCCGGGGTGGGGGAGCGGACCCGCGAGGGCACCGACCTCTGGCTCGAGATGCAGGAGTCCGGCGTCATCGACAAGGCGGCGCTCGTGTACGGCCAGATGGACGAGCCGCCGGGCGTGCGCCTCCGCGTCGCGCTGTCCGCGCTCACGGTCGCCGAGTACTTCCGCGACGTGAAGAACCAGGACGTACTGCTCTTCATCGACAACATCTTCCGCTTCGTCCAGGCCGGCTCCGAGGTTTCGACGCTGCTCGGGCGCATGCCCTCCGCCGTCGGCTACCAGCCGACCCTCGCCGACGAGATGGGCGAGCTGCAGGAGCGCATCACCTCGACCCGCGGCCACTCGATCACGTCACTGCAGGCGGTGTACGTGCCGGCGGACGACTACACCGACCCCGCGCCGTTCACGACGTTCACGCACCTCGACGCGACGACCGAGCTGAGCCGCCAGATCGCCGCGCTCGGCATCTACCCGGCGGTGGACCCGCTCCAGTCGACGTCGAACATCCTCACGCCCGAGATCGTGGGCGACCGTCACTACGCGGTGGCGCTGCGGGTGCAGGAGATCCTCCAGCGCTACAAGGAGCTCCAGGACATCATCGCCATCCTCGGCATCGACGAGCTGTCCGAGGAGGACAAGCTCACCGTGTCGCGGGCCCGCAAGATCCAACGGTTCCTGTCGCAGCCGTTCTTCGTCGGTGAGGTGTTCACCGGCCTGAAGGGCATCTACGTCCCGGTCGACGAGACCGTCCAGAGCTTCGAGGCCGTCGCCAACGGCGAGCTCGACGAGGTGCCCGAGCAGGCCTTCTTCAACGTCGGCGGCGTCGAGAGCGTCCTCGCGAAGGCCAAGAGCCTCGAGGAGGGCTAGCGGGTGGCCGACGCCAACCCGACGCTCGAGCTGCAGGTCGTCTCGCCCGAGCGCGTGCTCTACGAAGGCCGCGCCGAGATGGTCGTGTGCCGCACCGCCGACGGCGAGATCGCGTTCCTGCCCGGCCACGTGCCGCTCCTCGGCTCGCTCGGGATCGCCAAGGTCCGCGCCCTGCTGCCCGACCACGCCGAGCAGGTCATCGCGGTGCACGGTGGGTTCGTCGAGGTGAGCCACGACCGGGTGATCGTGCTCTCCGACGTCGCCGAGCTCCCCGAGCAGATCGACGTGGCCCGCGCCGAGGCGTCCCGGGCCCGGGCGCAGGCCGCGCTCGCGTCCGACGAGACCGACGAGGAGGCGCTCGCCGCCCTCGCCCGCGCCGACCTGCGCCTCGACGTCGCCGGCGTCACCACGTCCTGAGCCGCACCCGGTCCCGGCGGGCGCGCCGGGCAGTCACCGTGCTCGTCGTCGCGGCGCTCACCGTCGGCGCGGCCGCCTGCTCCTCGCTGTCCGTCCCGCGGGTCGACACGAGCCCGTTTCGCGGCCTCGGCGCCTGGGTGTCGGTGTTCGACTACATCCCGGCGTTCATCCAGCCGGCGGGCCCGCCGCCCGTCGTGCCGGCGACCGTCGAC
>DATDGU010000268.1:0-3537 GCA_036521915.1 Acidimicrobiia bacterium | reverse complement strand
GTGGTGCTCGGCGCGTCCGCGGGCCACGGCGCGCTCGCCGCGCCGCTCATGGACCTGGTCGTGATGGTCGAGGGCGCGGCGCTCTTCGCCGCCGGGCCGCCGCTCGTCCAGGCGGCGATGGGCGAGACGGTCACCAAGGAGGAGCTGGGCGGCACCGCGATCCACACCACGGTGAGCGGCGTGGCGCACAACACGGCGCCCGACGACCGTGCCGCGCTCGACCTCGCGCGCCGCTATCTCCAGTACTTCCCGTCGAACGCGTGGCAGACCCCGCCACCGCTCGGGGGCGACGACACGGAATCCCGCTCCCTCGACGGGCTCGCCGCGCTGCTGCCCGCCGACCCGCGGCGGGGCTACGACGTGCGCCCGGTCGTCGAGCTGGTCTTCGACCGCGGCTCGGTCCTGGAGGTCGAGCCCGCGCACGGCCGCACCGTCGTCACGGCGCTCGCCGGCCTCGGCGGCGTCGCGGTCGCGGTCGTCGCCAACCAGCCGGCGGTGAAGGCCGGCGCGATCGACGCCGAGGGTGCCGACAAGGCGGCCCACTTCCTCGGCGTCGCCGGTGCCTTCCATCTCCCCGTCGTGTTCCTCGCCGACAACCCGGGGGTGCTCGCGGGCAGCGCGGCCGAGCGGTCCGGGATCCTGCGCCACTCCGCACGGCTGTATGCCGCGCAGGCCCGGGTGGCGGCGCCGAAGCTGCACGTCACGCTGCGCAAGGCGTACGGCTTCGGCAGCTCGCTCATGGCCATGAACCCCTTCGACGACCAGACCATCACGCTGGCGCTCCCCGGGGCGCGCCTGGGCGCGATGCCGGCGGCGGGCGGCGCCGAGGCCGCCGGGGTCGACGGCGACACAAAGGCGGTGCTCGAGCACGCCGAGCTCGGCGGCGCGTACCACGCCGCCGACACGATGAGCTACGACGAGGTGGTCGCCCCGGTCGAGCTGCGCGACGCGCTGCTCGCCGCGCTGCGCCTCAGCGCGCCGCGCCGGACCCTGCCGGTCCGGCCGTCCCGCCATCCGGGGGTGCTGCCCTAGCCGGCAGGGTCAGGAAGGTCGGCTCGACGACGACGTCGGTGCGCAGGCTGTTCGCGATGTAGCACTCGCGGTGCGCGACCTCGGTCAGGTGGGAGAGGCGCGCCGGCGTCACGTCGCCGCGGACGGTGATCCGGGGCCGCAGCAGGATGCGGGTCACGCGCGTCGGGCGGTCGTCCTCGGGCATCCAGCCCTCGGCGTTGTCGGCGTACTGGAGCACGTCGATGCGGGCGCGGCTGGCGACCGCCAGGAACGACAGCAGCTGGCACGACGCCGCCGCGGCGAGGAGCAGCAGCTCGGGGTTCACCAGCTGGGCGTCGCCCCGGAACGCCGGGTCGGCCGACATCGTGAGGGTCGCGTCGGCCGGCGGCATCGTCACCGTGTGGGCGCGGGCGTAGGCGTCGTAGCCCACGGCCGTCGAGCCCCGCCAGGCGCACGTGGCGCGGTAGTGGTGCGCGTCACCCACAGGGCCTCCTCCCGTCGCCGTCGGTACGCTCCCATCGTGGCAGCGTCCCGCGAGGACCACGGGCTCACGCACGTCGCGCTGCCGATCGCCGACGCGGCGCGCAGCATCGCCTTCTACGAGCAGCTCGCCGACATGACCGTGGTGCACGCCCGGGTCGATCCGTCGACGGGTGCCACGGTGGTGTGGCTCAGCGACCTCACCCGGCCGTTCGTGATCGTGCTGATCGAGACGACGGTCACGCACCACCTCGGCGGCTTCGCGCACCTGGGCGTGGGCTGTGCGAGCCGTGAGGAGGTCGACGCCCGCTGCGCGGCGGCGCGCGCCGCGGGCCACGAGGTGCTCGGCCCCGCCGACGACGGCGCGCCCGTCGGCTACTGGGCGATCATCGCCGACCCGGACGGGCACAACCTCGAGCTGTCCTACGGCCAGGAGGTGGCGTTCACCGTGGCGCAGCACCCGGCCGACGACGCCAGCACGGGCTGACGGCTCGGGTCCGTCCAGCGCCTGGGTAGGGTCGCCCTCCATGTCCGAGGTGCGCGCCGCCACCACCGTCCTCGACGCGCTCGCCGGTCGGCTCGCCCGCGACCCCGACGGGCCCTACCTCGACTTCGAGGGCCGCGGCCTCACCGCCGCCGAGGCGGACGGGCTGAGCGGTCGGATGGCCGCGGCTTTCGCCGACCTCGGCGTCCGGGCGGGGGACCGGGTGGCCACGCTGCTCGAGAACGGGCCGGAGCAGGTCCTGTCGTTCTTCGCGGCGCTCAAGCTCGGCGCCGTCCAGGTGCCCATCAACACCGCCTACAAGGGCGACTTCCTCCTCCACCAGCTCGTCGACTCGGGGGCACGCGTCCTCGTCGTGCAGGGCGACTTCGCCGGCCGGGTCGCCGCGCTCGACCCGCTGCCGCCCGACCTCCGCGCGGTCGTGGCCGTCGGGACGCCCGACGCCGCGATCGTCGGCGCGCCCGTCCACGACTGGGACGCGGTGCTGGCCCGCACGCCCGAGTCCGCGCCCCCCGTGACCGTCGGGCCGGCCGACCTGGCGTGCTTCATCTACACCGCGGGGACCACCGGCCCGTCGAAGGGCTGCATGCTGTCCCACCACTACATCGTCGGTCTCGCCGAGCAGATCAGCCGCGCGTGGCAGCGCCGCCCCGACGACGTCGTGCTCACCCCGCTGCCCCTCTTCCACTTCAACGCCATCTCGGTGTGCGTCGTCGGCACGCTCCTCACCGGCGGCAGCGCCAGTATCGCCCGGCGGTTCTCGGTCTCCCGCTTCTGGCCCGAGGTGCGCCGCACCGGCGCCACGATGGTGTCGCTCCTCGGCTCGCTCGCCATCCTCATCGCCGACGCCGCCGACCACCCCGACCAGGCCGGGCACCGGCTCCGGCTCTGCGCCGCCGCGCCCATCCCGCCGCCCATCGACCAGATCTGGCGCGAGCGGTTCGGCTGCGCCACCTTCAGCGGCGGGTACGGGCTGACCGAGGCGTCGCTCATCTCGATGCTCCCGGCCGGCGAGGAGAACAAGCCGGGCGCTGCCGGCAAGCCGAACGACCACGAGTTCGAGGTCGAGCTCGTCGACGACGACGACACGCCGGTCCCGGTGGGGGAGACGGGCGAGATCGTGTGTCGACCCCGCCGGCCCAACGTCATGTTCGCCGGCTACTGGCGTCGCCCCGAGGAGACCCTCGCCGTGCTGCGCAACCTGTGGTTCCACACCGGGGACCTGGGCCGGCTCGATGAGGACGGCTTCCTCTATTTCGTCGACCGCAAGAAGGACTACCTGCGCCGACGGGGCGAGAACGTGTCGAGCTTCGAGCTGGAGCGGATCTTCCACGGCCACGACGCCGTGCAGGACGTCGCCGTGCACTCGGTGCCGAGCGACGTCGGCGAGGACGAGGTGAAGGTCACGGTCGTGCTCGTCGACGGTGCGACGTTGACCGAGGAGGACCTGTGCCGCTGGGCGATCGACCACGTCCCGTACTTCGCCGTGCCCCGCTACGTCGAGTTCCGGGCCGACCTGCCCCGCAACCCGGTCGGCCGGGTCC
>DATDGU010000267.1:0-2395 GCA_036521915.1 Acidimicrobiia bacterium | reverse complement strand
CGCCCGACGTCGATCCCGAGGAGTTCCGGCCGCTGCCGGCGACGGGCCGGCGCTTCACCCGTGAGCGCCACGTCCGCCTGGGCGACGTCACCAGCCAGGGTCGCGTGCGGCTCGACGCGCTCGCCGGGTACTTCCAAGACGTCGCGGCCGACGACGTCGACGACGCGGGTCTCGTCGGCGCGTGGGTGCTGCGCCGCCTCGTCCTCGCGCTCGGCGAGCCGCCGCGCTACCGCGACGCCGTGACGCTCACGACGTTCTGCAGCGGGTCGGGGAGCCGATTCGCGGAGCGGCGCACGACGCTGATCGTGGGGGGGCGGGTGGCCGTCGAGGGGGTCGCGCTCTGGGTGTACGTCGACGAGGCCGGCCGGCCGGCGCCGCTGCGGGACTGGTTCTTCGACCTCTACGGCGAGGCGGCCGCGGGGCGGCACGTGCGGAGCCGGCTGCGCCACCCGGCGCCGACGCCGGGTGCCCCGGCCCGGCCGTGGCCGCTGCGCGTCGCCGACATCGACGTGCTCGACCACGTCAACAACGCGGCGTCGTGGACGGCGGTCGAGGACGAGCTCGGGAGACGCCATCCGACGCGGCACCTGGCCCGTGCCGAGATGGAGTACCGGCAGCCGGTCGACCTGGAGGAGGCGATCGAGCTGCGGACGAGCGTGGTGGCCGACGGCCTGGCGTGCTGGCTCACCCACGACGACGAGGTGCGGACCTCGGCGCGCGTCTGGTTTGCGTGAGGCGCGGGATCGGCCGGTTCGGGCCGGCGCGTCAGAGCTGCGCGACGCGGAAGGTGTCGACGGTGACTTCGGTCGTGGCCCAGGCCTGGATGCCGACCCGGTCGCCACGGCAGGGCTCGCGGCCGGCCTCGAGCGTCGCCCGGCTGAGCGCCGGGACCTCGAGGACGGGGTCGCCGTCGATCTGCACGCTGAGCTGGTCGCCGCGCAGCGTGATCCGGGCCACGTGGCGGCCGAAGAGGCGTGCGGGGTCGGTGACCGCCGCGTGGGCCAGCGGCCGCCAGTGCTGGCGACTCCCGTCCCAGAGCCGCACGAGGTAGCCACCACCACCGGCGACCGGGTCCATGTCGAACGAGTAGCCGGTGATGCGGTCGTTCGTGACCGACGCGCGGAACACGATCCCGAACCCGGAGCCCGTCCGCAGGTCGAACGACGTCTCGATGACGGCGTCGCCGACAGCGGTCAGCGTCGTGAGCGCCCAGCGGGCGTCGGCGCGCCGCAGCGCGAGCGTCCCGTCATCGGCCATGGCGGTGGCCGGGAAGACACCGCCGACCTGCCAGTCGGCGGTGGCCCGCTCGAAGTGCGGCTCGGCCGCCAACGTCGGGCTCGGCTCGCCGCTCGGCGCGTCCGCGGCCGCCTTCCACGCGATCGGGTCGCTCGGCGTGATGATCGGTCGCGCGTCGTCGACCTCGGGCTCGAGGTCCGCGGCGGGCTCGTCGTGGTCCTCGACCGCGGGCGGCGCGTCGCTCGGCGCTTGGCGCATCGGGTCGTCGACGACGATCGCGTCGAGGATCGGCCCGCTGAAGGCGCCCGGCACGAACCCGTCGTGGGCCACCGCGTCGTGCGCCGCGACGTCGGGCTCGGCCGCGACGGGCTCGGTCTCGGTGGGCGTCACGGCGATCGGCGGCGGCGCGAACGGGTCGTCGATGACGACGCCGACGCCGTTGCCGTTGCCGTTCGCGACGGTCGGCTCGGGCGCGACGGGCTCCGCCCACGTCGCGGGCTCGGGCGCGGGCGGCGGCGCCGCGAACGGGTCGGGGGGCAGCGGCCGCGGTGCGAGCGGGTCCTCCGCCGACGGGGGCGCGAACGGGTCGCGCAGCCCGGCGGCGTTGGCGTTCGGGCTGACCGGTCCGGCGAACGGATCCGACGGCGGGGTCAGCGGCGCCTCGGTCGGCGGCATCACCGGCGGCGGCGCGAACGGGCCGGCGCCGACCGGCTCGACCACCGGCGTCATCTCGGGCGCGGGCGGCGGCGCCCAGCCCGGCGGCGGCCCGGCGACGGGCGGCCCGGGCGCGAACCCCTCGGACGGTCCGGTCGTCGCGGGATCGGCGGCGAGCGGCGGTGCCATCGGCGGCGCGGCGGTCGCGAACCCCTCGACCGGGGGCGCGGGTGGCGCGCCGAACGGCTGGGCGGTCGCGAACGGGTCGACCGGGGGCGCGGGCGGCGCGGCGAACGGCTCGGCGGTCGCCGGCTGTCCGGTGAAGGGGTCGACCGTCGCCGGCCCGCCGGCGAACGGGTCACCGGCAGCGGGCGCGGGTGCGAACGGGTCGACCGGCCCGGGACCGGCGAAGAACTGCTCGATCGCCGGCGAGTCGTCGGCCTGGTTCAAGAGCGCGTACGGGTCGTCGTGCGACGCGTCCCGCACCGGGCTCGGCAGCGACAGC
>DATDGU010000266.1:0-1850 GCA_036521915.1 Acidimicrobiia bacterium | reverse complement strand
CATCATCGCGAGCAACCTGCACAGCTTCGTCTACAGCGCGGCGCTCAAGGTCGTGCAGTCCCCCAAGTTCGCGCAGCTGTGGGAGAACCTGAACCGGCGCGTCCACACGCGCGTCGTCGCGTTGCTGCGAGGTCAGGGGCGCTTCGTCAACAACAAGGGCCAAGTCACGATCGACATCAGCGGCATTGTCGACAAGGTCAACGGTGCGCTCCAGAAGGTGGGGGTCAACGGCCTGTCGACGGCTGGGCACAACGAAAACATCGTGCTCTTTAGCTCGAGCACGCTGTCCTCAGCCCAGAGCGCGGTGCGCGTGCTGGACGACCTGGCGATCGCGCTGCCGATCCTCACCGCGCTCATCTTCGCCGGAGCGATCGTGGCCTCCACGAACCGGCGGCGGACGATCCTCCGTGGCGCCATCGCGTTGGCCTTCGTGATGCTGGCGTTCTGGGTCATCTGGAACGCACTGCGCAACCCCTACTCGGGCGCACTGCCGCCCAGCGTGAACCGCCCGGCGGCGAACGCCGTCTACGACCAGCTGATCAGCTTCTTGGTGCTCGCATTGAAGACCGTTTTCGCCCTAGCCGTCGTCGTCGCGCTCGCGGCCTGGCTCTCCGGTCCGGGTCGGGTCGGGACGCGTGTACGCACCACGGTCCGGAACCTCGTCGCCAAAACGCCCGGACAGAGCGCCGTGCGGCCCGAGGTGGCCCAGTTCGCACGCCGCTACCGGAACCCCCTGCGCCTCGCGGCCGTCGGCGTGGGCTTGGTGATCCTCGTCGCGCTCAACTATCCGAGCCCCCTCTCCGTGCTCGTCATTGCCCTGGTCGTGCTGCTCCTGATCGGCGCCGTCGAGGTGCTGGCGCGGGCCGGGGAGGCCGAGCCAGCGGAGAAGCCGACCTGACGACGCGGCGGCGGCGATCCTCAGTGACCGGTCAGATGGATCACGCCCGTCGACGAGAGCCCGTCCAGGATGAGCTGCACGGCGAGCGCGGCCAGGAGGAATCCGAACACCTTCTCGGCGACGAGGAGTCGGTTCTCGTTCAGGTGCTGGCTGAACCGGGATGCGAGGCCGAAGGTTGCCAGGTCGAGGACGAGGACACCCGCGACCAGGATCACGACGACCGCGAAGGTGCCGAGCGCTGCCGATTCCGCCGACTGCGTGACGAGCGCCACGATTCCGACCGGGTTCAGCAGGTACGGGATCGCGAGCGGGTAGACGGCGAGCGCCATCGGGTCGTCGGTCGCCGTGGATCGGCTACCGAGTTCGTTCGTGGACGTGCCGAGCACCATCGAGATCGCGATGATGAGCAGCACGATCCCGCCCGCGACGGACAATGAGCCTGGGTCGAAGTGCAGCAGGCGCGTCAGGAGTTCGCCGAGCGCGAGCAACAGGAACGCGACCGTGCCCGCCGTCGTGATCATCTTGCGGCTGACCCGCCGGGTCGTCTCTGGGTCCAACCCGGCGGTGGTGTCGAGGAACGGCAGCAGCGCGATCTTGGGTCCGATGCCGATGAGCATCAGGAAGAACGTCTCCACGACGAACGCGACGTTGACGGTCCTGTCCACTGCCCGCACTCCTCAGGCCATCCGGCGTCTCACACTAGTGACGTACGACCGATCGCCACCTCGGGACCCCTCGGCAGGTCACACCCGGTGATCGACGCTCGAGCCGGGTACGACACGCGAATCGGATGTCAGCACGTCATTTCAGGCGCCGTGCATCGCGGCGGTGGTCGACCGGCGTCTTCGGGTCGACGCCAGCTGACCGCCCGTGACGCGGCGCCCCGCGCGGACTACCAGTCGTAGACGATGCGCGTGTCGGCGAGGACGTCCTGGAGTGCGCGGCGGCGCTT
>DATDGU010000265.1:0-4467 GCA_036521915.1 Acidimicrobiia bacterium | reverse complement strand
GAAGCTGCCGCACCGGGTGTGCACGAACTGCGGGTACTACCGGGGCAGGCAGCGCATCGAGGTGGACTGAGCCCGTGGCCGACGCGCCCTGCACGGTCGCCGTCGACGCCATGGGCGGCGACCGCGCGCCGGGCGAGATCGTCGCCGGCGCGCTCGAGGCGGCCACCACGCTCGGCGTGCGGATCCTGCTCCACGGGCGCGTCGAGGAGCTGCGCCCGCTCCTCCCGGACCCGCTCCCCGAGCTCATGACGCTCGTCGACACCCGCGACGTGATCGCCATGGACGACGAGCCGCTCGCCGCGGTGCGCAAGCAGAAGGACTCCTCGATCGTCGTGTGCGCCCGGGCGGTGCGCGACGGCGCGGCGGACGCGATGGTGAGCGCCGGCAACACCGGTGCGGTCACGGCGGCGGCCGTGCTGCGCATGAAGCGCTTCCGCGGCGTGCCGAGCCCGGCGATCGCCGTGCCGATCCCCGTGCCGGGGCATCACCCCCAGGTGCTCGTCGACGCCGGCGCGGTCGTCGACGCGTCACCCGAGCGGCTGCTCCTCTACGCCCAGATGGGCGGCGCGTACGCCCGCGCCCGCTACGGGCTCGACGCGCCCACGATCGGGCTGCTCTCCAACGGCGAGGAATCGGGCAAGGGCGACGACCTGCGCCGCCGGAGCTACCAGCTGCTGCACAGCGTCCCCGGCTTCGTCGGCAACGTCGAGGGCTCCGACTTCATGCACGCGGGGCGCGCCGACGTCATCGTCACCGACGGCTTCACCGGCAACGTCGCGCTGAAGAGCATGGAGGGGGCGCTGCGCTCCCTCGCCGGCGTCGTGTTCGGCGTGCTCGACGCCACGCCCGAGACCCGGGAGGCCGCGACCGTCATCACCCCGCGGCTCCTCGAAGCCGCCCAGGTGTACGACCCCGACCTGACCGGCGGCGCCGTGCTGCTCGGCGTCGACGGGGTGTGCGTCATCTCGCACGGCAACTCGTCGGCGCGCGCCGTGGTGAGCTCGGTGCAGCTCGCCGCCGACTGCGTGGAGGCCGGTGCCGTGCGGCGCATGCAGGAAGCGGTGGCGAATGCCCGCTGAGACCCACGTCGAGCACACCCCGCTCGGCCCCGACGAGGTGCTCGGCCTCGTCCGCGAGCGCCTCGCCGCCATCCTCGAGATCGACGAGGACCGGATCACGCTCGACGCGCGCTTCGTCGAGGACCTCGAGGCGGATTCGCTGGCGCTCATCGAGCTCGTCGAGGAGCTCGAGGAGGAGCTCGGCGAGCGCACCGTCGGCTTCCACGTCGACGACGAGGACCTCGCCGACCTGCACACCGTGCGTGAGGCCGTCGACTACGTCGTCGCCCGGCTCGACGGAGGGGGCGGCGCGACGTCATGAGCGACGACGCGCGGGCCCGCCTCGGAGCGGCGCTCGGCCATGACTTCCAGGATCCCGGCCTGCTCGACGCGGCGCTGACGCACCGCTCCTACTGCGCCGAGCATCCCGACACCTCCTCGAACGAGCGCCTCGAGTTCCTCGGCGACGCCGTGCTCGGCCTCGTGGTCACCGTCCACATCTACGACGAGTACCCGGAGCTGCCCGAGGGCGAGCTGGCGAAGGTGCGTGCCTCCGTCGTGAACGCCGAGGTGCTCGCCGACCTCGCGACGGGCGTCGAGCTCGGCCCGTCGCTCGCGCTCGGCAAGGGCGAGGACGCGTCGGGTGGTCGCGGGAAGCCGTCGATCCTCGCCGACGCGATGGAGGCCGTCATCGCCGCGGTGTACCTCGACGGCGGCTGGTCCGCCTCCGAGGACCTCGTGCTGCGCCTCCTCGACGACCGCATCCGGGCGAGCGCCGCCGGCCCCGGCGGCGAGGACTTCAAGACCCGCCTCCAAGAGCTCGCCGCGCAGCGCTTCGACCAGCTGCCCCGCTACCAGGTGCGCGCCGAGGGGCCGGACCACTCGAAGCGGTTCTTCGCGCGCGTGCGCCTCAACGGCGAGGTCTGCGGCGAGGGGGAGGGGCGCTCCAAGAAGCAGGCGGAGCAGGCCGCGGCCCGCCTCGCCTGGCAGCGCCTCCACGAGACTGAGGGAGCCGATGCCGGAGCTGCCTGAGGTGGAGGTCGTGCGACGCGACCTCGAGCGCGAGGTCGTCGGGAAGCGCATCAAGGGCGTCGAGGTCGACGCAATGCGCTCCGTGCGGCGCCACCACAACCGCAAACAGTTCATCACCCGCCTCGAGGGCAAGAAGATCATCGGGGTCGAGCGCCGCGGGAAGTACCTGCTGTGCCGGCTCGAGGGCGGCGACGTCCTCATCATCCATCTCGGCATGTCGGGCCAGCTCCTGCGGGCCAAGACGGCACGCGAGGCGCGCGGCAAGCACACCCACGTCGTGATCACGTTCACCCAGGGCGGCCAGCTGCGCTTCGTCGACCCGCGCACGTTCGGCGAGATGTTCGTGACCGAGGCCGACGCGCTGAACAAGGTGAGCGAGCTGAACCACCTCGGCCTCGACCCGCTCGAAACCGCGATGTCCTGGGAGCAGTTCGGGCACCTCATCTCCCAGCGGCACACGAAGCTCAAGCCCCTGCTCATGGACCAGAAGTTCCTCGCCGGGATCGGCAACATCTACAGCGACGAGATCCTGTGGGGCGCCGGGCTGCGCTGGGACCGCCCGAGCGACTCGCTGTCCTCCCAGGAGGTCCGGCGCCTCTACCGCTCGATGGTCGAGGTGCTCCAGGACGCGGTGAAGTACCGCGGGTCGTCGCTCGCCGACGAGCAGTACGTCGACCTGTTCGGCAAGCCCGGCGACTTCCAGCTGCACCACAACGTGTACGCCCGCGACGGCGAGTACTGCCGACGCTGCCGTCACCTCATCCGGCGGGAGCGCTACGGCGGCCGCTCCACCTTCTACTGCGAGGCCTGCCAGGTCTGACGTGACCGACCGGGTCCGCCGCCATGTCTGGGTCTCCGGGCGTGTCCAAGGGGTCTGGTTCCGCGACCGCTGCCGCGCCGAGGCGCTCCACCGCGGCGTCGACGGGTTCGTCCGCAACCTCGCCGACGGGCGCGTCGAAGCCGTCCTGGAAGGGCCGCCCGACGGGGTCGCGGCCGTGGAGGCCTGGTGCGCGCTCGGCCCGCCGCAGGCCCGCGTCGACGCCGTCGAGGGTCGCGACGAGCCCCCCGCCGGCGTGACCGGCTTCGCGCTCGCCTGAGCCCGCCGGCCAGCGACCGTGGCGCCGAGCGCGGCGCTCGGGTCGGCCCCCGCCGACGCTCGCTCCCGTGCGTGGCACGAGGGTGTCGCTACGATCCGCCAAAGCGAAGGAGCCGCCCGGTGTTCCTGAAGGCCCTGACCCTGCGGGGCTTCAAGTCGTTCGCCGACAAGACCAGGCTCGACTTCGAGCCGGGCGTCACGGTCGTCGTCGGTCCGAACGGCTCGGGGAAGTCGAACCTCGTCGACGCCGTCGCGTGGGTGCTCGGCGCGCAGGGGCCGCGCACGCTGCGCGGCGCGCGGATGGACGACGTGATCTTCGCCGGGACGCCGAGCCGCCCGGCGCTCGGCCGCGCCGAGGTGTCGCTCACGATCGACAACTCGGCGCACCTCCTGCCGATCGAGTTCAGCGAGGTGACGATCACCCGCAGCCTGTTCCGCACGGGTGAATCCGAGTATCAGCTGAACGGCGTCCCGTGCCGGCTCCTCGACCTCCAGGAGCTGCTCTCCGACACCGGGATCGGCCGCCAACAGCACGTGATCGTCGGCCAGGGCCAGCTCGACACGATCCTCTCGGCGACGCCCGACGACCGCCGGGCGATCATCGAGGAGGCGGCGGGGATCCTGAAGTTCCGGCGCCGCAAGGAGCGGGCCGAGCGCCGCCTCGTCGCCACCGAGGCGAACCTCGTCCGCCTCCAGGACCTGCTCCGCGAGGTGCGCCGCCAGCTCGCGCCACTCGAGCGTCAGGCCCGCGCCGCGGAGCGCCACGGCGCGGTCGTCGACGAGCTGCGCGCCCTGCGCCTCTACCTCATCGGCCACCAGCTCGCCGGGCTCCAGACCCGCCTGGCGCGCCTGCGCGACGAGCACCAGGCGCTCGGCGAGCGCGACACCGAGCTGCACACGCGCCTCGCCGAGCTCGACGACGCCGTCATCGGCGCCGAAGCCTCCCTCACCGTGCTCGGCGTCGAAGGCCTCGCCGAGTGGGTCGCGCGCGTCGAGGCGCTGCGCGAGCGGGGCCGCGGCCTCGCCGCGCTCCTCGCCGAGAAGCGACGCGGGCTCGAGCGCGAGCTGGCGAGCGCCGCCGACACCGGCGTCGTCGAGACGCTCGTCGCCGACGCGGTGACGTTGCGCAACGACCTCGCGGCGCTCGACGCGGCCGAGCTCACCCTGCCCGGCACCGAGGCGCTCGAGGCCGTCGCCACGGCCGAGGACACGCTGCACGCCGCCGAGGAGCGCTGGCGGGCCGCCGAGGGGGACGCCGCCCGCGCCCGCGCCGGTGCCGAC
>DATDGU010000264.1:0-15901 GCA_036521915.1 Acidimicrobiia bacterium | reverse complement strand
CTGTGGCTGCTCAACTCGACGTCGGGCACGACCGGGCTGCCGAAGTGCGTCATGCACGACCAGCGCCGGTGGTTCGCCTTCCACGAGCTCGCGGTGGACGCCGGCGGGCTCACCTCGGACGACGTCTTCCTCAGCGCCCTGCCCGCACCGTTCGGCTTCGGCCTCTGGACCGCCCACGTCACCCCGACCGTCCTGGGGGTGCCCTGCGTCGTGCTGCCCCGCTTCGACGCCGAGGCGTGCCTCGCGGCGATCGAGCGCGAGCGGGTCACCGTCCTCGCCGCCGTGTCGACGCAGTTCATCATGCTGTTGAACTCGGCGGCGCTGGACCGCTTCGACCTCACCAGCCTCCGCGTGCTGTTCACGGGCGGCGAGATGGTGCCCGAACGGCGCGCCGCGGAGTTCGAGGAGCGCACGGGCTGTCGCGTGCTCCAGTTCTACGGCTCGAACGAGACGGGCGCGCTGAGCCGCACGACGATCCGCGACACCCGGGCGCGCCGGCTCCGCACCGCCGGTGCGGTCATCCCGTCCATGCAGGTGCGACTGCTCGCCGACGACGGCGCCGACGTCACCGCGGCCGGGGGCCCCGGCGTCGCGGCGTGCCGGGGCCCGCTCTGCTGCCTCGGCTACTACGGCGACCCCGACGCCAACGCCGCGCTGTACACGTCGGACGGCTGGATGCTGACCGGGGACCGCTGCACGATCGACGCGGACGGCTACCTGACGGTCGCGGGGCGCGCGTCCGACTTCATCATCCGGGGCGGGAAGAACGTGAGCGCCGCGCAAGTCGAGGACGAGGTGTCGACCCACCCGGCGGTCGCGGTGGCGGCGGCGATCGCCATGCCCGACGCGGTGTTCGGGGAGCGGGTCTGCGCGTACGTGGAGCTGCGCCCCGACGCGGCGCCGCTCGACCTCGCCGCGCTCCAGGACCACCTGGCGGCCCGCGGCATCGGCAAGGAGCTCTGGCCCGAGCACCTCGTCGTCCTCGACGCGCTGCCCCGCGCCTCCGGCGGGAAGGTCGCCAAGGGCGCGCTGCGTGAGGACGTGCGCCGGCGCGTCCCGACCGCCGAGCGCTGACGCTCGGGCGGACGCGACGAGCCTCGGCCCTACCATGCGGTCGTGAAGTACGTCGTGCTCGTCCCGGACGGCTGCGCCGACGAGCCCCTCGCGTCGCTCGACGGCCGCACGCCGCTCGAGGCCGCCGCGATGCCCCACCTGACGCGGCTCGCGGCTCGCGGTCAGGTCGGGCGCGCCGCGGTGATCCCCGACGGCCTCCCACCCGGCAGCGACGTCGGGAACATGGCGATCCTCGGGTACGACCCGGCGGAGTTCCATACGGGCCGTGCCCCCATCGAGGCCGCGGCGATGGGCGTCGAGCTCGGCCCCGACGCCGTCGCGTACCGGTGCAACCTCGTCACGGTCGATGACGACGTGATGGTCGACTTCGCCGGCGGCCACCCGTCCGACGCGCAGAGCCATCCGATCGTCGACGCCCTCGACGCGCGGCTCGGCGGCGGCCGCGACGGCGTGCGGTTCCACGCCGGCGTCGAGTACCGGCAGCTCTGCCTCACCCGGCGGGACTGGGCCGACGCGGACTGCGTGCCGCCCCACGACCTCACCGGGCAGCACGCGACGCTGCCCACCGGCCCGGCTGCGCCGCACCTCCGGGCGCTCATGAGCGCATCCCGCCCGGTCGTCACCGAGGCCGCCCGGGCGGTCGGGTGCCCGGCCCACCAGATCTGGCTGTGGGGCCAGGGCCTGGCCCCGTCGCTGCCCGTCTTCGCCGACCGGTTCGGCGTCGCCGGTCGGCTGAGCTCGGCCGTCGACCTCGTCCGCGGCCTCGGCGTCCTGACCGGGTTGGAGGTCGTCGATGTCCCGGGCGCGACCGCCGGGTTCGACAACGACTACGGCGCGCAGACGGCGGCGTGCCTCGCGTCGCTCGAGGACCGCGACCTCTTCCTCCTCCACGTCGAGGCCACCGACGAGGCCGGCCACCAGGGCGACGTCGCCGAGAAGGTCACGGCCCTCGAGCGCTGGGACGCCGAGGTCATCGGTCCGCTCGACGCCGCGCTGGCGGGGGAGCCGCACCGCATCCTCTTGCTGCCCGACCACGCGACGCCGTGCGCCCGGCGGACCCACACCGCCGACCCCGTCCCCTACCTGCTCGTCGACGACGCGTCCCCCGGCCCCGGCGGGCGCTACACCGAGGCCGCGGTCGCCGACCAGGCCCCGGTCCCCGCGCACGAGCTCATGGCCCGCCTGCTCGCCTGAGGCCGGGCTGGTTGCCGGAGCCTCCAACGGGCCTGATATATTGGGGGGCGTTCCGCCGCTCCGATCGGTGCGGCAGCACCCGGCCCTCCTCCCCGGTTCTCCGCGCGGAGACGCCCGCCGGCGTGCGCCCCCCGAACACCGCTGCGGTCCCTGGTGTGCGGCCCCCGGCGCCCAGCCGGGTCCGATTTGCCATTCCCTGGCCCGGATCGCCCGGCCGCCTCCCTCTCACTGGTCCCCCGACCGCCAAGGAGACGACTGCGAATGAGTACGCAGGAGCTCGACCGCTCGATGCTCGACAGCAAAGACCGTGAGGAGCTACACGCCATCGCCGGTGCGATGGGCGTGAAAGCGCCGACACGGATGCGCAAGTCCGAGCTGATCGACGCCATCCTCGACGCCGCCGAAGGCCGCCCCGACGGCGGGCCCGACGGCAGCGACGGTGACGGCGCGGAGGCGCCGCGCCGCACGATCCGCTCGGCCCGGGCCTCGGAGCTCGAGAACGACTCGGTTGCGGCGCTTGTCGCCGAGGAGGAGGCACTACCCGCTGTGGAGACCGTCGAACCGTCGCCCATGCCCGCCCGCACCCCGGCGCCTACGCCCAACGAGCCGAGCACCGAGCCCGCCGAGGCGCGGGACGGCTCGTCGACGGGCGCGCCGTCGCGCAACCCGCAGGAGTTCGACGACGAGCGCGCCTCGTACGGCGACGGCAACAACAACCGCCGTCGGCGCCGGCGCCGTGGGCGCGGCGGCCCCGAAGGCGACCGCGAGCCCCGCGTCGAGGGGGGCGGCGGCGAGCCGGTCGAGTGCCACGGCCTCCTCGAGCTGCGCGACGAGGGCTACGGCTTCCTGCGGACCACCGGCTACCTCGCCGGGTCGCGCGACGTGTACGTGTCCGCGTCGCAGGTGCGACGCTTCGGCCTGCGCAAGGGCGACTTCCTCGACGGCTTCTCGCGGCCCCAGGCGTCGAACGAGAAGTACCCGGCGCTGCTGCGCGTCGACCAGGTCAACGGCATGACGCCCGACGACGCCCGGGAGCGGCCCCACTTCGAGGACCTCACGGCCCTGTTCCCCGACGAGAAGCTGCGCCTCGAGCTCGCCGACAACCCGCTCGAGACGACGGGCCGCATCGTCGACCTCGTCTCGCCGGTCGGGAAGGGCCAGCGCGGCCTCATCGTCTCGCCGCCGAAGGCGGGCAAGACCACGATCCTCAAGCAGCTCGTGTACTCGATCGAGCGCAACAACCCCGAGGTGCACCTGATCGTGCTGCTCGTCGACGAGCGCCCCGAGGAGGTCACCGACATGCGCCGCCACGTCCTGCGCGGCGACGTCGTGTCGAGCACCTTCGACCGGCCCGCCGAGGAGCACACGACGGTCGCCGACCTTGCCATCGAGCGGGCGAAGCGCCTCGTCGAGCAGCAGGTCGACGTGGTGGTCATCCTCGACGGCATCACCCGGCTCGCCCGGGCGCACAACCTCGCGGCGCCCGCGTCGGGCCGGATCCTCTCCGGTGGTGTCGACTCGACCGCCCTCTACCCGCCGAAGCGCTTCTTCGGCGCCGCCCGCAACATCGAGGAGGGCGGCTCGCTCACGATCATCGCCACGGCGCTCGTCGACACGGGCAGCCGCATGGACGAGGTGATCTTCGAGGAGTTCAAGGGCACCGGGAACATGGAGCTGCGCCTCGACCGGCGCCTCGCCGAGCGGCGCATCTACCCGGCGATCGACGTCGAGGGGTCGAGCACCCGCCACGAGGAGCTCCTCTTCGAGCGCAACCAGCTCAACCAGGTGTGGAAGCTGCGGCGGGTCCTCAACGCCCTCGACGGCGACGGCTCCGGGGGCAAGGGCCTCGAGCTGCTTCTCGACAAGCTGCGGACCACGAAGAGCAACGACGAGTTCCTCGCCGAGGTGGCGAAGGCCCCGACGCTCGCCGGCTGACCCCCGCCGCGGCCCGATGAGCGGGCCGATTCGGCGGCGGTAGATTGGGTTCCCATGAAGACCGACATCCACCCCGAGTACCAGGCCTGCACCGTGCACTGCTCGTGCGGGAACGAGTTCACGACGCGCTCCACCGTGTCATCGCTGCGGGTGGAGCTCTGCTCGGAGTGCCACCCCTTCTATACGGGCAAGCAGAAGCTGGTCGACACCGGCGGGCGCGTCGAGCGGTTCCAGCGCCGCTACGCCAAGGCCCAGCGGCCCTCCTGACCGGCACGCCGTGGCCACGCCCCGGTACCTAGGCGGCCAAGCCGTCGTCGAGGGCGTGATGATGCGCGGCGAGCGGTCCTACGCCGTCGCCGTGCGCACCCCGGACGGCGAGATCGAGCTCGAGGTGCGCGACGCGCCGAGCTGGGCCGACCGGTGGTCCCGCATCCCCATCGCGCGCGGCATCGCCTCGCTCGCCGAGTCGCTGACGCTCGGGTTCCGGGCGCTCACCTGGTCCGCGGACCGCCAGCTCCCCGAGGAGGAGCGGCTGTCGCCGCGGGCGATGGGCTGGACGATCGGCGGGGCGCTCATCTTCTTCACCGCGCTGTTCGTCGTCATCCCGACCGTGGTGAACCAGGGGTTCGCCGGTTCGCTCGGGCTCAGCGGCGCCGCGTCGAACATCGCCGAGGGCGCCATCCGCCTGGCGATCTTCATCGGCTACCTGGTCCTCATCTCGCTGCTGCCCAGCATCAAGCGCACGTTCCAGTACCACGGCGCGGAGCACAAGTCGATCGCCGCCTACGAGCGGGGCGCCGCGCTCACCCCGGAGTCGGCGCAGCAGTTCACCACCGAGCACGTGCGCTGCGGCACGAACTTCCTGCTCACGGTCATGGTCGTGACGATCCTCGTCTACGCGTTCATCGGCCACACCTCGCTGCTGTGGATGATCACCGCCCGGATCCTGCTCCTGCCGCTCATCGCCGGGCTCGCGTACGAGGTCATCCGCTTCGCCGCCGGACACATGGAGCAGCACGCCGTGCGGGTCCTCATGGCCCCCGGCCTCGCGCTGCAGCGACTCACGACGCGCCAGCCGACCCTCGAGCAGCTCGAGGTCGGCCTCGCGTCGCTGCGGGCCGTGCTCAGCGTCGAGCAGCTCGCCGAGGTCGACGCCCGCCCGCCGCGCGTCCCCGCCGGCGTGGCGAGGCTCTCGCCGGCCTGAGGGCGCTGCGCCACACCGGGCGCCGCCCTACCCTGCTCCGATGCGGTTCGGCCTCTTCTACGAGCACCAGCTCCCGCGCCCGTGGGGGCCTGAGAGCGAGCACGAGCTGCTCCGCAACGCCCTCGAGCAGTGCGAGCTCGCCGACGGGCTCGGCATCGACTACGTCTGGGAGGTCGAGCACCACTTCCTCGAGGAGTACTCGCACTCGAGCGCGCCCGAGGTGTTCCTCGCCGCCGTGTCGCAGCGCACCCGCCACCTGCGCCTCGGCCACGGCATCGTCCAGACCCCGCCGCCGTTCAACCACCCGGCGCGCGTCGCGGAGCGGGTGGCGATGCTCGACCTGGTCTCGGACGGCCGCGTCGACTTCGGGACGGGCGAGTCGTCGTCGGAGGCCGAGCTCGGCGGGTTCCTCGTCGACCCCGAGCAGAAGCGCGCCATGTGGGAGGAGGGGCTGCGCGTCGCGCTGCGCTGCATGACCGAGACCCCCTTCACCGGCCACGCCGGCCGTTTCGTGACGATGCCGCCCCGAAACGTGGTCCCCAAGCCGGTGCAGCGCCCGCACCCGCCGGTCTGGGTGGCGTGCAGCCGCCGCGACACCATCCACCTCGCGGCCCAGCACGGCATCGGCGCGCTGACGTTCGCGTTCATCGACCCGGAGGAGGCCACGCACTGGATCGGTGACTACGAGCGCACCCTCGCCGAGGAGTGCGTGCCGATCGGTGACGCGGTGAACGCCAACGTCGCGTGCGTCAGCCCCTTCATGTGCCATCCCGACGAGGACGAGGCGCTCGCCCGCGGCCTCGAGGGCGGCAACTTCTTCGGCTACTCACTCGCCCACTACTACCTGTTCGGCCGGCACGAGCCCGGCCGCACGGACGTGTGGGCGGAGTACCAGGAGCGCCGCGCCGCCGAGGGGTACGACCCCGCGGCCGTCGCCGCCGCCGGCGCGCACGGTGACCGGCTCGGCGCGAAGGTCGTGCAGGGCGGCTCGTTCGGCATCCGCGGCGCGATCGGCACCCCCGCCCAGCTGCGTGACTACCTGCGCCGCTACGAGGCGTGCGGCGTCGACCAGCTCATCTTCTGTGCCCAGGTCGGCAAGAACCGCCACGAGGACATCTGCGAGAGCCTCGAGCTCTTCGGCGCCGAGGTGCTGCCCGAGTTCGCCGAGCGTGACGAGGCGGCCCGACGCGAGAAGACCCGCCGGCTCGAGCCGATCGTCGAGGCGGCCCTCGCCCGCAAGCCGGCCGCGGACCATCCGCCGCTGCCCGCGCCCGACTACGCGTTCCCGGCCATCCCGCGGGCGATGGCCGACCGGATGGGCAGCGACGACTTCCACCGCTGGCTCGACGAGCTCGCGGCCAAGACGGCCACCGGGGAGGCGCCCGAGGAGTTCCGCCAGCTCCTCGACTGAGGTCGTCGTTTGACGGCCCCCTAGGCGCCGCTTCACAGCCCGCTCACAGGAGCGGGCGATCGTGCGCCCATGGTCTCGGACCGCGAGCGGGTCGCCCACGTCGTCCGGCGGCTCTCGATGGGACCCCATCCCGACCTGGTCGGCGGCCTCGCCGACCCGGACCACGCCATCAGCACGGCGCTGCAGCTCACCGGGTCGAGCCCGGTCCCTCCGACGCTGCCCGCCCCGGCGTCCCGCAAGGCCGCGGCGCCGGCCGACATCCTCCCGCTGATCGGCTGGTGGGTGGACCAGATGGCCTCGTCGCCGCGCCTCATCGAGGAGCGCCTCGTCTGGTTCTGGTCCGACCACTTCGCGACGAGCCTGCGCAAGGTCGGCGTCGCGTACCTCATGCGCCAGCAGCACGCGACGATCCGCCAGCACGCGACGAAGAGCTATGCCGACCTGCTCCACGCCGTCGCCAAGGACCCGGCGATGCTCGTCTTCCTCGACGGGATCACGAACCGGGTCGGCAACGTCAACGAGAACTTCGGGCGCGAGTGCATGGAGCTCTTCACGATGGGCCGCGACCAGGGCTACACGCAGGCGGACGTGGTCGCCGCGTCGGAATCGTTCAGCGGCTGGATCGTCAACATCCCGGGCTTGCCGGTCAGCGCGCGGCTCGCCGCCTTCGGGATCGCGCCGTGGACTGCGGCGTTCCTCGACCAGCGCCACGACGAGAGCGTGAAGACCCTCCTCGGCCACCACGGCGACTTCGACCTGGACCAGGCGCTCGACGTGATCCTCGGGAACCCGGCGACGCCGAAGTTCGTCGCCACGAAGCTGTACCGCGAGCTCGTCGGCCTGAACCCGAGCGCGGCCACCGCGGCGAGCCTTGCCTCGAGCTTCGGGCACGACTACCAGATCCTGCCGCTCGTCGAGGCGATCACGGCCGACCCGGCGTTCACGAGCGACGACGCGGTCCGGGTGCGGGTGCGCACCCCGGTCGAGAAGCTCGTCGGAGTCCTCCAGGCCGCGAACGCCGACCTGAGCGTCGAGCCCCGCGCCGCGGTGGCCGTGAACGCGCTGCGCCAGGTCGACTACGTCCCGTTCCTGCCCCCGAACGTCGGCGGGTTCCCGAGCGGCACCCTGCTGCTCGGCCCGCACGATCTGGTCGGCGCGTTCGACCTGCTCGACCCCCTCGTCGCGCCGCCCCCCGCGGCGAAGGACGTGCCGGCGCTGCTCGCGCGCTTCGGCCTCTTCGACGTGTCGTCGGGGACGCGGCACGTGCTCGACGCCGAACCCGACCCGGCGCGGCGCTTCGCCCTCGCCGCGACCTGCCCGGAGTACACCGTCGCATGAGCGACCCGCTGTCCCGCCGAGACTTCCTGCGCCGCGCCGGTGGCGGTGCGGCCGCGCTCGTCGCGTCCGGCTACGTGCTGCGGACCTGGGAGCGCGCCGCGCCCGCCGCCGCCGACGTCGCGACGCCCGCCGCGGGGACGCTGCCGAGCATCCCGGGGCGCACGCTCGTCGTGCTCGAGCTCTCGGGCGGGAACGACGGGCTGAACACGCTCGTCCCGCACGCCGACCCCGCGTACCACCAGCTGCGCCCGACGCTCGGCGTGACGGAACCCATCGACCTCGACGGCCAGGTCGGGCTGCACCCGAGCCTCACCCGCCTCGCGGCGCGCTACCACGCCGGCCAGGTCGCGGTCGTGGAGGGGCTCGGCTACACGCCGCCCGACCTGTCGCACTTCGGGTCGCTCGAGGTGTGGTGGACCGCGCAGCGTCCCGACGGCTCGCCGGGCTGGCTCGGCTCCTACCTCGACGCGACCGTCGGCTACGAGGACCCGCTCGCCGCCATCGGTCTCGGCGGCCAGCCCGCTCCCGCGCTGCTCGGCCAGCAGTCCTTCGCCACGACCATCGACGACGCGAGCGGGCTGCAGCCGCGCCCGCCGCGCTGGACCGGCTCGACCGACACGCTCGTCTCGTCGTGGTCGGGCTTCGCGCCGGCCAGGATCGACACCCGGCCGCTCGTCGGCCAGGTCGAGCGCGCGGTCAGCCTCACCGCGAAGGCCCGGGACCGCCTCGACCAGGTGCTGAGCCCGAGCGCCGCGCCGACCCCGCGGTCCCAGGCGGGCGGCGCGTACACGGCGAGCACCGTCGTCGACTCGCTCACGCTCGCCGCGCAGCTCATCAAGTCGCCCCTCGCCCCCCGCGTCGTCTATGTCAACGGCGTCGGCGACTTCGACGTCCACGAGGGCGAGGCCCAGCGCCAGCCGGCGCTGTTGAGCGACGTCGACCAGGGCATTGAGGCGCTCTTCACCGGCCTCGGGTCCGCGGCCGACGGGGTGGTGCTCATGACGACGTCCGAGTTCGGGCGCCGCGTGGCCGAGAACGGCAGCGGCACCGATCACGGGACCGCGAACGTGCACTTCCTCGTGGGGCCCCACGTGAAGGGCGGGCGCTACGGCGAGCCGCCGTCGCTCACCCAGCTCGACGCGAACGGCAACCTCGTGCCCAGCATCGACTTCCGCTCGCACCTCGCGACCGGGCTCGGCTGGCTCGGCGTCACCGACACCCACCCCGTCCTCGGTGCCTCGTTCAGCCCGGTGCCCGCGCTGACCTGAGCGCGCAGGGTGCCTCGGTACCCTGGCACGCGTGTTCGAGCACCTCGCCGACCTCGAGACCGAGCTCGACAAGCTCGAGGCCGCGCTCCCGGAGATCTACGCCGCCGGCGACCAGGCCGCGTCGCGCGACGCGGGGCGTCGCCGCGCCGAGCTGCGCCCGATCGTCGACGCGTACCGGGACTACCAGGCGGCGGAGACCGCGCTCGCCGACGCGCGCGACCTCCTGGCCGGCGAGGACGACGCGGAGATGCGCGAGTACCTGCGCGGCGAGGTCGCCGAGCAGGAGGCCGCGCTCGCCCGCCTCGAGACGCGGCTGCGCGACCTGCTCGTCCCGAAGGACCCCAACGAGGGCCGCAACGTCATCCTCGAGATCCGCGGCGCCGAGGGCGGCGAGGAGGCCAACCTGTGGGCCGCCGACCTCGCCCGCATGTACGAGGCGCTCGCCCGCCGGCACGGCTGGCGCTTCGAGACGCTCTCCACCCAGCCCTCGGAGATGGGCGGCCAGCGCGACGTCACGCTCGCCGTGAAGGGCCCCGACGCCTGGGCCCGCCTGAAGCACGAGGCGGGGCCCCACCGGGTCCAGCGGGTGCCCGTCACCGAGAGCCAAGGGCGCGTGCACACGAGCGCCGCGACCGTCGCGGTGCTGCCCGAGGCCGAGGAGGTCGACGTCGAGATCGATCCGAACGACCTGACGATCGACGTGTACCGCTCGAGCGGGCCGGGCGGGCAGTCCGTGAACACCACCGACTCCGCCGTACGGATGACGCATGTCCCGACGGGGATCGTCGTGACCTGCCAGGACGAGAAGAGCCAGCTGCAGAACAAGGACAAGGCGCTGCGCATCTTGCGCTCCCGGCTCCTCCAGCTCGAACGCGACCGCCAGGGGGCGGAGCTCTCCTCGACGCGGCGCGACCAGGTGAAGGGCGGCGGCCGGTCCGAGAAGGTCCGCACCTACAACTTCAAGGAGAACCGCGTCACCGACCATCGCGTCGGCGTCACGGTCCACGCCCTCGACCAGGTCCTCGCGGGCGGCGAGCCGCTCGACGAGCTGACCGACGCGCTCGCCGCCGCCGAGCGGGCCGCGCAGCTCAGCGCGCCCGAGTGACGACCTGGCGACTGCTCCTCCACGATGCCCAAGCCGAGCTCGACCTCGCCGGCCGGCCGAGCCCCGACGTCGACGCCCGGCGGATCATCGAGGCAGCCTCCGGTGCCGACGGGCCGCTCACCTGGATCGCCGAGCAGGACGCACCGTTGCCGGCGGCGCGCCACGCGAGGGACATGGTGGCGCGCCGCGCGCGCGGCGAGCCGCTGCAGTACGTGCTCGGCTCGTGGTCGTTCCTCGACCTCGACCTCTTCGTGGATCGGCGCGTGCTCATCCCGCGCCCAGAGACCGAGTGCACGGCGCAGGTCGCGCTCGACGAAGCCGCGCGGCTCGGCGCGCGGCGAGGCCGGCGCGACCCGTGGCGGGGGAGCCTCGCGTCGTTCCTCGTCGCGGACCTCGGCACGGGCTCGGGGGCGATCGCCCTGGCTGTGGCGACGACCTTCCCCGACGCCGAGGTCTGGGCCACCGACGTCAGCGCCGACGCGCTCGCGGTCGCCCGCGCCAACCTCGCCGGCAGCGGCGGCGCCGCCGCGCAGATCCGCGTCGCCGAGGGTGACTGGTTCGACGCGCTCCCGGCGACCCTGCGGGGCCAGTTCAAGCTGATCGTGAGCAACCCGCCGTACGTTGCGGCGAGCGAGGTCGCCGAGCTGCCCGCCGAGGTGGCGGCGCACGAGCCGCGGGCCGCGCTGGTTAGCGGCCCGACCGGCTTCGAGGCGATCGCCCGGATCGTTGCCGGCGCGCCGGACTACCTGCGACCCGGGGCGGGCACGCTCGTCGTCGAGCTCGCCCCGCATCAGGCGAGCGCGGCGCTCGACGCGGCGCGGGCTGCGGGGTTCGCGGACGCGCGGGTTGAATGTGATCTGGCTGGCCGCGAGCGGGTCCTGGTGGCCCGGGGAGGTTGACGGCGGTGCCCGACGACACGCTGGACGTCGACGCGATGCTGGCCCGGTTCCGCGAGCGTGCGACCGCGGTCCGCGAGCGGCCGCTCCCGCCGGTCGCGGGCCCCGAGCGCGCCCGGTTCGTGGAGCAGGCCCGGCTCGACTACCTCGACTTCTCGCTCCTCGGCGACGCGTCTTGGGCCTTCGAGGACGGCGTCCTCACGCTGCGGGTCGACCTGCGGCCGCCGGGCTGACCCTCACGCGAGGCGGTTCGTCCCCTCCTCGGCGACGAGGTCGACGTCGCGTCCCTCCCACGCGGTGGTGATCATGTCGCGCAGCGTCTCGACGTCGCGCGTGTTGGCGAGCGCGCGCCGGCCGTCCGGCGTGCGGGTCGACAGGATCCCGAGGGACGGGGTGCCGTCGCGCTCGACGGCGACCGCGGTGGCCTCGATCGTCGCCGGACCGGTGTGCGCGCCGGCGACCACGCGCGCCGGTTGCGCGTCGACGAACCGCTGCGTCTCGGCGGGGTCGACGCGGGCGAACCCGTCCGAGGGCGGCGTCGTCGAGTAGCAGCCGGCGGCGTGCTTCGTGATGTACCAGCCGATCGCGCTCACGAAGCCGAGCGAACCGGGGTCCCGCCGGCAGGCGTCGACCATCGCCGCGATGGCGTGCGTCGGATAGTTGTTCGCCGGCCCGCCGGCGAAGCCGAGCCCACCGGTGACGGTCAGGGGCCGGTCGTCGCCGCCGGCCGGGCCCCGGAGGCCGAGCGCGCCCATCGCGACCTCCACCGCGGACGGGAAGCACGAGTACAAGTCGAAGCGCGCCACGTCGTCGAGGGACACGCCCGCCGCCGCGACGGCCGCTTCGCCGACGGCGCGCAGCGCCGGGGACGTGTCGAGCCGGTCGCGCCCGGTGACGAAGAAGTGGTCGTGCGCGTCGGCGCCGGCACGCGGGAACACCATCCGATCGTCGGGGACGCCGGCCGCCCGTGCGGTCTCGTAGGAGCAGACGAGCAGCGCCGCCGCCTGGTCGACGTCGATGTTGGCGCACAGCCGCTTCAGGTACGGGAAGGTGATCATCCGGTTGTCGGGCGTGGCGGTGCGCAGGGCAGCGGGCGTGAACGCGTCCCGGGACCAGGCGTGCGGGTTCTTCGCGGCGACCGCACTGAACCGCGACCAGAGCTCGC
This sequence comes from Acidimicrobiia bacterium, assembly GCA_036521915.1. Lineage (GTDB taxonomy): Bacteria > Actinomycetota > Acidimicrobiia > IMCC26256 > PALSA-555 > PALSA-555. The sequence goes on along the minus strand of DATDGU010000264.1, from coordinate 3,311 downwards.
TCACTGCCACCTGGTGCTCGTCGACGGTCCGGCCCGCAGCGGCGCGCAGCGCCGTCTCGAACAGGGGGTACACGAGTGTCGGTGCCGCGGCGCCGTGGGCCAGCTCGTAGTCGCTGCTCCCGGCGCGGTCGTCGCCGACGACGTGCGAGCAGGGCGGGTCCTCCGCCTCGGTCCAGACCAACCGGGTCTTCGGCTCGCGGCGGGCCCGCCACCGCGTGTGCACGCACTCGGCGCCACCGAGCAGCACGACATCGGCGTCGCCGCGCTCGATCGCCGGCACCAGCTCGTTGACGAGCAGCTGCGGGCTGTTGCCGCCGACGGTTGTCGTCATTGTTCGGCGTGCGTCGGGGAGCTCGAGGCGGCGGGCAAGCAGCGCGCCGGGATCCGGGTAGGCCCAGGAGACGAGGCTGACGACGGCAACGGTATCCACCCGCGCCAGCACGGCGGCTCCGGCGTCGGCGGCGGCGCGCCGGGTCGCGACCGCGAGCAGGTCGATCGGCTCGAGCGCCTCCGTCGGGTCCAACACGCGCTGCTCGGCCTGACCCACGCCGACGATCACCGCGGCGCGCGGGCTCGTCACGATGGAGCGCCCGCCGGCACGTCGTCGGCCGGCCGGGGCCACGCGGGTAGCGCCTTGACGGCGGCGTCATCACAGCCGCCGCGGTACTGGCACCGACCGCACACGACGTCGTCCGACACGCCACGGAACTCGTGCTCGGCGCGCATCTCCTGGGCCGTCGTCACGAGTGTCTGCTCGACGCCGACCAGCTCCTCGTCCGTCGGTTCCCACGGCTCGGGGTCCTCCTCGACCTCCGCGGCCAGGTGCTCGTAGCGGATCCGGAGACGCAAGCCGCGCGCCGCCGCCTCGCGCGCGGCCACCCACGCCTGCAGCCAGGCGCGCGGGTCCTCGCTCACCCGGTGGTCGATGACCCGACCGCTCTTGTAGTCGCGCACATCGAGGATCCCGTCGTGGGCCCAGACCGCGTCGAGCCGGCAGGTGGTCACGAACACGGGCGGCCCGCGATGCGTGCGGGCCCACTCGACCTCGTGCCCCACCGCCTCCGCCCCGATCGGGCAGCGCCGCGCGTGCCGCGCGACCTCGGCTGTCGTGCGCTCGTCGGCGCCGTGCCCCGCCAGAACGTCCCGGACGTGGTCGACGTCGTGACAGGAGCCGCGCCGGTGGATTTGATGCAGCAGTCGGTGCAGGTAGAGGCCGTGCGTCGGGCTGTCGGGTGGGTTCGTCGGCGTCACCGCGAGCAGGGAACGGTCGCGCCACTGCCGACGACAGCACTGCCACGCGTCGAAGGAGGTGGGGGACAGCGACAGGACCCCGGGCAACAGGGCGCTCGCCGAGCTCGTCATTGACCCGCGGACGTCGTGCGCGGGGCAGCGCGGCACGTAATGGCACGTCGCGCAGCCCGCCCCGGACTCCGTCCTCGCCTCATCGGCCCGGTCCCGCACCTGGCCCATCTGCTCGTCGAGCCAACAGGCGAGCGGGGCCAGCGCCTCGGGACCCTCGACCTCGGCATCGACCTGCGCGCCGGTCACCAGGTCCGTGTCGGTGACGCGGAGCGACCCGCGCTCCCACCAGCCGGCGGCGGCGAGGCGGAGCACCGCGAGACGCACCTCCGGACGCGCCATGAGGTCCGGCTGCCCCGCGCGCGACCAGTGCAGCTGCCGCAGCTCGTGCGACCCGTCCGGATGGATGACACCGAGCCCCACCCAGCCGGCGAGCAGCACGCCACGGCGAGGCAGCAGCGTCGGCTCCTCCAGCGGCAGCTCCACATGCACGCCCCGATCGGGGAAGCGTCGCTCGTACCACGCGACCGCCTGGGTGACGACGGCGCGTTCCTCCGAGCACAGGTCACGCACGGGCGGCCACCGGCCCGACTCGTGCCAGGTCCGGATCGAATCCAAGATCGCGTTGCGGACCCGCGACCGGTTCACTGGGTCCTTCGTCCCCGGCTCGCGTCGAAACTCGAGCGCGAGTCGACGCGGGCACATCGTGTCGTGCGCGCGCAGGAGCGACGGTGTCAGTTTCGGCGTGTCATCAGGGATGAACGACACGACAGCAGCGTATCGACCGCGCGTCGATGAACGTCTGAAATCAGACCGTGGACGGTACACTCCCCGCGTGACCGCCCGCTCGAGGTTGCCGCGGCGCGCGCTGGTCGCACGCATCGTCATCGTCGTGCTCGTCGTGTGGCTCGCGGTCACGGGCGTGCTCATCGTGCTCGCTCGACAGCGCGCCAGTCGCGGGCTGGACGCGCTGCAGCAGGCCAAGAGCTAGGCGTAGTCGATCGGGCCCGGTGTGTTGGGACCGTTCGATGTCGGGTCGGGATAGGGATGCACGCTCCAGCCGTCGACGTACGCGCCGATCCCCGGGTCATCGGCCAGCAGGCTGTTGATCCAGCTCACGGGCTGACCGTCGGTGCGGACCTCGAGGTCGTCACCTGAGACGAGGATCTTCACGCTCGGATCCGCCGCTCGAATCGCGGCGCCGGCCGCGTTGACGAGCTGACCGTACGCAGCCGGATCGGGGTTCGGGTTCCAGTTCCAGTCGCCCCACGGCTCGTTCCAGATCTCGACCGCGGCGAGCGGATGCACCGGGACATCAGGTCGGGTCGCCCAGAAGCTGCCGCCGGGCCCATACCGGCTGACGACCGCCGACGCGAACTGCGCGTAGTCGGCCGGGCTGGTCGGCGGGTAGTAGGCGTTGCCGCTCGGGTCCGACGACGCCCACGACGCCGAGTAGTCCAGGATGGCGTCGACGTTGACGCCGGCCTTCGCCGCGGCGGCCATCAACCCGTCGCTATTGGACCAGCTGAACTGGCCGCGGCTCGGCTCGATGGTCCCCCAGTAGAAGTCGCTGCGCACCCAGGTCAGCCCGGCCGCGGCCAGGGTCTGCAACTGGGTCGTGTCCGTCCCCTCGCCGGTCCAGAAGAGGTCGCCGTCGACGCCGACCCGGCCCACATTGGCCGATCCGGACGGCGTCGTGGTGGTGGTGGTGCTCGTGGTGGTGGGCGCGGGGGAGGTCGTGCTCGTCGTCGACGTGCTGGTCGTCGGGCTCGGGGGCGGGCTGCCGACGTTCGAGATCGGGCTGGTCGGCGGGGGGGGCGGGGGGGGCGGGGCGGGCGAGGGTCCGCAGGCGCCGGCGGCAACAGCGAGGACGGCGACCAGACCCCCCAGCGCGACCCGGGTCCGTCGGCTGCACTCTTTGATGGGCCCCATGCCCGGCTCCCGTGTTGTGGCCAGTCATGGGGTTCTCGACGGCCCTCTGGGGGGCCTTGACGGGAAATCCCACGGAGGGT
>DATDGU010000263.1:0-8189 GCA_036521915.1 Acidimicrobiia bacterium | reverse complement strand
AACTTCTCCGCCCGCGTCGTCGAGACGTTCGGGCTCGACTATGACGCGGTGCGCGCCATCAAGCCCGACGTGATCATGGTGCGCATGCCCGGCTTCGGCCTCATCGGCCCGTGGCGCGACTACGTCGGCTGGGCCATGGTGATCGAGCAGGCCACCGGCATGGCGAGCGTCACCGGCCCGCCCGAGCGACCGATGCACCCCGGCGGCCCCGCGGACCCGATCATCGGCATGCACGCCGCCGTCGCCGTCCAGGCCGCGCTCGAGCACCGCGACCGCACCGGCGCGGGCCAGCTCATCGAGGTCGCCCAGCTCGAGACGGGCGCCAACCTCGCCGCCGAGCTCGTCGTCGAGTGGTCGGCCCACGAGCGCACGCTGCTGCGCCGCGCGAACCGCGATCCTCATGCCGCGCCCCAAGGCGTGTACCCCGGCCCCCCGGGGCCGGTCGGGCCGACCTGGGTGGCGCTCACCGTCGCCGACGACGCGCAGTGGCGCGCGCTGACCACGGTCCTGGGCCGCGCCGACTGGGCCGCCGACGCGGCGCTCGCCGACACCGCGGGCCGCCGGGCGCGCCACGACGAGCTCGACGCCGGCCTCGCGGCCTGGGTCGCGGCGCGGCCCGTCGACGACGCGGTCGCGGCCCTCACCCGGGTCGGCATCCCTGCCACGCGGGTGCTCACCGTGCCGGCGATGTTCGACGATCCCCAGCTCGCCGCCCGCGGCTACTACGTGACGCTCGACCACCCGCGCACGGGGGCGCGCCGCTATCCCGGCTGGCCGATGCGGTTCTCCTCCAACCCCACGCAGCACCGGCGGGGTGCGCCCACGCTCGGACAGCACAACCGCGACGTCCTCGGCGACGAGCTGGGCGTGGACGCGGGCGAGCTCGAGACGCTCGCCGCCGACGGCGTCATCGGCGACCACCTCGCGACCTGATCCGCTGGACGCACCCCGCCCCCGCGGTGAACACCCGATCGACGACAGACGACTCGAGCGACGCCCCGCGGCCCCTCCAGCCGGGGGGGGCGGGGGCCGCAGCCCGGCGTGACGTACTCCGGCCGCCTCTGGCGGCTCCTCGGCTGCCGCCGATAGATTGAAACGCGTTCTATGTTTCTCGCGTACACCGACGAGCAGCTGGCGCTGCGCAAGGAGCTCCGCGAGTACTTCGCCGGTCTGCTCACGCCAGAGGTGCGGGGCAAGCTGGGGCACGCCGGCGAGGGGAGCCCCGAGTTCCGCCAGGTCGTGCGTCGCCTCGGTGCCGACGGCTGGCTCGGTCTCGGCTGGCCGACCCAGTACGGCGGGCAGGGCCGCGGCGCGATCGACCAGTTCATCCTCTTCGATGAGGTGCAGCGGGCGGGCGCGCCGTTCCCGTTCGTGACGGTCAACACGGTCGGGCCGACGATCATGGCGTTCGGCACGCCGGAGCAGAAGCAGCGCTACCTTCCCGGCATCCTCGCCGGCGAGATCAACTTCGCGATCGGCTACACCGAGCCCGACGCCGGCACCGACCTCGCGTCGCTTCGCACCCGCGCCGAGCGCGACGGCGAGGAGTGGCGCATCAACGGGAACAAGGTCTTCACGAGCGGTGCGAACCAGGCGGACTACATCTGGCTCGCCTGCCGGACCGATCCCGACGCCCCGAAGCACAAGGGCATCTCGATCATCATCGTCCCGACCGACTCGCCCGGCTTCAAGTGCACGCCGATCGTGACCGTCGGCAGCGTCGTCACCCAGGCCAGCTACTACGACGACGTCCGGGTCCCGCTCGAGAACGTCGTCGGCGAGGCCAACAGCGGCTGGCGCCTCATCACGAACCAGCTGAACCACGAGCGCGTCGGCCTCGCCGCCCTCGGCGGGCTCACGCACCGCGTCTACGACGACGTCGTCGCCTGGTGCGCCGACGCCGAGGCCGGTGACGGCACGGGACGACGGATGCTCGAGATCCCCTGGGTCCAGGCGGACCTGGCCCGCGCCCACGCGCTGCTGGAGGCGATGAAGCTCCTGAACTGGCGGATGGCCGCGGCCGTCGCCGCGAACACGCTCGGGCCGAGCGACGCGTCCGCCGCGAAGGTCTACGGCGTCGAGACCCAGATCGAGTGCTACCGGCTCTTCCTCGGGATCCTCGGCGCCGTCGGGTATCTACCGGAGGGATCGCCGGGCGCGGTGCTGCACGGCGAGGTCGAACGGGCCGCACGCGCCGCGCAGATCAACACGTTCGGAGGCGGCGTCGTCGAGGTGCTGCGCGAGATCGTCGCCACCGCCGGCCTCGGCATGGCCCGCCAACGCCGCTGACGAGTGGAGGAAGGGTGACCACGACGGAGACCGACGAGTTCCTCGCGAAGCTGCGCGCCTTCGAGGGCCTCGAGACCGGCATCGAGGTCGGCGCCGACCCGGTGAACCAGCCGATGATCCGCCACTGGGTCGAGGCGATCGGCGACGAGGACCCCGTCTACGTCGACGGCGACGCCGCGGCGCGCTCGGTGCACGGCGAGGTCATCGCCCCCGCGGTGATGCTCCAGGCCTGGGTCATGCGCGGCCTCCAGGCCCGCCCGGAGACGGGAGGATCCTCCCGCGACGAGCTGCTGCGCCTCCTCGACGGCGCGGGCTTCTCGTCGGTCGTGGCGACGAACTGCGAGCAGGAGTACGACCGGATGCTGCACGTGGGCGACCACCTGCGGACCCGCACCGTGATCGACTCCATCTCCGAGGAGAAGCAGACCGGGCTCGGCATCGGCCACTTCGTCACCACCCGCGTCGAGTACGAGACGACCGAGGGGGAATCGGTCGGGCGCATGCTCTTCCGCATCCTCAAGTTCAAGCCCGGCACGGGTCGCACGGCCCCGGCGACGCCTGCCGATCGGCCGCGGCGCCCACGCCCGTCGATCACCGACGACAACGCGTTCTTTTTCGAGGGCGCCAAGCAGCACCGCCTGCTCATCCAGCAGTGCGCCAACTGCGGGACGCTCCGCCACCCGCCCGAGCCGCGCTGCGCGGTGTGCGGCAGCTACGAGTGGCACGCCAAGGAGGCGAGCGGGCGCGGCACCGTCTACAGCTACGTGGTGAACCACTACCCGCAGGTGCCGGCGTTCGACTACCCGCTGCCGATCGGGCTTATCGACCTCGAGGAGGGCACTCGCCTCGTCGCGGACCTCGTCGGCCTCGACGCTTCGGACGTGCGCATCGGCATGCCGGTGGTCGTCGAGTGGCTCGACCTCGACCCCGACCTCACGCTGCCCGCGTTCAAGCCGGCGGGCTGACGTGGACTTCACGTTCAGCGACGAGCAGCAGGCGGCGCGCGACCTCGCCGAGCAGATCTTCCAGGGCTCCGTCACGGTGGAGCGCGTGAAGGCCGTCGAGTCGAGCGACGAGCGCGTCGACCGTGCGCTGTGGGCGCAGCTCGCCGACGCGAACCTCCTCGGGCTGTGCCTGCCCGACGACGTCGGCGGCAGCGGGCTCGGCGTGCTCGAGCTCTGCCTCCTGCTCGAGCAGCAGGGTCGGGTCGTGGCACCGGTCCCGTTGTGGGCCACGGTGGCGTGCGGGGCGCTCCCGATCGCCGAGTGGGGGACGCAGGCCCAGCGCGAGGCGTGGCTGCCCGGCGTTGCCCGCGGTGAGGTGATGCTGACGGCCGCGCTCGCCGAGGCCGGCGTGAACGACCCGATGCACCCGGCCGCCACCGCGCGGCTGGACGGACGCGCTTGGCGACTCGACGGGACGAAGGTGGCGGTGCCCGCCGCGCACGTCGCGGCCCGCGTGCTCGTCCCGGCCATGACGCCCGACGGCGTCGGCGTCTTCCTCGTCGATCCGCAGGGTCCGGGGGTCGAGCTCGAGCGCGCCGTCACCACCAACCGGGAGATCCATCCCCACCTGCACCTGGACGGCGCCCCGGGCGAGCCGCTCGGCACGCCCGACGCCGGCGCCCGTGTCGTCGGCTGGACGCTCGACCGGGCCCTCGTCGGGCTCTGCGCGCTGGAGCTCGGGGTCGGCGAGGCCGCCATCGCCCTCGCCGCCGACTACACCTCGAACCGGATCCAGTTCGGCCGGCCGCTCGCCACGTTCCAGGGCGTGGCGCTGAAGGCGGCCGACGGCTCGATCCAGGGCGAAGCGCTGCGCGTCACGACCTGGCAGGCGGCGTGGCGCCTCGACGCGGGATGGGACGCGGCGGCCGAGGTGCTCGTCGCCAAGTGGTGGGCATCCGAGGGCGGCCAGCGGGTCGTCCACATCGCCCAGCACCTCCACGGCGGGATGGGCGCCGACGTCGACTACCCGGTCCACCGCTACTTCCTCTGGGGCAAGCAGATCGAAGACATGCTCGGCGGGTCCAGCGCGCAGCTGGCCCGCTTGGGCGCAACCCTCGCAGGAGCCGCCCGATGACCACGACCACCTCGCTGCGCGCCGCCGACGTGAACGTCGGGGACGAGCTGCCCACGCTGGAGATCCCGCTCACGAGGACCCGCATCGTCGCGACCGCGATCGCGTCGCGTGACTACCAGGACGTCCACCACGACCCTGGCCTCGCGCAGGAGCGCGGGTCGAAGGACATCTTCATGAACATTCTCACCACGAACGGCTTCGTCGGCCGCTTCATCACGGACTGGGCCGGCCCCGACGCCCAGCTCCGGTCGGTGAAGATCCGTCTCGGCGCCCCGAACTACCCGGGCGACACGATGGTCCTCACCGGCTCGGTGACCCGCAAGGACGGCACGACCGTCGACGTCGCGCTGCGCGGCGCGAACAGCCTCGGTGACCACGTCACCGGGACGGTCGCCCTGGACCTCGCGCCGTGAGCGAGTCGAACCTTCTCCGCGACGCCGGCGCGATCGCCGGCATCGGCGCCACCGAGTTCTCGAAGGCGTCCGGCCGCTCGGAGATGCGCCTCTGCGTCGAGGCGTGCGAGGCCGCGATCGCCGACGCCGGCCTCGAGCCGTCCCAGATCGACGGGATGGTCACGTTCACGGCCGACACGAACCCCGAGATCGAGATCGCCCGCAACCTCGGGATCGGCGAGCTCTCCTTCTTCTCGCGGATCCACCACGGCGGCGGTGCGGCCTGCGGCACGATCCAGCAGGCCGTCCTCGCCGTGAACGCCGGCGTCGCCGACTACGTCGTCTGTTACCGGGGGTTCAACGAGCGGTCGGGGCGCCGGTTCGGCGCGGGTGTGCAGGACCGGGCGCCGATGGCGACCGCCGAGTCGTCGCACTTCTCGTGGTACGCGCCGTTCGGGCTCCTCACCCCGGCACAGTGGGTGGCGATGTTCGCCCAGCGCTACTGCTACGAGTTCGGGGCGAGCAGCGAGGACTTCGGCCGCATCGCCGTCGCCGACCGCACGCACGCCGCCAAAAACCCGAAGGCGTGGTTCTACGAGCAGCCGATCACGCTCGAGGAACACCAGCAGTCGCGCTGGATCGTCGAGCCGCTGCACCTCCTCGACTGCTGTCAGGAGAGCGACGGCGCGCAGGCGCTCGTCGTCACCACGCCCGAGCGCGCCCGGGACCTCCCGCAACCCACCGTGCTGGTGAACGCGTCCGCGCAGGGCGCGGGGGAGAACCAGGACATGATGACGAGCTACTACCGGGAGACGATCAGCGGCCTCCCGGAGATGGGCCTCGTCGCCCGCCAGCTCTGGAACACGACGGGGCTCGGGCCCGACGACGTGCAGGCGGCGATCATCTACGACCACTTCACGCCGCTGGCGCTGCCCCAGCTCGAGGAGTTCGGCTTCTGCGGACGCGGCGAGGCGAAGGACTTCATCCGCGACGGCACGATCCAGCTCGGCGGACGCCTGCCGATCAACACGAACGGCGGACAGCTCGGCGAGGCGTACATCCACGGGATGAACGGGATCGCCGAGGGCGTCCGACTCGTGCGCGGCACCTCGTCGAACCAGCCGCCCGGTGTCGAGCACGTGCTCGTCACCGCCGGGACGATGGTGCCCACCAGCGCGCTGCTCCTCGGCGCCGCGTGACCGACGCGCTCGGCCGGCCGGCGACCGGGGTCGTCGTCACCGGCGCGGCGTCCGGGATCGGGGCGGCCATCGCGGGCGCGCTCGCCGAGGTCGGCCGACCGGTCGCCGTCTGGGACCGCGACGGGGACGGCGCGGCCCGGGTCGCCACCGAGCTCCACGATCGCCAAGGCGTCGACACCCATGCGGTCCCGCTCGACGTCACCGACGACGCGGCGATCACGGCGGCGGTGGCGCCGACCGTGGCCGCCCTCGGGTCGATCGGCGGCGTCGTGCACGGTGCGGGCATCGTCGCCCCGGCGGTCGACGGGGTGATCGACGTCACGACGTGGGACGCCGTGCTCGCCACCCACCTCCGCGGCTACGCGTTCGTCGTGCAGGCGCTCGTCGACGAGCTCCGCGCGGCCCGACCCGGGTCGGCGATCGTCGGCATCGCGTCGATCGAGGGCCTCGTCGGCCACGGCGCGATCCCCTCGTACACCGCGGCGAAGCACGGCATGATCGGGCTCTCCCGGGCCCTCGCGCACCGCCTCGGCGCGGAGGGGATCCGTGTGAACGCCGTGTGCCCCGGCTACATCGAGACGCCGATGCTCGCCCCGGCGATCGGCGACCCCGACGCGCGGGCCCGTCTCGAGGGCTCGGTCCCGCTCGGTCGCCTGGGCGCGCCGTCCGACGTGGCCGCGGTCGTGCGGTTCCTGCTCTCCGACGAGGCCCGCTATGTCCACGGCGCCGCCGTCGTCGTGGACGGCGGCGTCACGGCGACGGGCGGGCAGTAGTCGAGGTGGCGGCGAGCCGCTCGAGGTCGGCGAGCAGCGCGTCGGCCGCGTCCCGCTCGGCCGCCCAGTAGCGCTCACCCCATCGTTCGATCACCGCCGGGTAGGTCCACTCCGGCTCGTGCTCGGCGATGTCACGCGCCCGCGACACCTGCGCGAGCGTCTCGACGGCGAACGCCCGGTGCGCCTCGACCGTGCGGCGCAGCGTCTCGGGGTCGCTGAGGTGGCCGAGCCACACGCGCAGCGCCGCGCCGTGGCGCAGCACCGGCGGCTCCAGCGGCGCGTCGCGCAGCCAGGTGCGCAGCGCGTCCTCGCCGGCCGGCGTGATCCGGTACAGGCGCTTGCGGCGCGGCTCGTCGGCTGGCGCCGGTCGCGACGTCGCGTAGCCGAGCGCCTCGAGGCGCCGCAGCTCCCGGTAGATCTGGCTCATCGCCGGGCTGCCGTAGAAGAACCGCACCGACGCGTCCGCCCACTTGCGCAGCTCGTAGCCCGACAGCTCGCGGCCGAAGGACAGCAGCCCGAGCACCGCCCACGCGGTCGGCGCCAGGTCCTCCATGGGGGGCACGGTACCCTCGATATGACGACTTGACATATGAGGATTAGGAATATGTACTGGCCGCAGGGTGGCCGCCCGGTCACGCCGGTCGGGCATTCGGGGCCCACCTGGCGCCCGGCCGCAGCCGCGCCAAGGAGAGAGGAGGGACCGTGAAGTTCTCGATGATCTTCGAGGCCCAGATGGCCGATCCCTCCCTCGGCCACGAGCACCAGGTGATCCACGACTGCGTCGAGCAGGCCGTCTACGCCGAGGCGATGGGCTTCGACCGCGTCTGGGCCGTCGAGCACCACTGTTTGAAGTGGTACGCGCACATGAGCGCACCCGAGGTGTTCCTCACCTGGGTCGCGGCGCGCACCGAGCGCATCCGCATCGGCCACGGCGTCGTGTGCATGCCGTTCAACTACAACCACCCGGTGCGCGTCGCCGAGCGCGCCGCCATGCTCGACGTGCTCTCGAACGGGCGCCTCGACCTCGGCGCCGGGCGCGGCGCCACTCTCCAGGAGATGTCAGCGATGGGCGTCGACCCGGCTCGCACCTACCTCGAGGTCGAGGAGGCGCTGCGGATGATCGGCTCGATGTGGCGCGGCGAGGACGCGGACCGCTTCGAGTGGCACGGCGAGCTGCTCCAAGTCGCCGAGCACTCGATCCTGCCCCGGCCGGTGCAGCTGCCCCACCCGCCCCTGTACCTCGCGTGCACGAAGGCCGACACCGTCACGCTCGCCGCCGAGTACGGCATCGGCGCGCTCGTGCTCGGCTTCTCCGGCCCCGACGACGTGGCCGCGCTCCACCAGCGCTACGAGGACACGATCGCCACCCGCACCAAGAAGCGCTTCGTGTCCTCCGAGCTGAACAACCACTTCTCGGCCCTGTGCCCGACGATCGTGCTCGACGACGCCGACACGGC
>DATDGU010000262.1:0-17389 GCA_036521915.1 Acidimicrobiia bacterium | reverse complement strand
AGCCTGCTGTCGCGGGTCTTCACGCCGAAGCGGATGAACGCCATCGAGCCCCAGGTCCGCGAGTTCTGCGCTCGCTCGCTCGATCCACTGGTCGGGACCGGCGGGTTCGACTTCGTGCGCGACCTCGGTGGCCCGATGCCGATGCGCGTCATCGGCATGCTGCTCGGCATCCCCGAGCAGGACCAGGAGGTGATCAAGCAGCGACTCGACGAGGGCGTGCGCCTCGAAGCGGGAGAGGCGCCGGGCGTCCGCCCGGACGCGATGGCCGCGTCCGGCGAGATGTTCGCCGAGTACGCCGACTGGCGGTCCGAGCACCCGTCGGACGACCTGATGACCGAGCTGCTCACCGCCGAGTTCGAGGACGAGACCGGTACCCGGCGCCGCCTGACCCGGGCCGAGCTCCTCACGTACGTCAACCTGATCGCCGGTGCCGGCAACGAGACCACGACCCGGCTGATCGGCTGGACCGGCAAGCTCCTCGGCGAGCATCCGGGGCAGCGCCGCGACCTCGCGGCGGACCGGTCACTCGTCCCCCACGCGATCGAGGAGATCCTCCGCTACGAGGCACCCTCCCCGGTGCAGGCGAGATACGTCGCCCGCGACGTCGAGTACCACGGCCGCACGGTCGCGGAGGGCAGCGTCATGGTGCTGCTCAACGGGTCCGCGAACCGCGATGCGCGCCACTTCCCCGACGGCGACCGCTTCGACGTCCACCGCGAGATCGGCCACCACCTGAGCTTCGGGTACGGGCTGCACTTCTGCTTGGGCGCGGCGCTGGCGCGCCTCGAGGGCCGGGTCGCGCTCGACGAGGTCCTGCAACGGTGGCCGGACTGGGAGGTCGACGAGGCGCACGCCGTCATGGCCCACGCGTCGACCGCCCGGGGCTGGGAGCGGCTGCCCGTGTCCACCCACTAGCAAGGAGGCCCTGTGCCGCGTCGCCTGCCCCCGCATCCGATCCACCTCCGCGCCGCCCGTCTGCTCGACGTGGTGGCGGGCACCTACGTCGAGCCGGGCGACCTGCTCGTGCAGGGCGGGCGGATCACCGAGGTGTCGCCGCCCACCGTGCCGGCGGACGCCGAGGTGATCGATCTCGCCGGCCTCACGCTGCTCCCGGGGCTGATGGACATGGAGGTGAACCTGCTGCTGGGCGGGCCCGACCACGCCAACCCTCTCAACCCGGTGCAGGACGACCCGGCGGTGCGCACGCTCCGGGCGGTCGCGAACGCGCGGCGCACCCTGCGCGCGGGCTTCACGACGGTCCGCAACCTCGGGCTGTTCGTCCAGACGGGTGGCCTGCTCCTGGACGTCGCGCTGAAGAAGGCGATCGACCTCGGCTGGATCGACGGGCCCCACGTCGTCCCGGCGGGTCACGCGATCACACCGACCGGCGGGCACCTCGACCCGACGATGTTCCAGGCGCTCGCGCCGCACATCATGCCGCTCACCGTCGAGGAGGGCATCGCGAACGGCGTCAGCGAGGTGCGCAAGGCCGTCCGCTACCAGATCAAGCACGGCGCGGAGCTGATCAAGGTGTGCGCGTCGGGCGGCGTCATGTCGCACACCGGCCCGGCGGGCGCGCAGCAGTACTCCGACGAGGAGCTGGCCGCCATCGCGGACGAGGCCCATCGGGCGGGGCTCAAGGTGGCGGCCCACGCGCACGGCGACGCCGGCATCCGGGCCGCGGTCGAGGCGGGGATCGACTGCATCGAGCACGGCTCGCTCATGAGCGACGAGACGCTCGAGCTGCTCATCCAGCGCGGCACGTTCCTCGTCGCGACGACGTACCTCGCGGACGGCATGGACCTGTCGCACGCCGACCCCGAGCTCCAGGCCAAGGCGGCCGAGGTGTTCCCCCGGGCCCGGGAGACGATCAAGAAGGCGATCGAGCGCGGCGTCCGCGTCGCGTGCGGGACCGACGCGCCGGCCATCCCGCACGGTCGGAACGCCAAGGAGCTGCTCGCGCTCGTCGATCGCGGCATGAGCCCGCTCCAGGCGATCCGCGCCGCGACGACCGTGTCGGCCGAGCTGATCGACGCCGACGACCGCGGCCGCCTCGAAGCCGGCCTGCTCGCCGACGTTGTCGGCGTCCCCGGCGACCCGCTCGCCGATATCGGCGTCGCCGAGCAGGTGCGGTTCGTGATGAAGGGCGGCGAGGTGTTCCGCGACGACCGCGGCAAGGCGGGCTGAGTCAGATCGCGGGCTCGAACACCGCGTCGAAGCTCGCGGCGCCGCTGTCGGGGACGCGGGGCTGGCGCCAGGACTCGACCGGGAACGACGCGGTCATGAGCGCGCAGTACAGCCACAGCAGCCGCGTCGCGTCCTCGGGGATCGCGTCGAGCGGGAACTGCCCCAGGTACGCGAGCGCGTCGTCGATCCGGGCGAACGCGGCGTCGTAGAAGGCCTGGAGCTCGTCCATGGTGCTCGAGACCCGCTTGGCGTAGCGGGCGCGCTCGGTCGGGATCGCCCAGTCGGCGAACGGCTCGAGCTCGGCGAAGTCAGCCGGCAGCACGGTGGGCATGGTCAGGCTCCCCGATCACACCCGAGCCGATGCGGGGGCTCGCTCGTGGTCGTCGACGAAGCGCTGCGCCGTCTTGTGCAGGTGACGCAGCAGGATCTCCTGGTCGTTCAACGGGAACGTCGTGATCGGCGTGCGTGACTCCAGCATCGTCTGGGTGGCCTCGAGCGTGTTGCCGTCTTGGAGGGCGTACTCCTTGAAGGTGACGACCGCGAGCTCCTGGGCGAGGCGGTCACGTCCGTCCTTCGGTGGGGCGAAGTAGCAGGTGCCCTCGAAGATGTGCGTGTTGTAGGAGGTCGGCCAGTAGTGGTAGGTGATCACCCAGTTCTGCTTCCAGATGAGCAGCATGAAGTTCGGGAAGAACAGGAACGAGTCCAGGCCCCAGAGCTTGCTCCCCGCCGGGTTGAGCGCGGGTGGCAGCTCGTCGAGGCCGAGGTCGGGTTTGTCCCACGGCCCGAACAGCCCGCTGCGCGCCTTCTGCTCGATCGGCTTCACCAGGCTCAGGTCCTTCGGCGGCGTCGCGCCGGTCCAGGTAGACACCATGCCGTGGGGACCGTCGAGCTCGTACGCCAGCGCCTCGTAGCCGACGTCGGTGAGCCGGCGCGACTCCTCGGCCACGGACTGCTTCGCGTGCAAGATGGGTGCGTGGTAGAACTCGGTGAACGCGTCGATGAAGAGCTTCCAGTTGCTTCCCACCTCGGCGCGGTACCGGTGCACCTGGGTCAGCTCGTGGAACGGGTAGCCCTCGATGCCCTTCGCGAACTTGCCGAGGTAGTCGCGCAGGGGCGTGGTGTTCCGGGGATCGAGGTTCACGAAGATGAACCCCTCCCACACCTCCGTCTGGACTGACGCGAGCCCGAAGTCCTGCCGGTCGAGGTCGAAGAACTCCGACTCCTGCTGAACGAACGTGCACTCGCCCTGGAGGTTGTAACGCCAGCCGTGGTACTTGCAGGTGAACTGCCGGCAGGTCCCGCTCGTCTCCTCGAGCGGGAAGTCCTGCCACACGAGCTTGTTGCCCCGATGGCGACAGATGTTGTGGAACGCCCGGACCTCGTCCTGGGACGCCCGCACCACGACGACCGCCGTGCGGGCGGCGTCGAGCTCCCGCGTGAAGTAGCTCCCGACCTTCGGCAGCTGCTCGATCCGGCCGACGTTGAGCCAGGTGCGAGCGAAGATCGCCTCGCGCTCGCGCTCGTAGACCTCCGGCGAGACGGAATCCGCGTAGGAGACCAGGCCGGTGCCGAGCTCGGGGTAGTGCTCGGTCCAGGACCCCTCGGCGGGCTTGGTGAAGTGCGGCATGGGGTCCATCCTCCCGTCCGGCCACCGTGCCGCGGACGATAGCACCAATCTCCAAAAACGAGAAGCCCGTTTCCGCCAGGCCAGGTCGGCGTTTACGGTCCGGGGAGCGGCGTGAACTCGAGGTGCAGGGACTGGAGTCCCCGGAGGATGTAGGTCGGGAGGTACCGGTAGCGCCGGGCGTCGGGCGGCCCGTGCTCGGCTTCCGAGATTCGGATGTCGTCGAGGCGGTCGAGCAGCCGCTCGATGCTGACGCAGCCCTCGGCGCGGGCCAGCGGCGCGCCGGGGCAGGTGTGGGCGCCGAAGCCGAACGAGAGGTGCTGGCGGGCATTCCCGCGGTCGAGGTCGAACACCCCGGGGTCCTCGAACTGGCGGGCGTCGCGGTTCGCGGCGCCGTTGAGCACCATCACGGTCGTGCCCGCGGGGATCTGGACTCCGCCGACCGTCGCGGCGACGCGCGCGAGGCGGAAGTCGCCCTTCACGGGGCTCTCGAAGCGCAGCGTCTCCTCGATGAAGCTGGGTATCCGATCGGGTTCGCGCCGCAGCCGCGCCTGGAGGTCGGCACGCTCGCCGATGAGCTGGAGCGCGGACCCGAGGAGGCGGGCGGTGGTCTCCTGGCCGGCGGCGAAGAGGTTCGCCGCGATGCGCACGACATCGATCACCTCGGGGGTGGAGCCGTCCGGGAACGTCGCGGTGGCGAGGCCGGTCAACACGTCGTCGCGCGGCACCCTTCGCCGGTCCTCGACGTACGCCGTGAACGCGTCGTAGAGGAACTCCAACGGGCTGTGCGCCATCGCGTCGTGGTCGGTGCTGCCCACCGCCCGATCCGGTCGCGTCCCCAGCTCGCGCTCGAACCGCGCGTGGTCCTCCTCGGGCACGCCGAGCAGGTCAGCGACGACGAGCATCGCGAACGGCGACGCGTACTCGCGGACGACCTCACATCGTCGGTTCGCCGCGAATCCGTCGATGACCCGATCCGCGAGCCGCCACATGAACGCCTCGTTCTCCTTGAGCCGCTTCGGCGTGATGAGCCGCATCAGGAGCGCGCGGTGTGCCGTGTGCCCGGGCGGGTCCATCGTCGTGATCTGATCGCTGAAGGGCAGCTCGTCGCGATGCGCCGCGATGGCGTCGCTCACGTCGTCACCCTCGAGCGCGACGGGGAAGCCGGGGAACGGTCCCGTCACGGCGTTGCACGACGAGAACGTCTCGGCGTCGTGGTACACGGCGACGGCCTCGTCGTAGCCGGTGACCATGACCACGCCGTGGTGCGGCTCCCGGCGCACGGGGCAGCGGCCTCGAATCTCGTCGAAGTACGGGTAGGGGTCTCCGACGCAAGCGTCGTCGCGGAAGAAGTCGGTCGCGTCCACGTCGGTCACAGCACCGCTCCGGTGACCTTGTGCTCCAGAATCTCGTCGTAGGTGAGCCCGAGCTCGAGCAGGACCTCGTCGGTGTGCTCACCGTGACCGGGCGCGCCCCGCACGCTCGGGGCCGTCTCGTCGAACTGCACGGGGTTCGCGGGGAGCGCGAACTCCTCCCCGCTGCCGGCGGTGACCCGCTCGAGGTAGCCGTTGGCGACGGCCTGGACGTCGTCGTGGACCTCGAGGGGCGTCTGGAGGGGGGCCCAGACGCCCTCGAGGTTCTGGAGGCGCTCGCGCCATTCGTCGTAGGTGTGCGTCCGGAACACGCCCCGGAGCACCTCGATGCACTCGCGACGGTGCTCGAAGCGCGCCGCGCCGTCGTGAAAGCGCGGGTCCTCGAGCAGGTCCGGGCGCTCCAGGTGCGCGCAGAGGTCGGGCCAGTAGCGGTCGGCCTGGAGGAGCACGAGGATGATGAAGCGGCCGTCCTTGGTGGGGAAGGTGCCGACGAGCGGGTTGGGGAGCGTGTCGCGGTCGAAGGACGGGATCTCGACGTGCTCGTAGAGCTTCGCCGACGTCACCTCCGGTGCGAGGCCCCAGAGCCCTAGGTTCAGCAGCGAGACGTCGACCGTCGAGGCGACCCCGCTGCGCTCTCGGCGCAGCAGGGCCGCGGCGATCCCGCCCGCGATCGTCAACCCGCCGAACACGTCGCCGAACGCGGGTCGCTGGTCGACGGGCCACTCGGCCGCGGGCTCCTTGAACGCCATCGCGAGCCCGGCGCGCGCCCAGAAGGAGGCGCCGTCGAAGCCGCCGCGGGTGGCCTCGGGCCCGCGCGTCCCCTGTCCGGTGCCCCGCACGTAGATGATGTTCGGGTTGTGCGCCCGGATGTCGTCGACGTCGATCCCGAGGCGCGAGCGCACGTCGGGGAGATAGTTCGTGACGAAGACGTCGGCGCCCTCGACGAGCCGATAGAGGAGCGCGCGGCCGTCGTCGGTCGAGATGTCGAGCCCGACCGAACGCTTCCCGCGGTTGGGGATCTCGAACATGAAGTTGACCCCCCCGGCGCCGGGCACGAGGCCGGACGACACGAGTCCCCGCTGGGGATCGCCGCTGGCCGGATGCTCGACCTTGATGACGTCGGCGCCCCACTCGGAGAGCACCGCGCCCGAGATCGGCACGAACGTCCAGCTCGCGACCTCGATGACCCGGATCCCGGCAAGCACGTCCTGCATGGCACCCCCACGCGCCGGCGAGCCCGCCGGCGGGGAACACGACGATTCTTCCGTTCACAAGATAGGAGAGCGAAGTTTCCGTCGCAACGGGCTCGAGTCTGGTCACCGGCGGCGACGAGGACGCTCGCTTGACCCGCGTTTCGCGATTGATGAGAATGCCACTCTCAACTTTGGAGACTGTGCTTGCGCCACTCGGCGCCGTCCCGGCGGGTTGAGGAGAGGAGCGATGGCATGAGTGCTCCCGCGCCGATCGCGGACGGTCTCTTCGCCTGGCCGGCCGACGAGCCGCGTCTTCTCGGCGGCCGGTGCGCCGCGTGCGGGACCACGACGTTCCCGCGCCAGGCTGGCTGTCCGCGCTGCGGGGCGCAGCCGCTCGAGGAGCGGCCGCTCTCGCGCCGGGGTCGGCTCTGGGCGTGGACGACCCAGGAGTTCCCGCCGCCGGCGCCTCCCTACGCTGGCCCCCAGGGCGCCGACTTCGAGCCGTTCGCCGTCGGGTACGTCGAGCTCCCCGGAGAGGTGCGGGTCGAGGCCCGGCTCACCGAGCATCGCCCGGCGCACCTCCGAATCGGCATGGAGATGGAGCTGGTGATCGTGCCCTTCGGCACCGACGACGCCGGCAACGAGCTCGTGACGTTCGCGTTCGGGCCGGTCGAGGACGACGAGCGATGAGCACCGACGTCGCCATCGTCGGGGTCGGCCTCCACCCCTTCGGGCGCTTCCCCGGGGTGCCGGCGCTGGACATGGCGGCGCAGGCCGTGCGGGCCGCGCTGGCCGACGCCGACATGGCCTGGCCCGAGGTGCAGGTGGCCTTCGGCGGCAGCTACGACGTCGACAACCCCGACGCGGTGGTCAGCCAGCTCGGCCTGACGGGCATCCCGTTCACCGACGTCTACAACGGGTGCGCGACGGCGGCGAGCGTGCTCGACATGGCCGCCAACATGATCCGACTCGGTGCGCACGACGTCGCGCTCGCCCTCGGCGTGGACAAGCACGAACGGGGTGCCTTCTCGGCCGACCCCCTCGAGTACGGATGCCCCTCGTGGTACGGGGCCGTCGGACACTTCATCACCACGAAGTTCTTCGGGATGAAGATCAACCGCTACATGTACGATCACGGGATCTCGGCGGAGACGCTGGCGCGTGTCGCGGCGAAGAACTACCGCAACGGGGCGTTGAACCCCAACGCGTTCCGACGCAAGCCCCTGAGCGAGGAGGAGATCCTGGCCTCGCCGATGCTCAACTACCCATTGACGCAGTACATGTTCTGCAGTCCCGACGAGGGCGCGGCGGCCGTTCTCCTCTGCCGAGCCGAGCTCGCCTCGAAGTACACGGCGAACCCCATCTACCTGCGGGCCAGCGCGGTGCGCACGCGGCGGCTCGGCGCGTTCGAGGTCCACAGCCCCTGGCTCCCGCTCGAGTCGGCCGACGGCCCGACCGTGCACGCCAGCCGGGCCGCCTACGAGATGGCAGGTATCGGGCCGACCGACGTCGACGTGGCGCAGCTCCAGGACACCGACGCCGGCGCCGAGGTGATCCACATGGCGGAGAACGGCCTATGCGCCGACGGCGATCAGGAGGCGCTCGTCGCCGCCGGCGCCACCGAGATCGGTGGCCGGCTCCCGATCAACACCGACGGCGGGCTCCTGGCGAACGGCGAGCCCATCGGCGCGTCCGGGCTCCGCCAGGTGCACGAGCTCGTGCACCAGCTGCGTGGGACGGCGGGGGAGCGCCAGGTTCCCGGTACGCCGCAGGTCGGGTACGCGCAGCTCTACGGTGCGCCCGGCACGGCCGGCGTGAGCATCGTCAGCACCTGACGCGGACCCATGGCTGACCGGATCCCGCTCGCCATCGAAGCCGCGCAGCAGGTGTCCGAGCAGGGCCGGCAGAAGCTGGCGCGCGAGGGCAAGCTGGCCGCGCGCGAGCGGATCGCTCGGCTGCTCGACGATCGCAGCTTCGTCGAGGACGGCCTGCTCGCGAACGCGACCGAGCCGGGGCTGCCCGCGGACGGTGTCGTGACCGGCCGGGGCACCATCGACGGACGGGCGGTGGTCGTGGTGGCCAACGACCCCACGGTGAAGGCGGGGTCGTGGGGCGCCCGCACCGTGGAGAAGATGATCCGGGCCACCGAGCTCGCGCTCGACGAGGAGCTCCCCATCTTCTGGCTCGTCGACTCGGCCGGGGCCCGGATCACCGACCAGGTGCAGCTGTTCCCCGGCCGGCGTGGCGCGGGACGGATCTTCTACAACCAGGTCCGCCTGTCGGGGCGAGTTCCGCAGGTGTGTTGCCTCTTCGGTCCGTCGGCGGCCGGTGGCGCCTACATCCCGGCCTTCTGCGACGTGGTCTTCATGGTCGAAAAGAACGCCTCGATGTACCTCGGCTCGCCCCGCATGGCCGAGGTCGTGATCGGCGAACGGGTGTCGCTCGAGGAGATGGGCGGCGCGCGCATGCACGCGACGGTGTCGGGGTGCGGCGACAACCTGGCCTCCGACGACGCGCACGCCATCGAGCTCGCCCGCCGATGGTTCTCCTACCTGCCGGCGTCCTGGCGCGAGGACCCGCCGGCGCGCCGCGCGGTGGAGCCGACTCGCACGCTCACCGCGGCTGCCATCCCGGACGATCCGCGTGCCGGCTACGACATCCACGCGGTGATCGACGCCCTCGTCGACGACGGGAGCTTCTTCGAGATCAAGCCGCTCTTTGCCCGGGAGCTCGTGATCGGCTTCGCCGCGCTCGACGGGATCGCGGTGGGTGTGGTCGCCAACAACCCGGGGGCCAAGGGCGGGGTGCTGTTCGTCGACAGCGCGGACAAGGCGGCCCGGTTCATCTGGCTCTGCGACGCGTTCAACGTGCCGCTGATCTTCCTCGCGGACGTCCCGGGGTTCATGATCGGGAGCGAGGTCGAGCGCCGGGGGATCATCCGACACGGCGCCAAGATGATCACCGCGGTCAGCGAGGCGACGGTGCCCAAGATCTCCGTCGTGCTCCGCAAGGCCTACGGCGCGGGCCTCTACGCGATGGCCGGCCCGGCGTTCGAGCCGTCGTCGTGCCTGGCGCTGCCCTCGGCGCAGATCGCCGTGATGGGTCCCGAGCCGGCCGTGAACGCCGTCTATGCCAACCGCATCGCGGCCATCGAGGACCCCGAGCGACGCCGCGCCTTCGTGGAGGAGAGGCGCGCCGAGTACGAGCAGGACGTCGACCTCCTGCGCCTGGCCAGCGACCTGGTGATCGACGCCGTGGTCCAGCCGGAGGACCTCCGCCGCGAGATCACGGCGCGGCTGCGTGCCGCAGCGCGAACGTCACGCTCGTTCAGCGAGCGCCGCCACGGCGTCCCGCCGGTCTGAGCCGGGTCGAACGGTGGACTTCGAGCGCACCGAGGAGCAGGACGGGTTCGCCAAGGTCGTGCGCGACTTCGCCGAGCACGAGATCGCGCCGCGCGCCGAGGCCTGGGACCGGGACGGGACGTTCCCGGCGGACGTGGTGCGGGCGATGGGGGAGCTCGGACTCTTCGGCCTGCCCTTCGCGCAGGAGTACGGCGGCTCGGACGCCGACTTCACCACGCTGTGCCTCGCGATCGAGGAGATCGCACGGGTCGACTCGTCGATGGCGATCACCCTCGAGGCCGGCGTGGGACTCGGGGCGGCGCCCATCGCCCGGTTCGGCACCGACGAGCAGCGAACCCGCTGGCTCCCGGACCTCTGCGCTGGTCGCGCCCTCGCCGCGTTCGGGCTCACGGAGCCCGACGCCGGCAGCGACGCCGGCGCGATGCGGACCCGAGCGACCCTCGACGGCGACGAGTGGGTCATCGACGGCACCAAGGCCTTCATCACGAACTCGGGGACGCCGATGACGAGCCTCATCACCGTCGCGGCGCGCACCGGTCGCGACGAGATCAGCTGCGTGGTCGTCCCGACCGGAACCGCGGGTCTGGAGATCGGTGTCGCGTACCGGAAGATGGGATGGCACGCCTCGGATACCCACCCGCTGACCCTCGCCGGCTGCCGGGTGCCCGCTGATCACCTCCTCGGTGAGCGCGGCGGGGGGCTGCGCCAGTTCCTGACGATCCTCGACGACGGCCGCATCGCGATCGCCGCGCTCGCCGTCGGCGTGGCTCAGGCATGTCTCGAGCACAGCGTGCGGTACGCGGGGGAGCGCGTGGCCTTCGGCAAGCCGATCGGCGCCAACCAGGGTGTCGCGTTCCGCTGCGCCGACGTGGCCGTGATGGTCGAGAGCGCGCGGCTGCTCACGTACAAGGCGGCGTGGCTCAAGGACACGGGCCGGCCGTACAAGCAGGCGGCGGCGATGGCCAAGCTCCACGCCACCGAGGCGGCCGTCGACGCGACCCGCCACGCGACGCAGGTGTTCGGCGGCTCCGGATTTCTCGACGAGACCCCCGTGAGCCGCTTCTACCGCGACGCCAAGGTGCTCGAGATCGGCGAGGGCACGAGCGAGATCCAGCGTCTCGTGATCGGCCGCGGCTTGGGCCTGCCCGTCGGGTCGTGACGACGCGATACCGGGTGGTGCAGTGGGGCACCGGGAACATCGGCTCGCGTTCGCTGCGCGAGGTGATCCGGCATCCGATGCTCGAGCTCGTCGGCGTGCTCGTGTACGACCCCGCGAAGGACGGCGTGGACGCCGGGGAGCTCTGCGGTGAGGCGCCGGTCGGCGTGCCCGCGACGACGGATCGGGCGGCGATTCGGGCGCTCAGCGCTGACTGCGTGCTGTACATGCCGCGGTGGCTGGAGCTCGACGACGTCGTCGACGTTCTCGGATCGGGCACCAACGTCGTCACGACCCGGGGCGAGCTCTTCGGTCGAGGCCACAACCTCGGCGACGAGGGTCGAGCGCGAGTGGCCGCCGCCTGCGAGCGGGGTGGGTCGTCGATCTACGCGACCGGGAGCAGCCCGGGCTTCATCACGGACGCGCTGCCCTACGCGCTGCTGTCGATGCAGCGTCGCGTCGAATCGATCGAGATCGAGGAGTTCGCCAACCTGTCGCGGCGCGACTCGCCGGAGCTGCTCTTCGACCTCATGGGCTTCGGCCGGCCCCTCTCCACCTTCGACGCCGGGCGCGCGACGTACCTCCTCGGCGAGTTCCAACCCGCCCTCGCCGCGCTGGCCGAGGCCGCCGCCGTCCCCGTCGACGAGTGGACGTGCCGCGGCGAGGTGGCGGCCGCGCGCCACGACACCACGATCCTCGCCGGGGAGCTCGCCGCCGGCTCGATCGCCGGACAGCGCACCACGATCACCGGCCGGCGCCGGGGCGCCGACGTCGTGACGTTCGTCCCCACCTGGTACTGCACGCCGGACCTCGAGCCGGCCTGGGACGTGCGCACCACGGGCTGGCGGGTGCGGGTGCGCGGGGACGCGCCCTTCGCCGTCGAGCTGGCGTTCCCGATCCCGCTCGACGACCTCGCGGCCTACACCCCGGCGTTCACGGCGAACCGGCCGGTGAACGCGATTCCCTACGTGTGTGGAGCGGCGCCCGGCATCCTCGCGACCGAGGACCTCCCGCCGATCACGCCGGCCGGTCCGCGCCCCGGCGGCTGAAGGCCCGCGGGTGTCGACCCGCGGGTGTCCAGGCTGCTAGGCCGCGTCGTCCGACAGTGGTCCGGCGGCTGCGACACCGTCACGAGTCCAGGCGGGCAGCACCCGTTCGAGGGCACCCCGGTCCCAGCCGCCCAGGTCGGCCGCGGCCTGGTAGGTGCTGTTGAGGAACTCGAGCAGGTCACGTCGAGGGTCGGGAGCTGCCCGGACGGCCTCGTAGGGGAGCACGAACTCGCCCAGCTCGCCGTCGTAGCGCGCGGCCGCAGGCCGCACGGCGGCGTCACCAAAACCGTCGGGCTCGGGGTAGGCGTACGAATAGAACGCGCCTTCGCCCGGCGCGCCGGGCCAGTACCCGGCGCTGCTCACCTCGTGCGAGTACGCCTCGCGCATGACGTGGGGACCGCAATGCGGCGCCCCGGCGGTGTGCTCCGGGGCGCGCCGGCCTGAGAACCGCGTCGTCGCCAGATCCAGGCCGCCCCAGAACAGATGCACCGGGCTCGCCTTCCCGACGAATCCCGCGCGGAACTCGTGGAGCACCTGCGAGGCGCTCACCAGGAGACGCCAGAACTGCTCGACGTGCTCTCGGCTGTAGGACGCGTGGACGTCGTCCTCGTCGAAGGGGATCGCCCCCGGAATCTCCACGGGCATTGTCCAGACCCGAGGATCGATTCCGAGCGCTTCGAGGTTCGCGACGAGCTCGGCGTAGAAGCTGGCCACCGACCGCGGCTCCAGCGCCATCGATCGGCGGTCACGCTCAGCGTCGATGTGCAGCTGGTGCTCGACGAAGTCGAAGTCGATCTGGAACCCTCGCCGATCGGCGGTCCACATCAACGACGTTGTCAACCCTCGTGCGGTGACGTAGAGGGGGACGTTCCACCAATGATTCTCGAGTGGCGAATGCGCGAGCCGGACCTTGCCGACGATCTGGGTCCACAGCTGCAGGGTGTCGCGCGTGTCGGCCCACTCGTCGACCGGCAGCGGAGGCCAGTCGGGCAGTGCCTGCGGACGGTGGTCGGATCGGGTCGTCATCTCAACCTCCGGCTGCTCTTCGACGCCTGCTCGGTCGTGACGACGCGAGCCCATCGGAGTGCCAATCGTGATGGCAATACTCTCACTCGAAGCGACGAGGGTCTGCTTCGGTCGACATCCGACCGGCCCGACGCAGTCGAGAGGCGTGGGATGACGGACATCGAGATCGTGCGCGCGTCGCTCGACGCGTACCGCTCGCAGGACCGGGGCGTGGCGACCGGTCTTCTCGCCGATGACTTCGTCTTCACGAGTCCCCAGGACGATCACATCGACAAGACCGCGTACATGGAGCGGTGCTTCCCAACCGCCCACCGGTTCCGCTCGCAGCAGATCTTGCAGCTCGTGAGCGCAGGCGACGGCGGAGTCTTCCTCCTCTACGAGTACGAGCTCGAGCATGGCGAGCAGTACCGCAACGCCGAGTTCATCTCGGTCGCCAACGGGCAGATCGTCGAGACGCAGGTCTTCTTCGGGGGTCGCTACGAGCACTGAGACTTCCCGCCAAGCGGGTCGCGTGGGTGCCAGCCCGCCCGGTTGGTGCCGATGAGGTCGAGAGCCGAGACCCGCGTGGCGATAGCGGTCTCCGTCGTCATCGATGCGCCGCCCGCGGCGGTGTGGGCCGAGCTGGCACGGATCGAGGATCACGTGATCTGGATGCGCGACGCGACGGCGATCCGCTTTCGGGGAGACCAGCGGCGCGGGGTCGGGACGACCTTCGAATGCGAGACGCGCGTGGGCCCGTTTCGCCTGACCGACGTGATGGAGGTCACGGGGTGGCGGCCGCCCACGGCCATGGCGGTGCGACACCGGGGCGCCGTCGAGGGTTCGGGCCGTTTCGTCCTCTCCGGCGGTCCGCGGGAGACCACCACGACGCTGACCTGGGACGAACGGCTCCGGTTTCCGTGGTGGCTGGGTGGGGCGGTCGGGGGCTGGCTGGCGCGTCCTGTGCTCTCCGGCGTGTGGCGAGCCAACCTGCGCCGGCTGCGGGACCGCATCGCCTCGCAGGAACGCGCGCCGTCGCCGGACCGCGGCGAGTCCACGGGCCCGACCCGGGCGTGACGCGGTTCGCCCGCGCCCGGCGCCGAGGCCCGGGTCATCGCCCGTCGCGGGGAAGCCCGACGGCACGAGGTGTCCGCGATCCCCACGAAGGCCACCCGCCGGGTCGCTACGTGACGGGCGTGACGGTGCCGGTCCTGACGTCATAGATCGCGCCCATCACGTCGAGACGACCGGCGCGCACGCCGTCGCTGACGATCGAGCTGCGCAGCACGCCGGCCGTCTGGCCGCGGACGTTCTCCTCCACGAGCGCCGCGCTCGAGCCGCCGCTCTCGAGCGCGCGGCGCACCGCCGGCAGGATCGGCTCGACGACTGCCTCCACGGTCCCGGCAGGGGCCGACTTGCCAACCACGAGGTCGAGGGACGCCTTCACCGCGCCGCAGTCGCTGTGGCCGAGCACGACCAGCAGCGGGCAGTGGAACGCCGCGAGCGCGAACTCGAGACTGCCGAGCACCACGTCGGACTCGGCGGTGTTGCCGGCGACCCGGACGCAGAAGAGGTCACCGATGCCCTGGTCGAAGACGAGCTCGGGCGCGACGCGCGAGTCCGCGCAGGCGAGGAACATCGCGAAGGGCGTCTGCCGGGCTGCCTGCTCCCGCCGGCGATCGGCGTCACGAGCAGCGTCGCTTCGGTGCGCGACGAAGCGCTGGTTCCCTTCGACGAGGCGACGCCAGGCGTCGGTGGCGGGGGAGAGATCGGGGTTCATGGAGTGCCGTGCCGCGTGGTCACCGCCCGGGCGGGGCCGATCGGTGGAGTCAGCCCGGATCGGTGCCCTGTGGGCCGATCTCCTTGTCCCACTGCGGCTTCTTGGCCTGCCGCTCGGATTTGTAGCTGAGCTGCGGGTCGGACGTGTCGAAGCGAGCTTTCGTGTGGGCCGGATTGCAGAGCACCTTGACCGTCTGGCCGATCATGGGCGCCTTGAAGTTGGATCCCCAGCCAGGAATTCCGAGTTCGACGCGGAACGGCTGTCCGGACGGCGGCTTCACCTCGACCAGCCAGCGCTCCAGGCTGGCGTCACTGCCGGTCGCTCCCTGTCGCTTCGTTCGGCGGTCCACGACCGTGCCCTCGGCCGATTCCCAGGTGCGCCTGAACATCCGTCGCCTCCGTCATCCGCGCGCGGCGCTGGTCGACGGAGGGTAATGCCTGCGACGAGAACAACAGACGTCGGCGTGCCGATGGCGCACCGCGGACGATCGAGCCTGCGTCACGCGCCCGGTCGTGCCGGTTCCCGTGATCACGTATTCAGGATGCGGGCCTTCTGGGCATCGAACTCCGCGTCGGTCAGCACACCCTGGTTCTTCAGCTCGGCGAGCTCCTTCAACTGAGCGATCGGGTCCGGAGCCGCCGCCGGAGCCGCCGCCGGTTCGGGTGCCGGCTCCGCCGCCTGTTCTTTCTGGGCCCAGCGGTTGCCCTGCCGGCGGGACACGTTGTTCGAGACGTGGGTCGCCGTCCCGGCGATGACCGCCGTGCGAGCGACGCCACGAAGGAGCCCGGGCATCGTTTCTCCTCTCGGGTCGAGCGGGACTACGGGGCGGCGTCGAGGGCCGCAGCGACGGCGTCGAGTGGGATGAACCCGGCGGCGACGAGCTGCGCGCCGTTGCGTCGGAGCGCCGTGGCAAACCGTGCCGCCCACCGGTTCTCGTAGAGGAGGACCGCCGCGGTGGTGTCCGACGCGACGGCCTTCGCGGCCTCCTCGACGTCGTCGGGGCCGAGCAGGCCCGAGGACGCGCCGTCGAACACGCTGACGTCGAAGGTGCCGTCCCCGTCGAGCGCGTCGAGCTCGAGCACGACGGTGCGATCCCCCTCCTTGCGAACGAACGCGAGGTCGAGGATCCGGATCAGTCCCCGGTCGACGAGGTCCAGCAGGGCGGCGAGCCCCTCGCCGGTCGCGCGGTGGGCTGGGAACTCCGCGACCAGGTAGCCGACCGGCCCCATCTCTTCCACTTCGTCTGCCATCACCCCTCGCTTCGTCGCACGTTCCGCCGCCATTGCGCGCGTCCCGGGGTGACTTTGTCAACCCGAGAGCCGGATGTCCCGCGACGCGGCAGTGCAAGGCCCGATCTCGCCACGTCAACGTCTTGCGACGTGCCGTGGCGGGCAGCGGATCGCGAGAAGTAAGACTGGTGGTCGCGACGGGCGTGACGACCTGGGGAGATGACATGGCTCGGGGGGCGGAGACCGGCAAGGCTCCGGGCCGGCGCTCCTCGCACCTTCGGCGACGCGTCACGCGCCGCCGCGACGTCGAGCCCCAGCCCCGCGACGCGGATCCGCGGCACGCCGCCGGCTGGATCCGAGACGAGGCCGAGCCCGGCGATCGGCGTCCCGCCGATATCGCGCTCGTCGTCGTCGCCGTCGTCGGCGTCGCCGTTGCGGGCGTCTTGGCCCAGGCCGGGTCTGGGATCGACCTCAACCTGATGCGACCGATCAACGATCTCACGAGCAACATCACGACGCTCGGCAAGGCGGTCTACGGCGTCGGGTCGATCTGGGTCCTTGTCGCGACGGTAGTGGCGCTAGGGCTATTCGGTCACCGGTCGGTGGCGCTGCGCGCGCTGCTCGCGGGCGCCTCGGCGTGGGGCATCGCCGTCCTGCTCAATCACTTGCTCGGACATCACGACCTCAAGGGCGTGTCGATCCATGTGCGGGCCGGAGGTGGTCCCGTCTTTCCCGCCAGCAACGTCGCGGTGGTCACCGCGCTCGCGATCGCGCTCGGGCCGTTTCTCGTGCGGCCCGCCCGACGAGCGCTGCACGTCCTGGTCGCCGCCGTCGCGGTCGCCGCCCTCTATCTCGGCGTCGGCTTTCCGTCCGACGTGCTCGGCGGGCTCCTCCTCGGGATCGCGACGTCGGCCGCGGTGCTCGTCGCACTGGGCTCACCGGCGGGGCGCCTCTCGATCGACGAGCTCTCCGCGGCGCTCGCCGACCTGGGCCTCGACGTCGCCGGCGTCCGCTATGCGGACGCACCCGTCGAACGGGCCACGGTGGCCGAGTTCGGTGTCGTTTCGGGTGACCGCTACGTCGTGCAGGCGTTCGGGCGCGACCAGCGCGACGCCCGGCTCGCCGCCAAAGTGTGGCACTGGCTGATGTACAAGGACCCGTCCCAGCCGGTGTTCGGGAGCCGCATCCAAGAGGTCGAGCACATCGCGTACTCGATGCTGCTCGCCGCCCGCGGGGGCGTCCGCGCGCCCAGCGTCGTCCGCACCGGGGTCGGGGGCCGGGATTCGGCGATCCTCGTGACCGGCGAGGTGCCGGGCGCGCCGCTCGCCGATCTCCCGGACGAGCAGCTCACCGATGCCCTCCTCGCCGACCTGTGGGATCAGCTGGAGCGGCTCCACGCCGCCGGGGTCTCGCACGGAAATCTCGACGCCC
>DATDGU010000261.1:0-28333 GCA_036521915.1 Acidimicrobiia bacterium | reverse complement strand
TCCGTGACCGTGATGCGCCTCGACGGCGTGCCCGACCACTGACGTTGGAGGGGGTCGGGCTCCGGCCTGCCCCAAGAAGGCCGGAGCCTGCGCCGACGACTCGTCAGCCCAGCCCGACCACCGACGGCGTCGCGGTCCCGTGCGGGATACGCGCCGTCGCCGTCGACGACATGTCGACCCCACCGCCGCTGGCCCGTGCCGACAGCCGCGCCGCGCCCGCGTGTCCCCAACACGACGGGGTGGTGCGGCGGGTCGGGATCCCCGCGGTCGACGGTGACCGCGAGCACCCGGGCAGATCGGCGCGCAGGATGCGACCGGTGACGGCCAGCCCCAGCCGACGGTTCCGGTGCGACCTCCGAGCCACGCTCTGTCCTCTCGTCCAGCAAACGGCGACAGCCGTCCCACAACATGGTGGGGCCGGTTTCGCCTGGCTCCCCGCTGACCTAAGCGACCAGTTTCCCGGCCAGCGGATCGTCGCCTCCCCGAGAGGTGGCTCGGTTGTCCTCCACCTACCACGCACGGTGGTAGGGCTGACCCATAAGACCACTCACGGTGGCTCCTGTCAACCCGGTATCAAGGCCGACCTAGCCTGACGGGGTGGCCACCCCGCTCGTCGACGGCTTCGGCCGGCGGGCCCAGGATCTGCGCCTCTCGGTCACCGACCGCTGCAACTTCCGCTGCACCTACTGCATGCCCGCCGAGGGCATGGTCTGGCTGGACCGAGAGGAGCTGCTCACCTACGAGGAGCTGGCCCGGGTGGCCCGGATCTGCGTCGAGCGGTTCGGCTTCGACGCCGTGCGGGTCACCGGCGGCGAGCCGACGATGCGGGCGCACCTCCCGCGCCTGTTCGAGCTGCTCGCCCCTCTCGGCGTCGACCTGGCGATGACGACGAACGGCGTCCGGCTCCCCGAGCTCGCCCACGACCTCGCGGCCGCGGGGCTGCGCCGGGTGAACGTCTCGCTCGACTCCCTCGACCGCGCGACCTTCCAGGCGCTGACGCGCCGCGACGACCTCGACCGGGTCCTCGCGGGACTGGACGCGGCGCTCGACGCCGGCCTCGACCCGGTGAAGCTCAACTGCGTCGTCATCCGTGGCGTGAACGAGCACGAGGTCGTCGACCTCGCGGCGTACGGGCGTGACCGGGGGATCGGCGTCCGCTTCATCGAGTTCATGCCCCTCGACGCGTCCGGCGGCTGGTCGATGGACCAGGTCGTCCCCGCGCAGGAGATCCTCGAGCGACTCGACGCCGTGTTCCCCCTCGCCCCGACGTCGACGGATCACCACGTCGAGCCGGCGGCGCGGCACCGCTACGCCGACGGGCGGGGCGACGTCGGCGTCATCGCCAGCGTCACGGAACCGTTCTGCGGTGACTGCGACCGGGTCCGGATCACCGCCGAGGGCCGCTTCCGCACCTGCCTCTTCGCCCTCGGGGAGACGGACCTCCGGGCGCTGCTCCGGGCCGAGGGCCCGGCCGCGGCGGCCGACGACGCCGTGGCGTCGGCGATCGCCGCGGCGGTCGCCGTGAAGTGGGCGGGCCATCGCATCGGCCAGGTCGACTTCGTCCGCCCAGCCCGCACGATGAGCCAGATCGGCGGCTGAGGGTCCGGCCCCGGTTCGCGCGCGGCCCGCCCCGTACACTGCACGCGCGTGAGCGCGTCCGAGTTCACCCACCTCGACCCGCTCGGGCGGGCCCGGATGGTCGACGTGACCGCCAAGGAGGCGACCCACCGTCGGGCCGTCGCCCGGTGCCGCATCCACATGGAGCCCGAGACCGCGTCGCAGATCGCGTCGGGCGCCATCTCGAAGGGCGACGTGCTCGCCGTCGCCCGCGTCGCCGGCATCCAGGCGGCCAAGCAGACCTCGAACCTCCTGCCGCTCTGCCACCCGCTGCTCGTCGGGGCGGTGTACGTGAACTTCCGCATCGAGGAGTCCCACGTCGAGGTGGAGGCCCAGGTCGACACGGTCGATCGGACCGGGGTCGAGATGGAGGCGCTGACCTCCGCCGCCGTGGCCGCCCTGACCATCTACGACATGTGCAAATCCGTCGATCGGGGCATGGTGATCAGCGAGCTGGCCTTATGGGAGAAGGCCGGTGGACGCTCTGGCCACTGGCGGCGCGCGGTCGACCACGATCCGGGAACATGACGCGCGGGCCAGGAAATAGCGACTTTTTGCCCCCCCAGAGGTTGACCCTCGCCACCCTCGGCTGACTAACCTTCAACACAACTTCCACGGCGGAAACCCTGAGGGTCCGCCGTGGCGCTGTTTTACGGAGCAGCTTGGCGGAGTAGAGGAAGAGGAGCAGCTCAGGATCGTGGCCGTCATCGTCATCCTCGTCCTGTGCATCCTGTGGGCCGTCGTCCTCATCCCGCCGATCCTCCGCTCCAAGGCGGACAGCGGGAACCGTCAGGTCAGCGGCGGCATGGGCCAGGTCCTCTCGATCTTCAGCTCGGCCGCGGCGCGGGTCCGGGGCCACGACCGCGACGGCGCTGGCGTCGACGCGCTCGTGGGGCCCACGGGCCCCACGAACGGGATGGGCTACGGAGCCCCCGCCCGAACCGGTGGCGGGATGAGCACCGCGCAGCGCCGGCGCCGCGACATCCTCATCGGCCTGCTCTGCGCGGTCGGCATCACCTTGATCATGGCCGCCTTCAGCAACGGCAGCGTCGTGTTCTTCGGGCTGAACATCGTCTGCGACGTCGCCCTCGGGGCGTACATCTACCTGCTGCTCCAGATGAAGTCCCGGCAGCAGAGCCGCCGGACCACGGTCCCGTCCTACGAGCTCGCCGGCGCGCGCCGGCTGCGGGCCGTGCCGCCGCTCGCTGAGACGAGCAGCGGCGCCGAGCCGATGCTCGCGCTGCGCCGCACCGCCAGCTACTGAGCTCCCCGGTGGAGCCCGAGGGGTCGAAGGACCTCCGCCGGGCCGGCGCCGTCGCCAACGACACCCGGAAGGCTCGCCACGCGGCGCGCGAGCGCACCCTCCCGTTGTGCCGCCGGGCGATCCGCGATTCGGCGCTGGCCGTGCGCGCCGTGCACCGCAACGACCTCGCCGACGCCCAGGGGCACCTCACGGCGGCCGGCTCGGCGCTCGACGAGGCCGCGACGGCGACCGCGCAGCATCCCGCGGTGCGGGAGGCCGGCTTCCTCCACGACGCGCAGAAGGAGTACGCCGAGGCCAACCTCACGCTCGCCTTCGTGACCCACGCCCCCCCGCCCGACGCCGCGACGCTCCGGGTCGATGCCCCCGCGTTCCTGCACGGCATGGTCGAGGCAGCGAGCGAGCTCCGCCGCGCTGTGCTCGACCGCCTCCGCGCCGGCGATGCCGCCGAGGCGCAGGCGCTGTTCACGATCATGGAGGACGCCTACGACGTCGCGGCGGGTGTCGACTACCCCGACGCGCTCACCGGCGGGCTCCGCCGCGCGACCGACGCGCTGCGCGCCGTGCTCGAGCGCACCCGTGGCGACATCACCAACGCCGTCGTGCTCGCCCGCTTCGACGCGGCCCTCGACGAGCGCGACCACGCCGCGCGGTAGCGCAACGCCCGGCCTGCTGCGGAGACCCGACTGGTACCCTGCGAGGCCACGGGGGTGTAGCTCAGCCCGGTAGAGCGCTTCGTTCGCAACGAAGAAGTCACGGGTTCAAGTCCCGTCACCTCCACCAGAACGCTCTCCTTGAACCCCGTCCTTGAGAAGCAACGGCGGGTCCTTCGCGTCGGAGTTCGAGCCGGGCGAAACGTTGGCGCTTCGGATCTAGCGGGTCGCGGGATACGGACGACGTTGGCTGCCGACTGTGCCGACGGCGTTCTGTGCGGCTCCGGCTGGTGGCGTAATGCCTCCGACGGGGCAACCTGTACGCGTCAGCGATGGCAGGCGCCACGATAAATCCTGCATCTGATCGGAGTCTGAATGGGACGCAACGCCGACAGGAAGAGGAAGACGTGATGGGCAAGCTCATCGTGACCGAGTTTGTAACGCTGGACGGGGTGGGGCAGGCGCCTGGGGGGCCCGACGAGGACCGCGACGGCGGCTTCACGCGCGGCGGATGGCAGGCGCCACTGCCGGACGAGGAGGCCGGCGGGGTCCTCTTCGGGCAAGCGAGGAGCATGGACGCCCTGCTCCTCGGCCGAAGGACCTACGAGATCTTCGCCAACTACTGGCCGACAGCTCCAGAGGAGATCCCGTTCACCGGCCTGCTCAACGGCGTCCCCAAGTACGTCGCGAGCCGTACGCTCGCCGGTCCTCTGGCCTGGCAGGGCTCGACCCTTGTCGCCGAGGCGCTCCCCGAGGGCATCACCGCCATCAAGGAGCGCCACGACGAAGTCCACGTCATCGGCAGTCTCAACCTCGTGCAGTCACTGCTGCGCTTTGGCCTCGTCGACCGGCTGAACCTGTGGCTGTACCCGCTGCTGCTCGGCAGCGGCAAGCAGGTGTTCGCCGACGGGACCGTGGCCACCGCGCTGCGCCTGACGGAATCGGTCACCTACTCCAACGGCATGGTCCAGCTTGTCTATGAGACCGCCGGAGCGCCCACATACGGCACCGTCGGCATCGAAGGGCAGGACCCACAACGCCTCGCTGGAGATGCCTAGCGAGCGAGGCCGACGCAGCAGCGCTGCCACAGCAACGGGTGACGAAGTCTCACTCGTCGTGAGACCTTGTCGGTTGGCGTGGGTGACTTCGCGCAGTTGCCCCCCGAATGATGCGTTCAAAAGCGGCTCATCACCTCCACTGTCACGTCGTTCGCGTCGTCCCATGCTCGTGGGCTCTGGTGCGTCTCATGACTCACGCCTCTCCGGTTAGCCGTTCGGCAGCGCCGGGGCGTCCTGTGGCGCGAGGTAGCGGGCGATGAGGCGCCACACGGTGTCGCTGGCGTTCGGGTAGTTGCCCGTCGTGGGGTCGAACGCCCCGGGCAGGAAGGTAGCGACCACCGCGACGGTCAGCTTCTGCGAGGGGAGGTACGCCTCGGAGGCGCTGTAGCCGCCAACCAGCGGGTTCTGGATGAGCCAGTTGCCGGTGCGGACGACCCCGATCCCGTAGTTGTACGCGGGGATCTGGGTGAAGCAGCTCGGGACGCAGCTGGGGTCCTTGTAGCCGAAGCCGAGCAGGTTCGGCGCCGTCATGTCGTGGTAGCTGGCCTTCGACAGGAGCTTGCCGGTCCCGACGGCGATGGCGGTGGTGGCCATGTCGTCGATCGTCGTGGCCTCGCTCGCGCCGGGAGGGGTGCCCCAGTTCGCGTTCCAGTACGTCGCCTCCTCGTAGAACGGCGAGGACGGCGGGATGTTCAGCGGCCCGCGCCGTTCCGAGCTGTAGGCGTGCAGCGTCGGCTCGGGCATGGCCCCGGTGTCGATCGCGATCGTGTGGTTGAGGCCCATGGGTTCAGGACCTTGTCTTCCAGGAGGGTCGCGAGGGGTTTCTTGCCGATCATCGAGAGGATCTGGCCGAGGATCATGAAGTTGGTGTGCGCGTAGCTCCAGTTCTGGCCGGGAGCGAACGGCACGGGGCGGTCGAACGCGTAGTTGATGCGGCTCTGGTAGGTCCACGACTGGAATGGGTCCGCGTTGAACGCGGCGTTCCAGCCCGGGTCGGTCTCGAAGTCCGGGTAGCCCGGCGTCTGGTTGGCCAGCATCAGCAGCGTGACCTTGTTCGCGTTGGGCAGGTTTGGCATCCACCGGTCGATCGTGTCGTTGAGGCTGACCACGTGCTCGTCGACGTACTCGAGCAGCAGGGTGCTGATGTACTCGAACGCGACCGCACCGTTCCGGAAGTACATGTTCGTCGTCGCCGGCTCGCCGGTGAGCGACTGTCCGAACGCCTGCTCGGTGATGACCTGGTTGCCGCGCATCACCTTGACGATCACCGCCCGCAGGCTCTCGTTCGCCATCGCCTGCCGGACGATCTGAGCGATCTGCGTCGCCTGGGGTGACGACTTGGCCGTCGTGGCCGGCGCCGTCGCATCGACCGCGAACGTCGCGTCGAGCGCCTTGCTCAGCTGCGCCCGCGTGGCGGCGTCGAGGGAACCAGCGGTCGGCGCCGACGCCTGGGCGACGCCGGTGCCGAGCGTGGCGAGGACGCAGGCGCCCGCGGTAAGCAGCGCCGCGAATCGGTGGTAGTGCGTGCGCACGCTCGTCTCCCAGTCCTGCCAGTTGCGAGCGCGGCAGGCTAGCGCGGGATTTCCGCGAACAGTATCCATGCGTGCGCGGGCGCACCGACGACGGACACCCCGACGGCGGCCGGTTACCAGCACACGCGAGCTCGCGCGCGACGAGTCCGATCCCGCACACGCGACGATGAGCGGTCAGGCGCTCGGTCGTTCGCTCGCGCCGCCGCGAGGCGTCCTCGTCGTCTTCTCCCAGACGGAGACGTGCGCGCGGCTCTCGCTCGTGAAGGGCTGGCGACGCCAGCCGCCCCATCGTTCCCGCAGGGTCAGGCCGGCGAGGCGGGCCATGAGGTCGAGCTCGGCAGGCCAGGCATAGCGGTGCAGCGAGGAGAGGGTCTCGAGCTTGCCGTCGATCACCCAGGAGTGGTGTGAGTACGCAAGCTGGGTGGCGACGTCGTACTCCTCGTAGCCGAGGTGCGTCGGCGTGCGGGTGAAGACGTGGAAGGTTTCACCCGGTGGGAGTCGCTGCAGCGCCGGGATGTAGAGCTCGATCACGAAGCAGCCGCCTGGCTCGAGGTGGTCCGCGACGGTGCGGAAGCACGCGACCTGCTCGTCTTGGGTCGTGAGGTTGCTGATCGTGTTCGCGACGAGGTAGGCGAGGCGGAACGTCCGGTCGAGGCGTGCCGTGGCGAAGTCGCCGACGGTCACGCCGATGTCGTCGACGTCGGGCTTGGCTCGCAGCTCGGCGACCATCGCCGGCGACAGCTCGATGCCGTGGACGGGGACGCCTCGGGCGCGCAGCGGCCGGGCGATGCGGCCGGTCCCGATGCCGAGCTCGAGCGCGTCGCCGGCACCGGCGAGGTCGGCGAGGAAGTCGACGACGGGGTCGACGACCGCGGGCTCGAGCTGCTCGGGCCAGAGCCGGTCGTAGCGCGTCGCGATCCGCTCGTCGAAATGGGTCTCGGCCACGCGCGCACTGTGCCAGTCGGACGGCGCGACGCGCCATCGAAAATTGGGCTGAATTTGGGCTCCTCCGGCTGCGCGTCGGTTGAGTCGTGGGCGCCGCTCCTGCATCCTGGCGCCGCGACGCGCGAGGAGGTCACGTGGCTAACGCAATCGAGGCCGCCGGGCTCGGCAAGCGGTACGGGCGGCGGTGGGCGCTGCCGAGTTCGACTTCTCCCAGAGCTCGCTGCGGGGCTGCGCCCAGCGGCTCCACCTCCACACCGTCCTCACGGTCCAGCCGGGCGTCCGCTACTGGACCTTCCAGGGCTGGGAGACCGCGATCTTCGGGGCGCTCGCGCTCGTGCTCGTCGCGTTCAGCCTCTACTGGACGCGGCGGCGCATCACCTGAGGACGCCTACGCGTCCCCGGCGACGCGGTGGGCGATCTGGAACACGTTGCCGAAGGGGTCCTGCACCATCGCCCGCCGATCGCCGTAGGGGGTGTCGCGGGGGGTCCTCGAGGCTCACCGCGCCGGCCCCGAGGGCTCGCTCGTACACGCGGTCGGCGTCGTCCACGTAGACATAGAGGAACGCGGGGAACAGCGCCCGCGGCCCCGCTGCGCTGACCATGACGAGCGAGTCACCGATGCGGATCTCCGCCGGTCGGCCGGGGTGCACCTCGCCCGTGCCGTCGAAGACGGCCCGGAGGAAGGCGACGGCGTCCTCGACGTCGCGCACGACCATGCGGGGCGTCACGGAGCGATAGCCGCCGGGAGGCTCGCTCGCGGGCACGCCCGAGTCTGGCATCACGATCCCGGTGTCGCCCCGACCGGCTCGGTCGAACTCGCCACTGTGGGGGCCGCGCCGCGGCCCGCCGCCTCAGGCGGTCTTTGGCACGTACGCGCCGCGTCCCATCGCGACGCTCGTCGCCTCGTCGATGGTCTCGTCGACGTCGCCGACGACCTCGGTGATCCACGGGACGCGGTCCGTGAGGATCCGCTTGACACCGACCTCGAGCGTCGCCGTGCTGATCGCGCACGAGCTGCACGCGCCCTGCAGCGTGACGTGCACGACGCCGGTGTCCGGGTCCGCGCTCACGACCTGCAGGTCCCCGCCGTCCTGCTGGACGGCCGGGCGCATAAGCGCCATGACGTCCTCGAGCTCGGCGAGTCGGGCCGATCGCTCCTGCTCCGACAGCGTGGGACCTGGCATGGGACCAGTGTGCCACTGGATTCGCCGATCGCCGCGAGGGCGGCGGCCCCGTCCGCGATCCGAACGGCGCTGCGGTCTCACCGGCATACGGACGTTGAGGCGCCGTGGCCATGCCAAGCGCCGTCCGGGTGTGGGTCGCCGCCGCAGTGTGCGTCGGCGGTGCCGGCCTCGCCCTCGTGGCGGGGGCCGGTGCCGCCAGCTCCTCGCCGGGCTCGGTCAGCCCCGACTCGGTGGGGACCACGTCCACGAGCACCACGACGACGACGCCGGTCACGTCGCTCACGATCGTGAGCGGATCGGGCCAGACCGTGGCCGTCGGCTCCGGCTACGCCCCGCTCGTGGTCCGGGTGGTCGACGGGAGCAGCAACCCGGTCGCGGGGGACCTCGTCACCTGCACCGCACCGAGCAGCGGCCCCAGCCTGACGTTCTCGCGCACGAGCACGAACACCGAGAACGACCCGACGAACGCGTCCGGGGTGGCGACCACGTCGACGCCGATCGCCAACGGCATTCCCGGCAGCTTCCACCGTGACCTGCACGGGAAGCGGCACCGTCGCGTTCTCGCTCACGAACGCCGCGGCGAGCCCGCCTTCACGGGCTGATCCGCCCCACGCCGGTCGACGCGTGCGCGGGATGGCGCATGCCGGGGCCTACAATGGTTGTTCACCCGCGTCGAGGGCGCAGAATCGACGACCGGCTCGGCGCCATGCCTGGCTGATCGTCGAGCGGCGGGCGCCGAATCGGCGACCGGCCCCCGGTGGTGCAGCGAGCCCACACGAGGCGCGGGTCGGAGGAGCAACTATGGCAACGCGGCGGGTCACGTTCGAGAAGCAGCAGCGAGAGCGGGCCAAGAAGGAGAAGGCCGCGCTCAAGCGTGAGCGGCGACAGGAGCGCAAGCTCGAGAAGGAGCTCGGGATCGACCCCGACGAGCAGGTCGACTCGGACCAGGACTTCGAGTCCGGCGCCCCCGAGCCCTTCCCTCCGACCGACTGACCCCTCGGCGCACCGCGGCCGGCCGCGCCCCGCCTACGGCTGGGCGGCCGCGGGCTCGGGCGCCGTCTCGCCAGTGTCGGCCGTGCCGCGGTGCCGGTACAGCCAGTACAGGTAGGCGAACAGCGCCAGGAAGACGATGTTGAGCACCGTCGTGTAGTTCCAGTGGAACGTGGTGTCGACGATCCGGTGTCCGTGCACCTCGGGGATGAGCCCGAGCACCGAGAACAGGCCCTCCACGGCGAGCCCGGCGACCGCCATCACCGCCCAGAACCAGACGAGCAGCCGAAGGGTCAGGCGGATCCCGTAGTACTTCGCGTAGATGAAGAGCAGGGGCAGCGTGATGAGGTCGGCGAAGATGAACGCGATCACGCCGCCGAAGCGGATCCCGCCGTACCAGAGCGCCGCGGCGAGCGGCACGTTGCCGATCGAGCACACGAAGCTGATGATCGCGATGAACGGGCCGACGATGACGTTCTCGATCGACGTCCAGATCCCGTGGCCGTGGAGGAACACGGCGTTCCACGCCGAGTTCGGCACCAAGGTGGCGAGAAACCCCGCGATCAGGTAGCCGAGCACGAGTTCCCGTTTCACCATCGACAGGTCGGCCATCGTGTAGGCGGCCGCGTCACCCCACGCCCGGCGCGAACGCAAATTGACGTGCCACGGTGCCCGCTCCAGCTCGGTCTGGCGCGCCGCGCTCACCATCGCCCCGTGGTCGTGCTGCGCGGCCGTCTCGGCTGCGACTCGGCGCCGCGCGGCTGCGACGCGCGCCCCGCCGATCACGAGCGTGCCCGTCACCGCGAGCAGCACGATCATGATCGGGCCGCCGATGAACTCGGCCGCGGCGAACTGCCAGCCGAGCAGCACGACGAGGACGATGCCGAGCTCCACGACGAGGTTCGTCGAGGCGAACATGAAGATCATCGACGTCGTGAAGTCGGCACCCTTCTGGAACAGCGACTTCGCCATCGCCGTCGCGGCGTAGGAGCACGACGAGGACACGACGCCGAGGCCGCTCGCCCGGGTGACGGCCGCCGGTCGGTGGTCGCCGAGGACGCGGTGCATCTCTGACGGCGCGACGAACGCCTGCACGGCGCCGGCGAGCGCGAAGCCGAAGACGAGCGGCCAGAGAGTCTCCCAGAACATGAAGAACCCCTCGCGCAGGCTCCGCCCGAAGTCGCCGAGCACGGTCGCGAGGACGAGCACGGGCCCAGCATGGCCGATCGTGCGCTCGGATCTGCCCGTCGCGCGGTGCCACGGCGGCGCATTTGGTTGAATGGCGCTTGCTGGAGCGGCGGGGCTCCGGGGATCGAACGGGCGTCGGGCGGAGCGAACAAATGGGCAGGCCGAACAGCCGACGGGCGGGCCGGCGGCGGCGTCGCCGCGTCGCGCTCGCGGCGCTGGTCGTCGCCGTGACCGTCGCCACCGGCGCGGTGGTCCTCGCCACGAGCTCGGACTCGCCGACCCGCACCGGGCGCCGCGCGGCGTCGGTGGTCACGACCGCGCCCGCCACGGTGCCCACCACCGTGCCGCCGCCTCCGCCGGTGCCGCCCGTCTTCTACAACGGTCCCCGCGACCGGCCGCTCGTCGCGCTGACCTTCGACTCGAACCTCACCGACGCGATGATCCAGGAGCTCAACTCCGGCAAGGTTGCCTCGTTCGCGAACGTCGGGGTGATCGACGAGCTCGACCAGCTGCAGGTCCCGGCCACGATCGTCCTCGCCGGGAAGTGGATGGAGCGCTACCCCGACCTGACCCGGCGCCTGGCCGCCGACCCGCTCTTCGAGCTCGGGAGCCACTCCTACGCCCACGAGGCGTTCCACCAGCCCTGCTACGGGCTCGGGACGCTCCCGACGGCGGACATGGCGGCCGACGTCGCGCACTCGGAGGCGCTCCTGCGCCAGTTCACGGCGCGCCCGACCCCGTTCTTCCGCTTCCCCGGCGGCTGCTTCGACGCCGCGGCGCTGCGCGCCATCGCGCCGACGGGCGTCACCGTGATCCAGTACGACCTGGCGAGCGGCGACGCGTTCGGGACCTCCGTCTCAGCGATCGTGCACAACGTGCTGAACAACACCCAGGCCGGGTCGATCATCGTGATGCACATCACTGGCGGCAACACGGCGCCCTTGACGGCCTATGCCCTCCCCGCGGTCGTGACCGGGCTCCGCCAGAAGGGCTTCACGCTCGTGCGCCTGTCCGACCTGCTCGCCCCGCTCCAGTCGACGCCCTAGCGGAACGCGCCGAGCTGGTCGAGGACGTAGAGGCCGCTCATCAGGGCCATCGTGGCGGTCACCACCCAGCCCGCGGTGCCGAGCGCCACGCCGATCGGGCGGCCCCGCATCACGGTGCGGTCCCGGGCGAGCACCAGCAGGCAGCCCAGCGCGACCGGCGTGCCGATGCCCCCCGCGATGCTGGCGTAGAAGAGGAGCCGGATGGCGCTCACGTGCACGAAGGTGACGAGCACCGCGGCGGCGGTGGTTACCACCAGCGCGGCATAGAAGCGCGGGGCCCGCGACACGGGCTCGGAGAGGCCGCGGCGCCAGCCGAACTCGGCGCCGACCACGTACGAGGCGGTGCCCATGAGCACCGGGACGGCGATGAGCGCGGACGCGAGCAGCCCCAGCCCGAACACCGTGCTGGCCGCGCTGCCTGCAAGCGGGGCGAGGGCCCGCGCCGCGTCCTGGGCGGTCTGGACGGACTCGTGGTGGACGCCGAGCGTCGCGCCGGTGGCCACGAGGATGAACCAGATGATCACGACCGTGAAGACGATGCCGAACGCCGCGTCGGTCTCGGTGACGCCGAGCCGGTCGGGTGTGCGGCGCTGCTCGGCGAGCTGCACGGTCTGCCACACGAACACGTAGCTCGTGAGCGTGGTCCCGACGAGCGCGAGCGCGCCGGCGATGTAGTCGTGGGTGAGCGAGAAGCTCGGCACGAAGCTGTGGTGCAGCACCTGGGCCCAGCTGACGTCGGTGAGGACCGCGGAGACGGCGTACGCGAGCAGCGCGAGCGTCAGGTACTTGAGCACCCGCAGGATGCCGCTGCTGGTGCCGAGCACGAGCAGCAGCACGATCACGGCGGCGAGCGGAGCCACGAGCCAGCCCGTCGACACGCCGGCGAGGATGCCGATGGACGCCGCGCCAGCGCTGAGGTCGGCGGCGAGGGTGAGGACGGTGACCGCGACGATCGAGCCGGCGATCGCGTGCTGGACGGCGGGTCGGAACCTGTCCCGGGCCGCGGTCGGCAGGTCGGTGCCGCCGAGGACCCCCAGCCGGACGGCGATCACCTGGATGACGATGAGTGCCGGGGCGATGAGCAGGGCGAGCCACGCCAGCCCGAACACGGTCGTCGCGCCGATCACGGCGATGGCCGCGACGGTGGTCGGATCGGTGTCGGAGGCGCCCGAGACCAGGCCGGGGCCGAGCGCGCGCAGCGCGGCGCGGGGGCCCGGCCGTGACGTCGCGTCGCTGCGGCTCGGGTCCTGACCCGCCCGCTTGGGTTCTGCCGCCGCCACCCTCTGCTGGCCTCGACTCGCTCGGGGACGCGCGGGTCGCGCCCGGGGGATCGACGCTCGCCGATCGGTCCGGCATGATCGCGCGCCAGGCGCGCGTCAGCCGCGTATCACCCGACGGGCAGCGTCCCGGCCAGCGTCACCTCCGTGAACTCGTCGAGCTGGGCGTGCGCGGTGATGCGCCATCCTCCAGAGAAGGGGATGGTGAACCCTGGTGACAGCCAGTGGCCCGGCCCGAGGTGGCGCAACGGGATCTCGAGTGGCGGGATGTTCCGGCCCGGGTAGTCCAGGGTGGCGGTGAGCTGGAGCAGGTTCAGCGGCGCGCCGCTCGGCAGCAGCGCGGACACGTGGACGTCGTTGGCGCCGGGCGCCACGCCCGGCGTCAGGTACACCGACACCCAGACCTGCGGGGACTTGAGCGTGACCTCGGACGCGCCGGTGCCGCGCTGCGCGGCGGCGACCTTCGCGGGTGCCGCGTCGACGAGCAGCGCCGTCACTGAGATGACGAGGACGGCGATGAGCACCTCGACGAACACCGAGCGCTTCAGGCGCCGCAGCTCGTACTCCTCGTCGAGCTCCCAGTCCTCCTCGCGCCACTCGTCGACGGGTGCGTCGTCGTCGGCGCCGCCCGCGACGACCGGCACCTTGGGCTCGGCGGGCGCGGGCTCGCGGCGGCCGAAGAGGTAGCCGACGATCTGGCGGCTCATCGCCCCGAGGATGACGAGCACGAGGACGAGCACCAGCTTGACGAGCAGCGTGTGGCCGTAGTTGGTGGTGCGGAGCGCGTGGAGGCTGCCGACCTGGCGCCAGGCCTGGAAGGAGCCGGTCACGACGAGGGCCCCGACGCACGCCACGGCCGTGCGTGAGAATCGCGGGGCGACGACTCGGAGCTCCTCGACGCCGCGGCCGGGGAACACCGCGTACGCGAGCACGGCGAGGCCGCCGATCCAGACGCTCATGGCGAGGATGTGGATGACGTCGGCGGGCACGCCGAGGGTCGGGAGCGTGCCCGTGTGGGCGTGCCCGGACAGCGCGAAGGTCAGGGCCACGGTGGCTGCGCCGACGACCGTGACCGGTCGCCACCAGCTCGGCAGCGGCGCGTCCTCGGGGTCGCGCAGCAGCAGGCGCAGCAGCGGGATGGCCGCGAGCAGCAGCCCGAGCCGCAGCAGGCACATGTGGCCGAAGCTGGTCTGGAGCACGCCGCTGATCAGCGACCATCGGAACAGCGCGCTGAACGACAGCGCGGCGCCGTAGATCCCCTGGAGCAGCACGGCGAAGATCGTCATGGCGAACGTCAAGATCCAGCCCGCCCAGAGCAGCCGGGCGGTGCGGCGCAGCCGCCGGGCGGCGCCCCAGAGGAAGCCCGCGAAGGCCATCGAGCCGATCAACAGCGCGATCCCGGCGTAGAGCACCCCACGGACGACGCCGTAGGTGACGCCGACGATCTGCGCGCCCTTCTGGTTGTGCAGCAGGTTCTGGGCGAGACCGGTGACGTTCGGCGCGGTGGCGTTGGCGAGGAGGCCGACCTGGAACGTGAACGCCCCCTCGACGGGGTGTGTGTCCGCGGAGATCACCCGCCAGGTCACGACGTACGCGCCGTCGGGAAGGCGGGGCGGCAGGCCGACCTGGACCACGTCGGGCGAGGGCTTGCTGATCGAGCCGGTGTCGACCCGGCTGCCCCGCTCGTTGTACACGCGCACTGCGCCCGGGTTGTACGTGACCTGCTCGTCGTAGCGCAGGCTTACGGACCGCGGGGGCGTGGTGAGCACCGCGCCCTGCGCGGGGGTGGTTTGCAGCAGGACGGCGTGTGCCGACGCCGGGATCGCGAGCAGCACGACGATCGCGGCCGCGAGCCCGCCGACGAAGCCGACGCGCCAGAGCCGCCCGCGCACCCTCATGTCAGGGCCAGTTCGGGATCGACCTCGGGCCAGCGCTGCGAACGGTGGAGGAGCCAGAGGCTGAGGAGCCCGAGGACCTCCACGATGTGGGGCAGCTCGCTCGTCGCGGTGGAATACCCCGTCACGACGTCGGCGATGGCGCTGCCGACGATGCAGATCACGAGCGCCGTCGCCAGGGGCAGCAGCCCGGCGATGCGGTGGGGCCGCCACGCCGCGACCAGGAGGCCGACGGCGAGCGCGACGCCGAACGAGCCGAGGTGGCGGGCCTGGTGGACCGGGATCCCGGCATCCGATCCGAGGAGCAGCGCGGGGAGCGATAGCCCGAGCTGCACGAGCGCGATCACCGCGAGTCCGAGCCGCAGACCCTGGC
Organism: Acidimicrobiia bacterium; assembly: GCA_036521915.1. Classification (GTDB taxonomy): domain Bacteria; phylum Actinomycetota; class Acidimicrobiia; order IMCC26256; family PALSA-555; genus PALSA-555. The sequence continues at coordinate 13,314 of DATDGU010000261.1, read as the reverse complement.
GGCTGGCCGCGGGCTCCGACTCCTCGCGGGCCAGTGCGAACATCACCCGGCTGGTGAGGTCGGGGACCGGCGGGGCCGGGCGGACACCGACCTGGCGGCGCAGGGTCAGTGCGTCGGCGCGGTACGCCCGGCAGCCGGCACAGCCGGCGAGATGCTGCTCCAGCGTCGAGGGCGGCACACCGGGCTCCTCACCGTCGAGTTCTGCGGAGATGGCCACACGAATCCGAGCACAAGTCATGCCCAGGTAGTCGTCGGGCGCCGCCGTCTGGTTCCCGCTCGGGAACTCAGGCCCGCCCCGGGGCGACTACCTCGTGTCACGTCCCCCATCAGGAGAGGGAGTCCATGAGCAAGCGTGCGTGGCGGTGGTTGGTCGCCTGCGTGACCGTGATCGGGGCGGTGGTCGTCGCGGCCAGCCCGGCGTGGGCCCACGTCGAGATCGACCCGTCCTCCGAGCCGAAGGGCGCGACCGCGGTGTTCGCGTTCCGGGTCCCGACCGAGTCGCCGACGGCGTCGACGGTCCGCCTCGACGTCCAGTTCCCCACCAACGAGCCGTTCGCGAACGTGTTGGTCCAGCAGAAGCCGGGCTGGACGTTCACGACGCAGAGCGCACCGCTGCCCAAGCCCATCACTACGGACGACGGCACGTTCACGAGCGCGGTCACCGAGGTCTCGTGGGTCGCAACCGCGGGGGGGATCCCTCCGGGGGCCTTCGACCTGTTCAACGTGTTCGCCACCCTCCCGAGCAACACGAGCAAGATCACGTTCAAGGCGGTCCAGACCTACAGCGACGGCACGGTCGTGAGCTGGATCGAGCTGCCGACGAAAGGAGCGCCGCCGCCCGACCACCCGGCGCCGGTGTTGATCCTCACGAAGCCCCAGCCGGGGAGCTGAGCAGGCGTCAGGCGCTGCGCTCGGGGTCGAGGAGGTAGCGGAAGAAAGCACGGCGCCCGGCGCGCCCCCGGGGCGCGTCCAGTTCGACCGGGTGGCCGTTCGTGCCGAACCGCAGCGCGACGCGCGTCGCCGCGAGCCGCCCGGCGCGGCTCACGGTCGTCACGTCGCGGTCCCACACCTCGATGAGGTCGCCGACGCCCTCGCCGCGGGCCGCGAACGCGTAGAGGTGGGTGGTGCTCACCGCGAGCCACACGCCCTCGGCGGGCAGGAGGCTCGGCGCCTGGTCGTCCGACGAGGTCGGGCGGGGACGCAGCCGCGCCGCCGCGAGGACGCGCTCCGGGACGTGGTCTTGGAGACGCTCGCGCGCCTCAGCGTGCCGGGCCGACCACCGCACTCACGGGGCCACCGGGGCGAGCTGGCCTGTCGCCTCGGCGTGCTCGACGACCTTGGTGAGCAGCGCCGCGAGCTCGTGCTGCTCATCGGCGGTGAGCGCCTCGAAGAGGGTGACGGTCGTGAAGAGGCGCTCGTTGAGGTCGGCGCGGATGGCGCGCCCGGCGCGGGTCAGCGCGAGGAGCTTCACCCGTCGGTCGTCGGGGTGGGGCTGGCGCTCGATGAGTCCGCGCGCCTCGAGCCGGTCGACGACCCCGGTGATGTTCGACGGGTCGAGACCGAGCTGCTCGGCGAGTGCGCCGGTGGCGAGGGGCTGCTCGAGGCGCCACAGCGCGCGGGACTGCAGGAACGAGAGGTCGAACTCGGCGGCCAGCTCGGAGGCGTGGTGGCGCAGGGGCCGGATCACCGCGAAGCACAGGTCGGCCAGCTGTCGCTGGGCCCGCGGGTCGGCGGCAGGCGAGGAGAGGTCCGACGGGTGGTTATGCATCACCGTAAGGGTAGAGTACCTATGTTCGAGGGAGTCGGAGCCAGCGAAGGCGAGGCCGATGGCCGTGGAGACGGACGAGGCGACGGTAGACGTCGAGAACCTCCAGAAGAGCTATGGGGACCTGGAGGCCGTCCGGGGCGTCACCTTCGACGTGGCCCCGGGTGAGACGTTCGGGTTCCTCGGCCCGAACGGGGCCGGGAAGTCGACGACCATCTCGATGCTCTGCACGCTCATCACCCCGACCGGGGGCCGGGCCCGGGTGGCGGGCTGCGACGTGGCCACAGACCCCCTGGGCGTCCGGCGCCGCATCGGGCTCGTGTTCCAGGACCCGACCCTCGACGAGTACCTGACCGCTTACGAGAACCTGCGCTTCCACGCCGAGCTGTACCGCATGCCGAAGGAGCGCACCCCCGAGCGCGTGAAGACGGTCATCGAGATGGTCGGGCTGTGGCACCGGCGCGACGACCTGGTGCGGACCTTCTCGGGCGGCATGAAGCGGCGCCTCGAGATCGCCCGGGGCCTGCTGCACTCGCCGAGAGTGCTGTTTCTCGACGAGCCCACGGTCGGCCTCGACCCGCAGACCCGCGTGAACATCTGGGACTACATCCAGGCGCTGCGCGACCGCGAGGCCATCACCATCTTCCTCACGACCCACTACATGGACGAGGCCGAGTACTGCAACCGCATCGCGATCATCGACAACGGCGAGATCGTGACGATGGACACGCCGAACGCCCTGAAGGCGGCCGTCGGCAAGGACCGCATCTCGATGCGCACCGACGACGATGCACGGGCGACCGTCGAGCTGCGGGAGCGCTTCGAGCTCGAGGCGTCGCCGACGGGCGAGGGCCTGACGTTCCAGGTCCCGGGCGGCGAGGAGTTCGTCCCGCGCCTGTTTGCCGAGCTGGACGTCCCCATCCAGGCGGTGAGCATCGCCCGACCCACCCTCGACGATGTCTTCATGAACCACACCGGGCGGACCATCCGAGACGCCGAGTCGTCGACGACCGAGCGTCTCGCGACCAACCCCATGGTTCGAGCGAGAAGAGGACGATGAGCAGCGCCACCACCACCCTGACGTCCGGCGCCGTCCCCGACATCGCGCCGGTCACCGAGCACCCCCAGGGCGCCACCTGGCTCGACGACCTCAAAGCGGCCAAGGTGGTCTGGAAGCGCGAGATCCTGCGCTTCCGCCGGAACCGCATCCGGATCCTCACGTCGCTGGCCCAGCCGATCCTGTTCCTCTTCGTGCTCGGCACCGGGTTGGGCACGGTGATCCACACCCCCGGCAACTTCCAGTTCACGACGTTCATGTTCCCCGGCGTCATCGCGATGACGATCCTGTTCACCGCCATCTTCTCGGCCGTGTCGATCGTGTGGGACCGCGAGTTCGGCTTCCTCCGCGAGATGCTCGTCGCGCCGGTCCGGCGGGGGGCGATCATGATCGGCAAGTGCGCGGGTGGCGCGACCGTCGCGACGATGCAGGGCCTCATCATGCTGGTCCTCGCGCCGCTGGTGCACGTGCCGTACTCGTTCGTCCTCATCGTCGAGCTGGTGGTGCTGATGGTGCTCACCGCCACGATGCTGACCGCCTTCGGGCTGTTCCTCGCCGCCCGCATCCAGGAGATCGAGTCGTTCCAGGTCGTGATGCAACTCTTCGTGCTGCCGCTGTTCTTCCTGGCCGGCGCGGTCTTCCCGATCTACCGGCTGCCCACCTGGCTCGGGACGCTGACCCGCTTCGACCCGCTGGCCTACGCGGTGGACCTGATGCGCCGCGCCGTGTTCCAGGCGGTCCACGCCCCGCCGGCGGTCCGGGCCGAGCTCAGCCCGGGAATCCACTGGGGCAGCTGGCGGCTACCCGCCGGCTTCGAGGTCGGCATCGTGGTGGTCGTCGCGGCGGCGCTGCTCGGCGGGGCCATCTACCAGTTCACCCGCCCGGAGTAGCCGCCTCGGGAACATGGGCGGCGTCGAGGCGTTGAGCACCGGCACAGCCGTCGAACCGATGGGGGTCACCGGGCGTGCCTGTCCCCTTCCCGAGCACCGATGCACCCGAGCTCGGTCCGCCGAGCGCGGCCGAGGTCGGCCACCTCACCCGCGGGATCGTGAGCGCCGTCACGCCGCCGGAGGGCCTCACGCCCCTGCAGCGGGCGCTCATCGGCGCCACGGTCCGGGAGATGACCGGCTTCGAGATGGATCCGGCGCCCCTGCCCATCGACCCGGTGGCGTTCGCCGAGGGCGTCGCCGGCCGGAACCAGGGGTTCCGGACCCGCATCGTCCAGCTCATGGTGCTCCACGCCCTCGTGCTGCGGCCCCTCCCGCCGACGGTGGCCGCCCAGGTCCGGGCGTTCGCCGCCGAGCTCGGCATCGACGAGGGGATGCTCGCCGTCGCCGAGGAGTTCGCGGCCGGGACCCTCGGGCTCGCCGCGGTGGACTTCGACCGCAACGGGTACACGGCGGACTGGTCGGCGGAGCACCAGGTGGCGCTGCACACGACGACCCCGCTCGCCGACGCCTGGGAGCAGTCGGTGCACGACGACGCGCTCGCCGCCCGGTGGTGCGCGCTCGAGACGCTGCCGCCCGGCACGCTCGGGCGTCGGATCACCGAGTTCTATCGGGCCCGCGGGTTCATCTATCCGGGGCATCCCGGCTCGGCGCCGCCGCTGCTCGCCCAGCACGACTGGGTCCACATCGTCGCGGACTACGGGACGTGCGTGGAGTCGGAGCTCGAGGTGTTCTCGTTCATCGCACGCGCCAACGACGACCCGCGCGCGTTCAGCCTGCTCGCGATGGTCGTCTCGCTCTTCGAGACCGGCTACCTGCGCGCCGGCGCGGGGCTGTTCGAGGCGTCACCCGGCCAGCTCTCCCACGAGGGGGTCGCCGAGCGCATGGCCGACGCCATGCGACGGGGCGCGCTCGTGCGCGGCAGCGTGGACTTCCTTGAGGTCGACTGGTTCGAGCTCGCTGACCGGTCGGTCGAGGACGTGCAGCGCCACTTCGGGATCGTCGAGAAGAGCGACCGGGCGCTCGCCGCGGGCTCGGTCGGCCCGTGGGAGCCGGGCGGCATTAGCGAGTTCCAGTGGCGCTGCGGCGAGACCCGTGCCCGGGACGAGGGCCGCCCCTACGACGCGTTCGGCGCGTCGCTCAGGCGGCCACGGTCACCCGGGTGAGGACCCGGGCGTCGTCGCCGTGGTCGTGGTGGGCGCGGTGCAGCAGCGACCGGTTGTCCCAGACCACGAGGTCGCCCGGCTGCCAGGCGTAGTCGAGGCGCACGCTCGGGTCGAGGCCGACCCGGAAGAGGTAGCCGAGGGTCGGGCGGCTCTCGACGGCGCTCTGGTGCTCGAAGCGGCGGGTGAACCCCGGGTTGACGAACAGTGAGCGGCGCGTCGTCGTCCCGTCGACCCGCACGACGGGGTGCAGGACCTCACCGAGCCCCGGTGCGCGGCGCAGCATCATCGGTCCGGGGGCGTGCACGGCGCGCAGGCCCTCAAGATGCCGGCGCCAGTCGGGGTCGAGGTGGTCCCAGGCCAGCTGCTGGTTAGCGAAGGAGGTCGCCCCGCCGTGCTCGGGCAGCACCTGGGCGGAGAGCATCGTGTACGCCGGCGGGTTCACGGTGAAGGTGGCGTCGGCGTGCCACACCTCGGCGGCCTTGCCGGCGCGCGGCGCGCGGCGGCTGTCGACGACCGAGGCCGCCGCATCGCGGTGGCGGGTGGCCGGGTGCAGCCACAGCGGTCCGAACGAGGCGGCGAAGCGCTCCTCCTCGGGGAGGCTGAGGTGCTGGTCCGGGAAGGACACGAGGAGCCGGTCGGCGAGCGCCCGGCGCACGGTGGCGCGGTCGTCGTCGCTCAGCGGCTCGTGCAGGTCGATGCCGGTGAGGACGGCACCCAGGGGGCCGTCCATCGGGGTGATCGCTGTGGTGCTCATGCCCGGATCGTGGTGCCGTTGCGTGAAGCGTCGGTCAAGGCGGGGTCACGCCGGGGTCACGCCGTCCGGGCCCGCGCCGCGGCCCGGAACTGGTCGCCCCGGTCGAACTCGTCGACGAAGAGCCCGAAGCTCGCAGCGCCGGGCGAGAGGAGGACGACCCCGCCCGGGGTGGCGAGCTCGGCCGCGGCCCCGACCGCGGCGTCCATCGAGTCCAGCGGCCCGCGCACCGTCACCGCCCCGAGCGCGGCGGCGAGCGTCGGGGTCGCGGTGCCGTCGAGGAGCACCACCGCCGCGGCGTGGGCCGTGAGCGCCGCGGCGAGCGGCGCGAGGTCGAGGCCCTTGTCGAAGCCGCCGACGATCGCGACGGTCGGCCGGTCCGCGAACGCCTCGAGCGCGGCGACCGCCGCGTCGGGCGTCGTCGCCGCGCTGTCGTTCACGTAGTCGACGCCCCCGAGCGTGGCGACCCGCTCGAGGCGGTGCGGCACGCCGCGGAACGCCGCGACGCCGCGCTGCACCTCCTCGGCGCTCACCCCGACGGCGAGGGCGGCGCCGGCGGCCGCGAGGGCGTCACGCCGGTTGTGGGCGCCCGGCACCGCGAGCGCGTCGACCGGCCCGAGGTCGAGCCGGTCGCCGTCCCAGTCGGCCACGAACCGGCGCTCGGCGACGAAGAGCGTGCGTTCACCCGGGTGCGGCCCGGTCGCGAACGTCACCGGGCGCCCCGGGCTGTCGGCGACGAGCGGCGCCACGACCGGGTCGTCGGCCGGGGACACCGTCCAGTCGTCGGGGCCCTGGTGGCGGGCGATCTGGGCCTTCGCGGCGGCGTAGTCGTCGACCGAGGCGTAGCGGTCGAGGTGGTCGGGGCGCAGGTTCGTCACCACGGCGACGTGGGGGGACTGTGCGTGCTCACCGAGCCCCTCGAGTTGGAAGGAGGACAGCTCGAGCGCGACGGGGACGCCGGGCTCGACGTCGCCGAGGCGGGCGAGCGCCGAGCGGCCCATGTTCCCGGCGACGACGCTCGTGGGCCAGCGCTCACGGAGCATCGCGTGCAGCAGCAGCGTCGTCGTCGTCTTGCCCTTCGTGCCGGTCACGCCGATCGTCGGCGCCGGGCTCGCGGCGAGGAACAGCGTCATCTCCATCTCGACGCGTGCGCCGTGCGCCTCGGCGGCCGCGAGGTACGGGGAGTCGCGCCGCACGTCGGGGTTGCGGACCACGACGTCCGCCCACTCGAAGTCGGCCTCGTCGTGGCGGCCGAGCACGAACGTGACCGGCTCGCCGGCGAACTCCTCGACGACCGCGGCGAAGGCCGCCGGGTCGGCCCGGTCGGTGACGCGCACCTGGGCACCGGCCGCGAGCGCGTAGCGGATCACGCCGACGCCGCCGGCGCGACGGCCGATCCCCATGACGAGGACCCGGGCGCCGGCGAGCCCCGGGCCCGTCACCCCCCGCTCACCACGCGCTTGGCGGGGTAGTCCCGGAAGGTGCTGAGGTGCCGGCGGATGCCGGTCTGGAACGACTCGAGGTACGCGAGCTTGCGGATGAGGTAGCTGCGCGTCTCCTTCGGGTCCAGGTAGAGGTTGTAGAGGCGCCCGTAGGGGTACTGCTGCACGACGCCGGTGAACCCGCCCGGGTTCAGCACGTCGCGGTCGTCGTCGGAGATCGACGACAGCAGGAACTTGTACTCGCCGACCCGCAGCGCCGAGAACCGGTCGAGCAGCCAGTAGTACTGGTACTTGCGGTTCGAGCGGCCGCCGGCGCGACCAGGAACGACGTCTGGTCCACGCCGTCGATGAAGCGGTCGCTCGGCACGGCGTCGGGGGCGTCGGCGAGCGCGGCGACGGTCGGCAGCACGTCGGTGAAGGAGAAGAGCCCGTCGGAGCTGCGGCCCGCGTCGATGACGCCCGGCCAGGCGACGACCGCTGGCACCCGCACGCCACCCTCCCACGTCGAGCCCTTCGCGCACCGGAACGGCGAGTAGGCGGCGTCGGGCCAGGTCTCCATCTCGGGACCGTTGTCCGAGCTGACGAGCACGATCGTGTCCTCAAGCTGGCCGGTCTCGCGGAGCACCTCGAGGAGGCGGCCGACGATCGCGTCGAGCTCGACGATCGTGTCCTTGTAGGGGTGCCGCGCGGGGGAGGTGCCGAGGTAGCGCTCGTGCGGATAGTTGTCGAAGTGGGCGCCCCGGGTGCAGTGATAGAGGAACCACGGCCGGTCGCCGCCCGCCATCCGCCGCACGAAGTCGGCCGAGTAGCTGCACCACATGTCGTCGAGGCGGGCGAGGACCGGGATCGTCACCTCCTCGACGTCCTCGGTGTCGCCGCCGCGGGTGGCGTGCACGAAGCAGCGGTTGAACGGCTGGTTACGCACCCACTCGGTGCGCTCGACGCTGTAGACGATCTCGGGGAAGAAGTAGGGGTCGCGCCACTCGGTGTACATGTCCGACACCGACAGGAACCCGTAGAAGTCGTCGAAGCCGACGTGCTGGGGCTGCGAGACGCGGTTCTCGCCCATGTGCCACTTCCCGACGGCCTGGGTGGCGTACCCCGCGCCGTGCAGCAGCTCGGCGAGCGTCACCTCCCCGTCGAGGCCGCCCGGCTCCCCGTACATCGGGGGACGGAGCAGCCCGTGGCGCATGGGGAGCCGCCCGGTGAGCAGCGACGCGCGCGACGGGCTGCACGACGGCTCGGAGTAGCAGGAGGTGAGGAGCAGCCCGCGGCGGGCGAGCTCGTCGATGTGAGGCGTCGGCGCGCCGACCGCCACCCCGCCGCCGTAGCAGCCGAAGTCGCCCCACCCGACGTCGTCGAAGAGGATGACGAGCACGTTCGGCGGCCGCCCGTGCCGCGCCCGGTGCTCGGCGAGGCGCGCCGTCGCGGCGCGCTGGTCCTCGTCGTGGACGAAGGCCGGCTCGCGGTGGTCCGCGACGCGGGTCGTCGACGCGACGATCGGGTCGAAGGCCACCGCTCAGCAGCTCCGCGTGACGGCGACGCTCAGGTGACCCGCTCCCGCATCCAGCCCGACGTGTTGAAGAAGTCGGCGACCGCGCTGCCCGGCGGGACGAGCGCGTCGCACGCCGCCCGGGCCTCGTCGTCGAGGGGGCGGTCGAGGACGGCGAGGGCCTCGTCGAGCTGGGCGCGGGTGCGGGGGCCCACGATCGGGGAGGTGACGCCGGGCTGGTCCTTCACCCACACGAGGGCGAGCTGAGAGGTGGTGAGGTCGCGCTCGGCCGCGAGCGCGGCGAGCTCGTGGGCGACCTCGAGGGCGCGGGGCGTGACGCGCGCCTTGAGCTGGGGACGCCGGGCGGCGCGCGAGTCGTCGGGGAAGCGGTCGGGGTCGTCGTAGCGGCCGGCGAGGATGCCGCCCGCCAGCGGCGACCAGGGCAGCACGCCGAGGCCGTGGGTCTGGCACAAGGGCAGCAGCTCGTTCTCGATGCGCCGGTCGAGCAGGTTGTAGGGGGGCTGCTCGGTCGCGTAGGCCGGGCGGTGGTTGCGGTCGGCGACGCAGAGCGCCTCCATCACCATCCACGCCGGGTGCGTCGAGCAGCCGACGTGGCGCACCTTGCCCGCGTCGACGAGCTCGGCGAACGCGGCGAGCGTCTCGTCCTGGGGCACGACCATCGACGGGCGGTGCAGCTGGTACAGGTCGATGTGGTCGGTCTGGAGGCTGCGCAGCGACCGCTCGCACGACTCGACGATGTGCTCACGCTTGTGCCACGTGCCGGGCTCGGCGCGCCCCCGCGGCATGCCGACCTTCGTGGCGAGCACGATGTCGTCGCGCTTGCCGTTCGCGGCGAGCGCCGCGCCGACCATCTCTTCGCTGCGCCCGCCGGCGTACACGTCGGCGGTGTCGATCATCGTGACGCCGCCGTCGAGCGCGGCGTCGATGATCTCGTGCGACTCGGGCTCGTCGGTCGGGTCACCGAAGTTCATCGCGCCGAGGCACAGTGGGCTGACCTCGAGCCCGGTCGGGCCGAGCGCGCGCACGGCTGCGGTCATTTGGTGATCGTGTCGGGTGCCACGCGCCGCAGTCTCGCGTGGCGGGGCGGCCCCGGAGGTGGGCGAGCCCACCTCGACGGGGCGCCCCACCGTGTCGCCCGGGTCCGCCAGCGGGTGGGGCGGGGCTGGGCATCGCTGGGGACACCGGGCGAACCTGCGTGCGGGCCGTGCACGCCGTGCGTCGAGTTTTACCGCGCGTGGTCAGGTTCTCACACACGGCGGCGGTTTGCGAGAGTCTTTGACCCCGGTCAAGAAGGTCGAAAAGCCGCCAGAACCGGACAATTCCGGCGTGGAGGCGGGCCCGCGGCATCTGAGATGCTGCCCCGATGGCGCAGGCGCCCCCCGAGATGAAGACCTGGGGCACGGTGTCGCCGGCCGAGCTGGCCCGGATGACCGTCGTGTCCCCCCACCTCGACGACGCCGTGCTCGGCTGCTCCTACCTGCTCGCCGCGCACCCCGGCGTCCCGGTCGTCACCGTCTTCGCCGGCCGGCCGGTCGCCTACCCGGATCCGCCCGGCCACTGGGACGCGCTCGGTGGGTTCGGGCCCGGCGACGAGGTGCACGTGACGCGGCGCGCCGAGGACGCCGCCGCGCTCGGCGGCTACGACGCGCGGCCGATCTGGCTCGACTTCGTCGAGCACTCGTACCTCGAGCGATCCGCGTGGCTCCGCCCCGACGACGTGGTCGACACGCTCGAGGCGACGCTGCGCGAACTGCGCCCAACCGCGGTGTTCGCGCCCTTCGGGCTCGGCAACCCGGACCACGCGTGCACGCACGAGGCCGCGATGCTCGTGCGCGACCGGATGCTCGCCGACCCCGACGGCGGTCCGGCGTGGTTCTGCTACGAGGACGCGGGCTACAACCACATCCCCGGCTTGCTTGCCTGGCGCGTGTCCCAGCTCTTCCGCAAGCAGATCTGGCCGACGCCGTGCGCGCCGCCGGTCGACGTCGACCACCCGCGCAAGCTCGCGGCGATCGCGCGCTACCCGACGCAGGTCGCGGCGCTCGAGGCGGAGTGGGGCATGTCGGCGAAGATCGAGCACCAGCCCCCGGAGCAGTACTGGCGGCTCGCGCCGCCGCCCCCGGGCTGGGAGGCGCTGACCGAGATGTAGCGGCGCGCGGTCGCGGGTGTCAGCGCGGCGGCGCCGAGGGCGAGCGCCCGCAGGGCCTCGTACACTCCCGCGGGACGCGGTCGGCGTCCCCGGAGCCGGGAGGGCCACCGTGCGGATCGGGCTCGACGTCGCGCAGCAGCGGATGCCGTGGGCCGAGGCGGCGTCGAGGGCGCGGCTCGCCGACGACCTGGGCTTCGACGGGATCTGGGGCTTCGACCACTTCCAGCCGATGTACGGCTCGGGGCCGGGGGAGTGCTTCGAGGGGAACACGACCCTCGCGGCGCTGAGCGGCCTCACGACGAGGGCCCGCCTGGGCCTCCTCGTCACCGGGCTGACGTACCGCCACCCCTCGGTGTTCGCGGCCGAGGCGATCACGATCGACCACGCGTCGGGGGGTCGCTACGAGCTCGCGTACGGGGCCGCCTGGTTCGACCAGGAGCACCGCGCGCTGGCGATCCCGTTCCCGCCGACCGGCGAGCGGGTCTCCCGCTTCGAGGAGGCGGTGCAGATCGTCAAGGGCCTCCTCACGACGGACCACTTCAGCTTCGACGGCCGCTACTACCAGGTGCAGGACGCGACGATGCGGCCCCGACCGGTGCAGACGCCCTATCCCCCGATCTGGATCGGCGCGAACGGCGAGCGCATGCTCGGCATCGCGGCGCGCCACGCCGACGTGTGGCACCAGTTCGGGACGCCGGAGACGCTGGCCGGCCGCTCGGCGCACCTGAGCGAGCTCGCGTCCGCAGCCGGCCGCGACCCGGACTCGATCCTGCGCGCCGGGTCCCTCTCCCTCGAGGGCGACCTCGACGAGGTGCGGCGCACGATCGACGCGTGGCGCGACGCCGGCTTCGGGTACCTCGTGGCCGGCTGGCCGAGCGGCGGGCGCGCCCAGGTCGAGGCGTTCGCCGCCGCGGCGCTCCCCGCCTGACCGTCATGTCAGGGGCGACCAGCGCGTCGTCCGCAGCAGCTGGCTCTGCCAGTCGTCGCGCACCCGGAGCGCGTCGTGCATCCACGACCCGGGGCCGCGGAACTCGGGCGGCACCTCGGTCTCGAGCAGGCGCTGCAGCCGGGCGTTCTCGACGATGCGCTGCCAGAGCACGACCTCGGAGCGCCGGCCGCTGCCCCACGCGGTCTGGAACGCGGTGAGCAGCTCGAGGATGGCGCGCCCGCCCTTGGCGCTCTCGACGAGGCTCGGCGCGTAGTGCGTGTGCGCGGCCTCGAGGTAGTCGTCAAGCATCCCGTCGTGGGGCCAGGCCGTGTCCTCCATGAAGATCGTGAGCGGATGGTCGGCCGCCTCGGTCGGGACCGCGTCGAGGTCCTCGACGAGCGGCGGCGCCCACGGGACGGTCAGCAGCAGCTTGGCGTGGACGGTGTGGCGGGTCTGGTCGACGTCGTGCGCCCATGACCGCAGCGGCCCGTCCTGGACCGAGCGCGCCAGTCGCTCCCACGCCGCGCCGTCGCGCACGCCGGTGATGGTCACGGCCGTGTACGCCCGCCCCGAGCCGTGGGCCAGGTGCATGAAGTAGAGGAGGCGGGCGTCGTCGCCGCTCGCCAGCTCGGGGAGCCACCGATCCCGAAACGCCGCCTCGAAGTCGTCTTCGCCGGCGCCCCGGACGCGGTGCACCTCGTGCAGGTACAGCACGGCGCTACCCGCTCACCGCGTCGACGACGGCGTGGACCGCGTCGTCGGCGAGGTGCCGCAGCTCCTCGTCGGTGCGGTCCTGGATCGGATGGGCCACGAACACCCGGGCCGGGTCGGCGCCAAGCGCGCGGGCCTGCGCGTCAGCCGCGTCGACGAACTCGCTCGAGGCGACGAACACGGTCGGTACTCCCAGTGCTTCCAGGTTGACGGTGTCGTGCACACTGCACGACGTGCACGATCCTCAGTCGGCGAGCGCCTCGATCACCACGTCGCACTGCTCGGCGATCTCGCGTCGCAGGTCGATCGGCGCGACCTTCGTGAACGTCGGCTTCGCGAACCGCAGGACGCGGGCGCCGCGACCGGTGAGGTGCTCCTCGAGCCGGTTCAGGAACACGTCGCCGCGGGCCTTGCTGATGTCGAGCAGGCCCACGGCTCGGTCCTGCAGCGACGCCGGGCGGGCGGTGCGCTCCCGCAGCGCGGCCTTCTGCTCGCCGGTCGGGTCGAGCAGCACTCGCGGTTCGCTCATGGTTCGATCTCCTTCGTCACCGGCGCGCTGCCGGTCGCGCCGCTGGCCCAGCCCCCGATGATGGCCGAGAACAGCCCCGCGCCACCACCGGCGTGGACGATGAGCAGCCCGCCGTCGCGGAACTTCGGGAGGGTGAGGTCCCGCACGCCCTCCGGGAGGCCCTCGGCGATCCCGCCCGCGCCGCGGACCAGCTCGGCGCCGGGCAGCTGCAGGCGGGCCGTGAGCTCGTCGAGGAGCCGGGCCTTCGTCCAGCCGGCCTCGTGGAACACCCGGGCGTGCTCGGGCGACACGACGAGGACCGCGTCGAAGGCCAGCGCGAGCTTCGGGTGGGTCGTGGTCCGCAGGCACGCGGCGAA
>DATDGU010000260.1:0-22295 GCA_036521915.1 Acidimicrobiia bacterium | reverse complement strand
GTGGCGACCACGACACACCGCCGCCGGGCGTCACCGCCGGCGGCAGCGCCGGCGCGCCCGGCGTCTCGATGCGCGCGTCGCCGGCGGCGTCGAGGACGCGCACCTGCACGGTCTCGCTCGTGCCGTCGGCGAACGCGACGGTGCACGGCAGCGTCGCGCCGGGCGCGGCGACCGTCACGGGACCGGTACCGCAGCCGACGAGGGCGGAGATCGACGCGTTCGCTCGGACCAGGTAGGCGGCCGCCACGTTCGGGAACACCGCGTCGAGCGCGTCGAGGGCGAGGCGCCCGTTGCGGGTGGTCCGCACCGCGACGTGGAGCGGGACGGTCGCCGTGTGCACGGTGCAGCGGAACTGTGCCTGGCCGCCCGCGCCGCCGCACCGGGTGACGCCGACGCCGAGGGTCGGGTACGCGACGCTCGCCTCGCGGGTGACGGCCCGCTGCACGGCGGCGACGTCGAGCCCACCGCCGCTGCCGCACCCGACGAGCAGCGCGGCGAGGAGTGCGGCGGCGGCCAGGAGGGTGACGGCCCGCCCGCCGGTCACGCCCGCTCGCATGGCTACATCGAGGCCCGACGCGCGGACGCGGGTCCTGGGTCGCTCACGACGGGATGGAGCTCGCGCTGATCGGCACGCAGGGCGCCGTGCTCGTCGCCAGGGACGGCTGGGGCAGCCGGGGCGGCGTGAGGAAGGCCGGCGTGCCGTGCAGGTCGACGCAGTCGAGGAGGTTCGCGGCGTGGCCGTCGCGGTTCGTCAGCGCTGGGAGGTTCCACTTCGTCTCGACGAGCCGCAGGATCGACGTGTGGTCGTAGACGATCGACGACACGTGGCCGCGCTTCGCGCGAGGTGAGACGACGACCGCCGGGACGCGGAACCCGTACCGGTCGTACCCGCCGGGCACGTCGGACGGTGCGAGGTTCGGCGGGACCGCGTCGGGCACCGGGGCGGTGGGCGGGGGAACGTGGTCGTAGTAGCCGCCGCTCTCGTCGTAGCACCACACGAGCAGCGTCTTGGACCAGCCGGGTCCGTGCATCGCCGCGTTGATCACCTTCGACGCGAACTGCTCGCCGACGCGGATGTCCTGGGGGTCCTCCTCGGAGCTCTTGCCGTAGTCCGGCTCGACGAGACTGAAGAACGGCAGCGACCCGGCCGCGGCGTCGGTGAAGAACTGCGCGATCGGCACCTGCTTGGCCTTGTCGGCGGAGAGCACGTTCGGGAACAGGTCGGTCGTCGGAGTCGACGCGTAGTAGTCGAGCCAGCTGATGCCGTGCGCGTCGAACACCTCCATGATCGAGCCGTTCGTCGGCTCGTGCGGCGGCAGCGTGTTCGTGATGAGCCCGTTCGCCGTGCCCGAGAGGAGGCAGTAGCGGTTGGGGTAGGTCTTCGCCGGGATGGACGCGAACCACCGGTCGGCGAGCACGAAGGTGCGGGCAAGGCCGGCGTAGAAGGGCAGGTCCTCGGGTGTCCAGTAGCCCATCGCGACGGGACCCGACGAGCTCTTCGCGAACCCGTCGTTGCGGCGCCCGTTCATCGAGACGTGCGTCGGCGTCCACGAGTTGTCGGGGCTGCCGCGCAGCTGGCAGGTGCTCGGCATGCGGAAGGCGCGCACGGGCTGACCGTGCGCGTCGAGATTCGTCGCGAGCGGGCGGCCGCGGCGGTCGACCTTGAGCCCGTCACCCCGGCCGAGGACGCCGAGGTAGTTGTCGTAGGAGTGGTTCTCCATCATGAGCACGACGACGTGCTCGATCTCCGGGATCGTGTCGACGCCTTCGGGGAGCTGCGGGTTGGGGCGCACCCCGACCCCGACGCCGACGCCGGAGCTCGCGCCGAGGCGGGGCAGCTTCCCGGTGGCCAGCACCACGCCGGCGGCACCGGCCGCCTGCAGCACGCTGCGTCGCGTGTACCGACGCATCCCCCACCGTTTCGACCCCACGAGGCCGGGACGCTACCGCCCGGGGCGCCCGGTCGGGTGACAGCTCGGTGAACGCTGGCCGGCGGTCAGGGGCTCGGCGTGCTCGCAGTCGCGCCCTCGAGCGCGGCGAGGCTGGGCGCGCCGGCGACGAGGGCCTGCAGCGCGGCGAGACCGTCGGGCCGTCCCTTCAACGTGGCGTCGAGGTAGTCGACGGTCGCCTGCGCGACCAGGTTGAAGTGGGGGTCCGTCGGGTCGCTGTAGGGCGGCAGGTGGACGGCGGACACGAGCGTGAGCAGCTCCTTCGGCGCCGGCAGGTTGGCCCGGTCGAAGGCGATCGATGCCGGGTACGGGTCGTACTGGTCGTGGTCGTTCATGACGTGGAGGATCGGGACGCCGGTCGCCGCCGGGAGCACCTCGGCGTTCGCGAGGTTCCCGGCCATCGCGATGACGGCCTTCACCCGGGGGTCGCGGCAGCACGGCGCGAAGCCCAGGTCGTAGGCGAGGACCTCCCCGTCGGAGTGCCCCGTCGCGGCGACCCGGGTCGGGTCGATGAGCCCGGCGAGCGGATCGCCCGGCGTGGCGGCGTGCTGCAGCGCCTGGCCGAGCACGAAGTCGAGGTCGGTGAGGTTGTTCTGCGGGTAGTCCGTGTGGCTCGCGCCGCCGGGCGCGGCGCCGTTCAGCAGCGGGATCGCGGGCGCGACTACGACGTAGCCGGCGGAGGCCCACTTCGCGAGCAGGGCGGCGTACGTCGCGGGCGTGACCGCGAAGCCGTGGGCGAACACGACGAGCGGGTAGGGGCCCTGCGCGACGTCGGGTGGGGCGCCGCTGACGGGCGCGCCGCCCGCCGCGCCGGTCGCGGGGTACCAGGTCGTTGTGAGCATGGTGCGGCTCGGCGCGCCCGGCGCGCCGCCGTTGGGTGGCGTCGGTCGGCTCGTGTCGAGGTACGAGTCGGTGCGCATGCCGACCGCGAGCGTGCCGACCGGCAGCCCGACCGGGACCGTCGTGGTGGTCGTCGGCGGGAGCGTGGACGTCGTCGTCGACCGAGGCGGGCTGGCCTGGTGCGTTCCGCCGGTGCCGCACGCGGCGAGGACGAGCGCGCCGCCGGCTGCGGCGAGCCGGGCGGCCGACCGGCGCCGGGACCCGCCCCGCCCGGGATCAGTCCTCGTCGAGGTCACTCGTCATCCCCGTGCGGTTCAGCAGCACGAGCGCGATGACGAGGACCAGCGCGACGCCGGCGTTCACGCCGAGCTCGATCACGGTGTGGTTGAAGGCCGTGGACTGCTCCGAGAGCGACAGCGCGCCGACGAGCAAGATCTGCCGCACCGCGGAGATGATGCCGATGATGAGGAAGGGCCGGAGCTGGAATCCACCGCCCTCGAGATGCGCGAGGAGGGTGCGGAAGATCTCGAGCACGATCACCACGAAGAGCACACCGTTGACCGCGTTCGTCACGACGGTGGCGAACGCGCCGCTGCTGTTGATGAGGTTGTTGATCGTGTTGTAGAGCGAGGCGACCGCGACACCGACGAGCACCAGCGCGACGGCGAGGTACACCAGGTCCTCGAGGTTGCTCAGCGCATCGAGCAGCCACTCGGGGATCAGGCGTCGGCGCGGTTCGGCGATCCGGGTCGGCGTGGCCACGGGTCACAGTCTCGCCGCGCCGGGTCACGCGGCCGGGGACCTCCTCGTCCGGCTCACGGACCATGGTCGGCGCGTCGTCAGCGCATGATGCCGGTGTGCCCGACCGAGTAGCGGCCGGGTTGCGGCCAGACGCACAGGCCGTGGGGCTGGATCCCGACGGGTATCTTCGTCACCGCGCCGGTCGTCGTGTCGAAGACGTAGACGACGTTGTCGTACCGGCCGCTCAGCCACAGCTCCTTGCCGTCGGCGGTCACGTTGCCCATGTCGGGGCTTCCGCCGCCGGGGACCGGCCAGTTGGCGACGACGGTGTTGGTCTTCACGTCGATCACGCTCACGCTGCCGGGCCCGTTCGGGTGGGTGCCCTGGAGGCTCGGGAACCCCCGGTTCGACACGTACAGCTTCGTGTCGTCCCGGCTGAAGTAGAGGCCGTGCGCCCCGATCGCGGTCGGGACGAAGCCCTTGATCGTGAAGGTGTCGGGATCGATCAGGTAGACGCGGCCCGTCGTCATCTCGGCGACGTAGAAGGTCTTGCCGTCGGGCGAGACGCGGATGTCCTGGGGCATCCCGTTCGGGACGACGTTGAGGTAGCCGACGACGACGTGGTTCACCAGGTCGATCTTCACGAGGCTGCCCTGGTACTCGCAGCTCGCGATCATGTAGCGGCCGTCGATCGTGAAGTCGGCGTGGTTCACGCCCGAGCAGTTCGGCACCGGGATCGAGTACTGCAGCGCCATCGTGTGCGGGTCGCGGAAGTCGAGGCGCTTCAGCGCCTCGGCGACGACCACCGCCGACTTGCCGTCGGGTGTGAAGTACATGTTGTAGGGGTCGGGCACGTCGATCGCCGCGCCGGGCTTCCCGGTGCGCGGGTCGATCGGCGTGAGGCTGCCCGTGGGCTGGCCCTCCGCGTTGTTCGTCACCCACAGCGTCTGGAGGTCATAGGACGGGACGACGTGCTGGGGGTTCGAGCCCACCGGGAACGTGTCGACGACCTGCTTCGTGGCGGGGTCGATGACCGTGACCGTGTTCGACGTCAGGTTGGGGACGTAGACGCGCGACAGGTCACCCTGGGTGGCGGGGCTGAACATGTTCGTCTCGGCCTGGCTGTAGAGGTTCGAGGCGTCCACGACCGCCGGCATGCCGGGCACGGTCTGCACCGCGGGCTGGGCCGTAGTGGTCGACGTCGTCGTCGACGAGGACTGGCTGAGGCTCCCCGAGCCGCCCCCGCACGCTGTGAGCACCAGCAGTGCACCCGTCGCGACGCCGACGCCGAGCCGGCCCGGCCCGCGCCCGGCGCGGCTCACCGACCAACGCGTGCGGCGTGACGCCGTCGACCAGCTCACGAGACCTCGCTTCCGCGGCGGACTGCCGCCGGGGCGCGACCGTATCGGGCTCGTGTGCGGATCGGAGGACGCGCCCCCCGACGCCTCAGGCGGGCGGCGCGGTCGGCGTCGTGGTGGAGGAGCGGGTGCCGAGCTTCACGGAGGCCTGCGCGGAGCTGCCGCCGCGCGTGTAGGTGATCGTCACCTGGTCACCCGGCTGGTGCGATTCGATCTGCTGTGCGAGCGCCGCCGGGCTCGAGACGGTGGTGCCGTCGACCGCGGTGACGACGTCGCCGGCCTTCAGCCCGGCCTGGTCGGCGGGGCCACCACTCACGACGCTCACGACGGACGCGCCCGAGGTCCCGCTCGCTGCGCCCGTCTCGACACCGAGGAACGCGCCGCCCTGGGCGGGCGCCTGGAACCGGCCGCCGCCGCCGTTGCCCCCACCGGGCCCGAAGAAGTTGCCGCCCGGGCTGAAGGGCCGCACGATGCGCGCGCCGGGGAACGGGCCGCTGTTGCCGCCCGGCGCGGCCGCCCAGCCGATGCCGAATCCGGCGCCGAAGAGCACGACCGCGGCGACGAGGAACACGACCCACTTGGGGACGTGGATGACGTCGCGCGACTTCGCTTCCTCGGGTTGCGCGGCCGTGGTGTCGACCGCGGCCTGCGGCTCGGTCTGCTCCGGCGTCTCGTCGCTCATGCACTCGTCCTTCTCGGGGTTCGTGTTCCATCGTCCCAGATCGAACCTGAGACGATGCTAAGAGCGGCGCGCCGAATCGCGGTCGCGGTCGCGCCAGGCTGTGGCGACACGACCCTGTCGTGTATGTCGGCTGCTCCATCGATGCGGCTCGCCGCCAGCTCGTGCGGAGCCTTGCTACGGTGCGCACGACCCGGGAGGACCGCGTGACCTCCGGCGCGCCGCCATTCATCGCCAGCCACTACACCCTCTCCGGGGCGCCGGTCATGCAGGCGCCCCGCTTCTCGTTCGCGGATCGCGTCGCGGCCGCCGCCGCCGCCGGCTTCGTCGGGATCGGTCTGGACTCGACCGACTACGAGGCGATGCGCGGCACGGGGATCTCCGACGCGGAGCTCCGCCACATCCTCGACGACCACGACATCCACGTGCTCGAGATCGAGTTCCACTTCGACTGGGCGCTCGACGGAGCACGGGGCCGGGACGCGCGCGCTCGCGAGGCGACGTTCGACGCGATGGCCGCGGCCTTCGCACCCGACCACCTGAACGTGGGCGAGCTCAGCGCGCCGGGCGACGCGCCGGCCGTGGACGTGATCGCCGAGCGGTTCGGGGAGGTCTGCGACCGGGCCGCCGAGCGCGGGACACGGGTCGCGCTCGAGTTCCTGCCGTGGACCGCCGTGCCCGACCTCGCGACCGCGTCGGAGATCGCCCGGCGCGCCGATCGGCCCAACGGCGGCGTGCTCCTCGACGCGTGGCACTACTTCCGGGGCCGTCCCGACGCCGCGCTGCTGCAATCCCTCCCCGGCGACCGGATCACCGGGGTGCAGCTCGACGACGCCGACCCGGCGACGGTCGGGTCACTCGCCGAGGACACGATGCTGCGGCGCCGACTGCCCGGCGACGGGTCCTTCGACCTCACCGGTCTCGTGTCGCTCCTGGACGCCACCGGCGTGACGGTGCCGTTCTCGGTCGAGATCCTCTCGCTCGAGCACCAGACCCTCCCGATCGACGAGGCCGCGCGACGCGCTTTCGACACAACGGCCGCGGTGGTCGAGCGGGCGCGCCGCGGCGCGACGCCCTGACGAGCCGATCTGCGCCCAGGGGCGCGAGGGCCTCAGGCGCTGGAGGTCGGTGTGCCTCCGCCGCCTGCACCGGACCCGAACCTGCCGCCGAACCCTCCGAACCCGCCGAAGCCGCCACCGCAGGAGCCGTTCACGGGTTGGGAGACGGTGACGCTCTTGGCGGTGATCGTGCCGAGGCTGTCGGCGGTCCCGTTGGCGGTCACGCACGAACCGACGGCGAGATCGGTGACGGCCCCTTTGACCGTCTCGGTGACCGTGGTGGAGACGGTGAGGGTGACCGACACCGTCTCTGTCTTCGGCTTGGTCTTCTTGGTCGTCCTCGGGGCTTGCCCCTTCACGGTGAGCTGGTCACCCGAGACGCTGTGGACGGTGCCGAACGCGGCCGCGAGGTTGGCGGGCACGGTGCCGGCGCTGCCTCCGGGCAAGGTGAACGGGGTGCTGCCGGGGGTTCCGTTGCCGAAGCGACGGCCACCGGCGCCGCCGCCGTTGCCGCCGGCGGGGTTCCGGGTGCAGCTCTTGGAGGTTGGCTTGGTGACCACCACGGTGGTTGCTTGGATGCCGCTCGTGGCGCTGCCCGTCCCGACGACGCGCACGCAGTCCCCCTGCGCGATGTCGGAGGCGGTGGCCGTCGTGGTCTGCTGGTAGGCGGTAGAGCCGGTGACGACCACCGTGGTCGATCGGCCGTTACGGGCCTGGACGGTCAGCGTCGATCCTGTGAGCGCGGACAGCATGCCGCTGGTGAACGGCGGTGTGGTGGTCGAGGTCTGGGCGTCGGCCGGCCCGGCGGCGAGCACGAGCGCGAGGACAGCGATCGGGAGCGCGGCCGACACGGTTCGCGCGAGGACCGATGTCCTCGCTCGACGGGCGGACGCGGACTGGTGGTTCATCGTGATACCTCATCATGGGGTTTGGAACAGAACGACATGGATCAGCCGCCTCGCAGCCCGGTTCCACCGCCGCGGCCCACGAAGAGCGGGGTGCCGCCGCCGTTCACCGTGGTCCTGGCGTTCGAGGAGCTGTTGGAGGTCGAGGAGGAGCTGGTGGCCGATCCGGGCAACGGCTGGGACAGCTGGGCGAGCACGACCTGCTGGCCCTGCTTGAGGCCCGACGTGATCTGGGTCCACGTGTAGCCGACGACCCCGACCCGGACGCGTGTCCGGTGCGGGGTGTTGCCGTCGAGCACCTCGACGTTGTGCGACGTCCCCGAGGTCGTGACCGCGGAGGTCGGGACGGCGAGCGTCGACTTGGCGTGCTGGGTGGTGATCGTGAACGTGCCCGTGGAGCCGTTGCCGAGCGCGAGGTTCGGGTGCTTCAACCCGATCACCACGAGGTAGGTGGTCGACAGGGCGCTGGTCGAGTTGGGGGCGATCGAGATCGATGCGACCCTGCCGGACAGCGACTTGTGGGCGCCGTCCGGGACGACGATGGCCGCCTGACCGACCGCGACGTGGGGGATGTTGTCGACGCCGATCGTGGTGGAGACCTGGTAGCCGCCGCTGCCCCGCACGACGATGTTCTCCGTCGTGGATCCGGCGGTCACGGACGCGCCCGCGACGAGGTTGACCGCGTCAACGGTGCCGTTGATCGGGCTCGTGAGCGTGGCTTGGGCGAGGGCCTGTTGAGCGACGGCGACATTGGCCAAGGCCGCGTCGACCGCGGCCTGATCGGCCGAGAGATCCGCAGCCGTGGGCGCCGCCGCGCCCGAGGAGCGCCCGGCCGAGCCTGAGCCGACTCCGCCGCTCGAGCCGCCGCTCGTGGCCGGCTTGGTGCCCGCGGGTGTCGAGGGTGT
The DNA here is from genome assembly GCA_036521915.1 of Acidimicrobiia bacterium. Taxonomy (GTDB): domain Bacteria; phylum Actinomycetota; class Acidimicrobiia; order IMCC26256; family PALSA-555; genus PALSA-555. Next base: position 13,860 of record DATDGU010000260.1, on the reverse strand, counting down.
CGAGGCAGCCTGGTTGAGGAGCTGGTCGAGGTTGTTGGAGGCGGCAGCCAGCGCCTTCTGAGCGCTGGCGAGCGAGTTCTGCGCCGCCGAGACGGCCTGAATGTCGCTCAGGCATGTCTGCAAAACAGCAGGGGGACTGGTTGGTGTGACGAGGGCACAGGCCGAGAGCGCGGTGCTCAGCGCGGTCGCGGCGTTGCCCTCGGCGGCGTCGACCTGCTGCTGGGCGGCGAGCACCGCCTGCTGCGCGGCCGCGATCGCCGGGCTGGTCGCGGCGGTCCTCACCGCCAGCAGCACGCCGGAGTGCGTGGCGGCCGGCGTGACCGCCGAGCTGAGACCGGCCGTGGCGCTCGCGCTCCCGCCGGCCGTGCCGCCGGTGCCGCCCAGCCCGCCACCGGTGGTGCTCTGCCCGTTCGTCGCGTTGGTGAGCGTCAGCTGGTCTTGGGTGAGGGTCGCCATCTGCTGGTCGACGGTCTGGGCGAGGGACTGGGTGTCGAGCTGGGCCAAGGTCTGGCCGGCGCTGACCGTGTCGCCGACCTTCACGGAGACGGACGCGACGGTGCCGGCCGCCGGGAAGGCCATCGTGGCCTCGAGCTGGGGCTCGATGGTGGCGACGCCGCTGAGTGCGGCGTTGACGTTCTGGGTCGAGGCGGCCACGGTGCGGTAGTCGGAGCCCGACGATGCGAACACACCGCTCAGCGCCGCCACGATGGCGATCACCACCACGATCGCGCCGGTGGCCAGGGCCCGCACGCGCGGTCGGCGGGAGGGTGCCTCGGTCACCGTCGCGACCGGGTCCAGTTCCGGGAGCACCTCGGCGAGCCGGCTGGCCATCGTCGACGACGTGGTGGGTGCGCTCATCGTGTCACTCGCTTCGCAGTGCGTCGATGGGGGCAAGCCGCGCCGCGCGCGACGCCGGGTACACGCCGAAGACGACGCCGATCCCAACCGCGATCACGATGGCGCCGATCGAGGCGGGGATCGACAAGATCACGCGTTGGTCGCTGAACTGCGGCACGAGGACTGCTCCGAGAATCCCGACCGCGACGCCCAGGAGCCCGCCGGCGAGGCCGAGCACCGACGCCTCGACGAGGAACTGACGGCGGATGACGCTGGGCGACGCGCCGATCGCCTTGCGGACACCGATCTCCCGGATCCGCTCGGTGACCGAGACGAGCATGATGTTCATCACCCCGATCCCACCGACGAGCAGCGAGATAACGGCGATCCCGGCGAGCATCACGGTCAGCGTGTTGTCGACCGTGTTGGACGCGGCGAGGATCGACTGCTGCGTCGCGATCGAGAAGTCCGCGCTGCTGGCAGTCGTGACGTGGTGGGTATTGAGCAACAGGGCGTTGGTCTCTTGGTACGCGGCGGACAAGGTGCCCGCCGACGTCGCCTTCACGTAGATCGAGCTCACAGAGTTCCGGCTGACGCCCCCGACGAGCCGCTGCGCGTAGGTGCTGATGGGCACGACCGCCAGGTCGTTGCTCGCGGCCTGCTCCGCGGAGCTCAAGCTCTGGAGCACCCCGACCACCTGGAGCTTGACGCCGTTGTAGGTCACCGAGCTCCCGATCGGGTCGTTGCTCCCGAAGAGCTGCGTGACGGTGTCGGGGCCGAGCACGACCACCGGCGCCGCATTCCGCTGGTCGGCGGCCGTGATGAAGCGACCCAGCACGGCGCCTCGTGATCGGGCGGTCTGCCAGCTCGGCGTGGTCCCGGTCAGGGTCGTGGTCCAGTTCGTGCCGGTCGTTGCGTTGACCAGCTCCGCGGACGTGGTCGACACGGGGCTGACGGCCTGGACGTCCGGCGCGGCGACGTTCGAGGTGAGGGCCGCGGCGTCCGCCTGCGTCAACGTCGTCACCGTGCCGAAGCCGCCCCGGACACCGGTGCTGCTGGTCGAGCTGCCCGGGGACACGACGAGCAGGTTCGTGCCCAGCTCATTGATCTGGTCCCGCACCGTGGCCTGAGCTCCCTGCCCGATGCCCACGGTGAGGACGACGGCCGTGATCCCGATGAGGATCCCGAGCATCGTGAGCGAGGAGCGCAGACGATGCGACCGCACGGCATCCATGGCCGTCCAGAACGTGTCGCGCCACGTCATCGGAGCGCCCCCGTGTCGAGCGCCCCGACGTCATGGTCCTCCGGATCCCACACCCGACCATCCCGGATCTCGATCGTGCGCTTCGCGCGAGCCGCGACGTCGCGCTCGTGGGTGATGACCACGAGGGTGCGTCCGCCGGCGTTGAGCGCTTCGAGCAGCTCCAAGACGTCGGCCGCCGCCCCAGAGTCGAGATTGCCGGTCGGCTCGTCGGCGAGAATCATGGCCGGTTCGGTGATCAGGGCCCTCGCCACCGCGACTCGTTGCTGCTGCCCACCGGAGAGCTCGCCGGGCCGGTGCTCCGCCCGATCCGCGAGACTGACTTTGTCGAGCGCCGCGATCGCACGCGCGCGTCGCTCATCAGGGTCCACGCCGGCATACACGAGCGGCAGCTCGACATTCTGCAACGCGGTCATGTGGGCCAAGAGGTTGAACTGCTGGAAGACGAATCCGATGAAGGCATTCCGGATGCGGGCGAGGACGTCTTCGTCCAGTGATTGGGCGTCATGTCCGATGATGCGGAAGATCCCGGCCGTGGGGACGTCGAGGCAACCGAGAATGTGCATCAACGTGGACTTGCCGGACCCCGAGGGGCCAACGATCGCCAGGTACTCGTTCTCGTCGACCCGGAGTGAGACGCCCCGCAACGCCGCGACCTCGAGCTCGCCGCTGCGGTAGACCTTCTCGACGTCGATCAGCTCCACGACCGCCGGCGACGTCACGTCGTCGCTCATTGCCATCCCGTCAGCCGCCCGAGCCCGTCGTGGTTCCGCCGGTCCCCGCCGAGGACGTGGCACCGCTGCCCGACGACGTCGAACCAGTGCCAGAGGAGGCGACCGACGTCGTCGTCACGACCACCTGCTCGCCCTCCGTGAGGCCGGAGGTGATCTGGACGAAGCCGTTCGCGCTCGCTCCCGTCTTGACGACCTGAGTCCGGGTGGGTCCCGACAGCGTCCCCTTCGTGGCCACGACGACCGTCGACGTTCCGTTGCTGGTCGTGACCGCGCCGACCGGGAGCAGGATCACGTTCGGGATCGCGTTCGTCGAGATCGCGCCGATCACGCTGGCACCGACGTAGAAGCCCGTCGCCGGCGCATTGAAGGTGACCGTCGCCGGATACTGCGCGACACCGGAGCTCGCCGTCGCGACCTTCGAGACCGCGGTCACGGTGCCCGTCGCCGTCGCCCCGGTCGCCGATCGGCTCGACGAGCTCGAGCCTCCCGCGCCTCCCAGGCCGAAGCGACTGGCCAACCCGCCGAGGAAGCCGGCGAGGCCGCCGCCCGAGTTGGTCGCCGTCGTCACGGTCAGCGTCGCGCTCTGACCCACGGCGACGTTGGCGATATCCGCGCTGGAGATCGGGAGGCTGGCCGTGTACGCCCCGGGCGTGATGACCTCGATGGCCGGGGTCGATGTGCCCGAGGACGACGAAGACGACGAAGACGACGAAGAGGACGAACCGCTACCGCTGCCCGCGCCACCACCGCCGCCCGCACCACCACCGCCGCCCGCGCCACCACCACCACCGCCGCCACCCGAGCCACTGCTCGAGCCGATCGCCGAGGAGGATCGGCCGGATCCGCTCCCGGATCCCGTGAGCGACGTCCCACCCGAGCCGTTGGTCGAGAGCTGCTCACCAGCCGTGACGTTCACCTGGGCGACCTCGCCAGCGAACGGCGCGACCAACGACGCGCCGGCGAGCGCCTGCTGAGCGTCGCCCACCGCGGCGAAGTCGGAGGTCAAGCTCGCCTGGTCGGCGGCGAGCTGTGCCGCCGAGGCCGACGACGACTCGTCGTCGGACACCTTTGCTTGCGCGCTCGTCAGGGTCGCCTGCGCGGACGCGAGCGCGGCCGCCAGCTGGGCCGAGTCCGCCGTGGCGAGCACTTGGCCCGCCGTCACCATGTCCCCGGCTTGGACGTTCACCGCCGTGACCGTCCCCGCCGCGGTGAAGGTCAGATTGGCCGTGTTCGCCGCGGCCACGGTCCCTTGGGCCGACACCGTATTGCTCAGAGTGCCCCTGGTGACGGTGACCAGCTGCTGCGACGACGAGGTGGTCGTCGGCACCAGACCGCCCGAGCGGGTCGCCAACGCGACCACCAACACGACGACCACCACCACTGCCTCGACCACCGCCCACACCGGGGGCCGACCCCGACCACGACGCAGCCGTGCCGGCCGGTCAGCGTGGCCGTCCGGTGACGGTACGGCTGAGGCCTGGCCTGGGTCTGCACCGTCGGGCTCGATGGTGACAGCGACCGGGTCAGCTCCGTCCGGCCCACGTTCTTTCGCAACCTTCATCGGAGCGCATCCTCTCGAATCCCCAATGAAGGAACGCTGCCGTTCCGACCTTCGGGATCGCGTAACCGCCTCAGGAACGCCCCGCGCGGGCGGAGGGTTCCCCTTGCTGGGTACCACCGCACGAACGACGGTACCGATCGGGCACTAAGAGAGGCATAAGACGGCCCGCCGATCGGACCGCCGCGGGTCCGCCTGTCGACCCGTTTGATGATGATGGTGACGATCTCGTCGGGGCCGGGGCGACGAGGCGGCGCCGGTCGACGCGGTTCGTGGGTACCGCGCCGCGCAGCTGGACCGTGCGGTCGCGCGGTTAGGAGCTCGCCTACGCTGTCCGCCACGTCGCCGCTCACGACCGCTGAAACCCCGAAGCGTTCGGGTGTTGGGAGGCAGTTGGTCTCGAGGCCCAGTGCTCGATGGCGATGAGGTCATGGCGTCGCGAAGGCGGGGGCCAGGGCCGATAACGACGGGGAGTAGCGCAGCCCGGTAGCGCACCTGCTTTGGGGGCAGGCGGTCGGGGGTTCAAATCCCCCCTCCCCGACCAGCGCGACGACGCTCGCCCCGGCGGGATCGGCGCCAGACTGGTGTTTGACGTGTGCCGCCGCCGTACGGGTGCACGCGCACGCGGCGGTAGCTCAACGGCAGAGCCTCGCCCTTCCAAGGCGATGACGCGGGTTCGATTCCCGTCCGCCGCTCCACGAGCAGTCCCGCGCGCGCGGTAGCAAAGAAGAAGAAGTGGTACGTGTGCGTGCTACGCGACGGGTCCGCCGGGTGGCACCGGCCAGCGCGGATCGCGCCCGAGGAGCCCCAGAAGCCGGTCCTGGGTGGGTGCCTCGTCCGGGACCTCGACGGGGGATCCGAAGAGGTCGTTGCCTGGTCGGCCATCGCGTTGGGCGTGGGCGAGGGCGACGGCGCACGCGTCGGGGTCGAGCCGGTCCGGCAGGCGGGCAGCCCTGGCCAGGTCCCAGGTGTGCACCAGCACGTCGTCGGCGAGCGCGTCGAGCACGTCGGCGGGGCGCCGGGCCTCGCCGTCGAAGTACGGCACGTCCGCGTCGAGGGCACCGCGCTCGTCGAGGAGCAATCGGATGGCACCCTCGGTCGCGAGCCAGCGCTCGAGTGGGCCGACGCGGGGCCGATGGGCGCGGACCCCGAGGGGCCGCAGGAGAAGGAACTCGTGAAAGCCGATGACGTGCTCGACGAGCTGGTGCGCATTCCAGGCGGTGCACGGCGTGGGCAGCTGCCACGCCGCCTCCGGCACGCCGTGGGCGGTGCGGGTAAAGCCGGCGAGGGCGGCCCCATGCCGGGCTCTCGCGTCGTGCCATGATTTCATGTAACATGAATCTATGGCGCAACCGGCGGGGTGGCGAATCGACGAGACCGCCCGGGCCGCGGGGTTGAGCACCCGCAACGTCCGGGCGTACCAGTCGCTCGGCCTCGTGGCGGGTCCGATCCTCGAGGGACGCGTCGGCCGTTACGGCCCGCCGCACCTAGCGCGCCTGCGCGCCGTACGCCGACTCCAGGAGCAGGGCTTCTCGCTGGCGGGGATCCGGGTCCTGCTGGAGGCCTACGACCGCGGCGAGAGCCTCGCCGACGTGCTGGGCGGACGCGACCCCGCGTTCGACGAGTCGGGCGCGTCGCCGCGGCTGCGCCTGGCGCTCGTACCGGGGCCGCTCGTCCCGGCGAGCGTCGCGGCCGCGAGCTGAGCGTCAGGCGGCGGCGACCCGCCGCAGTCCCGGGTCCTGGCAGGCGATCGGTGTCGCGCTCGGCACCGTCTCGACGGGTGCCGCCTTCCGGATCGTGAACCACGCGATGGCCCCGCCGAGCACGGCGAGCACCCCCGCGATGTTCATTGCGCGGGCGAACCCGTGCACGAGGTCGAGGCTTCCTCCCGCGCCCGCGAGGCCGGCCGCCGCCGGCAGCACCGCGACGGCGAGCAGTCCCGCGATCCGGGACACGGCGTTGTTGATCGCCGACCCGATCCCGGCATGGCGGTCCGCGACCGCCGCGAGCACCGCCGCGGTGAGGGGCGCCACCGTGATCGTCAACCCCACGCCGAGGACGATCACCGCCGGGAAGGTCGTCGTCCAGTACGACGTGCCCGGCTGGGTGCGGCCGAGCAGCACCATGCCGATCCCGACGACGATCGGCCCGATCGTCATCGGCAGCCGCGGGCCGATCCGCTGGGCGAGCGCACCCATGCGCGAGGAGAAGGCGAGCATGAGCACCGTGAACGGCATGAGCGATGCCCCTGCGGCGAGTGCCGAGTAGCCCATGTCGGTTTGGAGGTGGACGACGAGGAGGAACGTCATGGCGCCGAGCGCGCCGTAGACCACGAACGTCACGGCGTTGGCGCCCGAGAACTGTCGGGAGCGGAAGATCTCGAGCGGCACCATCGGCGAGGGCGAGCGCCGCTCGACGATGAAGAACGAGCCGAGCGCCACCACCCCGACGACGCCGAGCAGGACGGTGACGGGGCTCCACCCGTTGGCTGGTCCTTCGATCAGCGCGTAGACGACGCCGGCAAGCCCGACGGCGAGCACGGTGCCACCCAGCACGTCGACGTGGCGTGACGCCGACATGTCGCGCGTCTCGGGGATGTGGCGGTAGGTGAGGATCACCGTGATCACGACGATGGGTGGGTTGATGAGGAACACGAGGCGCCATGACACGCTGTCGATGAGCCAGCCGCCGAGGAACGGCCCGAGCGCCGTCGTGACGCCGGCGAGCCCGCTCCACGCGCCGATCGCGGCGCCCCGGTCCTCGCGGCGGAACGACGACGAGATGATGGCCAGGCTGCCGGGCACGAGCAGCGCGGCGGCGACGCCCTGGAGCGCCCGGGCCGCGATGAGCGTCTCGATCGACGGCGCCGCACCGCTCAAGATGGAGGTGATGCCGAAGCCGATGAGCCCGATGACGAAGATGCGGCGCCGCCCGAAGAGGTCCCCGAGCGAGCCACCGACGACGAGCAGCGCGCCGAGGGTGAGGAGGTAGGCGGTGAGGACCCATTGGAGGTCGGCGAGCCCGGCGTGGAGGTCGCGGGCGATGGCCGGCAGGGCCGCGTTCACGACCGTGCCGTCGAGGAAGGCGACGCCCGAGCCGAGCACGGCGGCCGCGACCACCCAGTGGCCCCGGGTGCTGTGGAGTCGCAGCGCCGGGCCGGATTCGGCCGGTGGCGTGCTCACGGATGGGCGGGGCTGGGCGGGCGGTCGGGGACCTCAAACATGAGGTCGTCCGCGTAGCACCAGAACCACTCCTCCCCCGGCTCGTAGGACTGGACGAGGGGGTGGCTGGTCGAGTGGAAGTGCGCGGTCGCGTGGCGGTTCGGCGAGCTGTCGCAGCACCCGACGTGGCCGCACTCGATGCAGCGTCGCAGGTGCACCCAGTGCGAGCCCATGAGGAGGCACTCGACGCAGCCGTCGCCGCTGGGCGCGACGTCGAGGTTGACGTCGTCGAGGTGCGTGCAGGTGTCGGCCATCCGTGTCACCGGTCCCGGGCGCGTGCGCACGGCACGTCGAGGTGGTCGGCGAGCGCGGGATCCGCGCCCGCCCCGTAGGTCGAGACGAGGGCACCTCGCGCGCCGCAGCGGGGGCACCGCAACGCGTAGACGGCGGCCTCCTCGTCGGGATCGCTCGGTCCCTCGAACCGGTACACGCGCGCTGCCCGGATGCGCTCGATCGGGTTCGCCGCGCCGCACACGGAGCACTCGACGCCACCCTCCACGAGCGAGAACGACGCGTCGTACCCGTCGTCGGCGAGGACGCGGAGCGCGTCGAGCACGGAGGTCGGCTCGTCGCTCATCGCCGCGACGTTACCGTCACGCCGCGGCGCGTCTCTCAGACAACGACCGGGGGCGCCGCCTGGCTCGGCGGTCCAGCCCCCTCAGCCCGACGCCTCGGCCGCCGCTCGCGTCGGGGTCGGCGTCGGTCGACCACGTAGTAGATGGCGATGAGCCCGGTGGGCGCCAGCGCCGCGAGCGGGCTCGCGAAGGCGACGCCGATGACCGCGAGGTAGCCGGCCGATCCCAGGCAGAAGCCACGACCGCCGCCCGTTGCGCCTCGGGCGGGATCGGCTGCTCGGTGCGAGGCCGCGCGTCGAGAGAAGCGGAAAGGTTGGCCGAAGACCGTCGAGATAGGCTGTCGGTCCACATTTGCGCGGCGCCGACGCTCCCCGAGGGTTGGTGCCTGGGCAAGTGTGGCATCGGGCCCGCACTGCGCTGACCTCGCTGGCGCGGCGGGCGCCGCCATGGTGGCCGTAGCTCAGTTGGCTAGAGCGCCGGGTTGTGGTCCCGGAGGTCGGGGGTTCGAAACCCCTCGGTCACCCCAGGTCCGCTCCGACGAGCGACAGGACGAGCTCGACGGCTCGGCGCGCATCGACGCCGACGGCGAGGCGTGTCGTCGACGCCTCGTCGGTCTCGACCAGGCACCCGTCGGGCTCCACGTCCAGGACCCGGTGCTCGACGTCGAGCACCGTGGGCTCGACCAGCGAGACGAGCGCGAGGGGGTCGTGCAGGAAAACGGCGCGCTCGTCGACCGGGACGCCGAACTGGCCCTGGAGGTCGAGAAACCAGTCGACGTTCCGCCGAATCGCCGGTGCCGCCTCCACGAGTCGGTGCAGTTGGTTCGGTGACAACCGCACGTCGAGGGTGACGTTCAACGGGATGACGAGCGGTGGATCGTGCGTCTGGAGTGTGCGGCGGGCCGCCGCGGGGTCGCGGCCGAAGTTGTGCTCGACGGCGAGGTCGTCGCCCCAGTGGTGGACGGTGCCGAGCACGCCGCCCATCAGGGTGATGGGCGGCAGCGTGATCCCTTCGGTCAGGAGGGCCGCGACGTTGGTCAGGGGACCGATCGCAAGGAAGGCCTCCGGTGCGAGCTCGGCGACCGCCGCGCCGAGCTCGGGCGCGTCGCCCGCGAACACCGGGGCGTCGACGATCGCGCGGGCCAAGGCCGCTCGCCGGTCGTGGTCGCCGTCGACCGTGCTGACGCCGACGAGCTCGATCGCGGGGCTCGCGGCGGCGCACAGCAGCGCGATCGCGTCGTCGGGATCGTCGCCGACGTCCGTGTCGATCCAGAGCCGCATGCGACGGACAGGCCTACGCGAGCGCGGCCGTGAGCGCCACGTCCACGGTCGCGTGTTCGAACCCGAAGCCGCCGTCGGTGAGGACACGGGGGAGGGCTCGCTGGCTCGCGAGCAGGAGCGTCTGCACGAGGTCCGAGCCGTACACGGCACGGAGTGGTGCGAGCGGGGTAGGTAGGACGGTCGGCCGGTGCAGCGTCCGGCCCAGCGCCGCCGTGAACTCGGCGTTCTGGACCGGGTTCGGGGCGGTGAGGTTCGCAGGCCCGACGATGTCGGGGTGCTCGAGGATGTAGCGGATGGCGCGGGTCTCGTCCGTCATCGAGATCCAGCTCAGGAACTGCTGACCCGTCCCGAGTCGCCCGCCGACACCGAGCCGGAAGGGCGCGCCGATTCGACGCAACATGCCGCCGTGGGCACCGAGGACGATGCCGGTCCGGATCGTGCTGACGCGGATGCCCGCGTCGGCGGCCGCTCCTGTGGCGGCCTCCCACCGCACGCAGAGCCGGGCGGTGAAGTCATCGCCTGGCCCGGAGCGCTCGGTCAGCTCCTCGGCGCCTCGATCTCCGTAGTACCCGACCGCCGAACCCGAGACGAACACGTCGGGCGGATCCCGAAGCGCGGCCAGCGTCGACGCGAGCAGCTCCGTGGACCGGGTGCGGCTATCGACGAGGAGCTGTTGGCGCGCGGCCGTCCATCGGCGGTCACCGATCCCCGCGCCGGCGAGGTGGACGACACCGCCGATCCCCTCGAGGGCTGGCGCATCGATCCTGCCCTCGGCGGGATCCCACGCGATCCCGTCGACGCCGGGCGGCACGCGCCCACGGACCGCGGTGATCGGCCGGTGGCCGGCCGCGCGGAGCGCGGACGTAAGCGCCGAGCCGATGAAGCCGCTCGCACCGGTGATGAGCACCTCCACGAGTCGGCACGGTACGCCGTCGATCCTCAGCGCTCGAACCAGTGGCGGTGGTTACGATGACATCGAAGCGCCCCTAGCTCAACTGGTTAGAGCAAGTGACTCTTAATCACTAGGTTCGGGGTTCGAGTCCCCGGGGGCGTACAAACGCCACGAGGCCCGAGACCTCCGGCTGCGCGGTTCGTGTACGCGGTCGAGTCGTCTCCGCCGCGCTGCATCGCACCTGGGCCGAACGCCGTGATCGTCATGAGCGAAGCGGTCGCCTGGTGTCGGGGTGGCCACGACCGGACGCAGAACGGGAACGACGCCTGACCAGCGACCTCGCCGAGCCACGGCGCGCCGGTGCGGTGTGTCTCAAGGAGTCGCCCCTCCTCGCCGATCCCTCGGTGCATGGTCAGGGTGGGTCGCTTCCTTGCGATTGCCCTCACGGTGGGCATTGGCGTGGCGCTCATGAGCGCGGCCGGATCGGGCATGCTCTTAACCACGCGTCGGGAGCCGCGCTCGTTGTCGAGGAACGATCGGTCTGCAACCAGACCATCAGTGCATACCGTGGGCACGATTGGAACGATCACACCGCCGACCACCACGATCACCGAGCCACCACCGGCGCCCCAAGCTCCGGCATGGGGATGCGACGCCGCGCTCGCGTATCTGCGCGCGAACGCCGACCCCGCGTACACGCTTGAATGTCCAGGAAATGCCTTTGGTCATGAAGCCATGACCTGCGCCTATCGCGCGGGCTTCTGTCCTGGCCAAATGGTCATCGCGATCACCGACCCGTGCGCTGCCGCCTACATGAACGAGGCGGCGAACAGTTGGATCGTGTCCGGCATACGACCAGGAACTATCGACCCCTACGGGGCCTGCTGACCGGCGTCAACCCTGGAACGTGCTCATGGCCGACCTCGGCGAGCCATGGGTCAGCTCCCCACGCGTTACACGAACGGCACGGCCGGGCCAACGGCCCTCGTCGTCGGCGACGAATGTCCCGCTCTCGCAGGACGCGACGGGCTCGCGGATCGATCGCATGGGCCCGAGGCGCGCCCCCGGCAGGATTCGAACCTGCGACCTCGTCATTAGAAGTGACTTGCTCTATCCAGACTGAGCTACGGAGGCAGCAACACCAAAGGGTACCCGCCGACCTCACGCGCGGAAGGGTGCCTGACAGTGGTACGACTCGCTGCGACCGAGGACGGCGCACGATCGCCATCGGGCCGACCAACGCGACGGTGCGTGACGCGCGACGCCCACCACCGCGGCCGGTCGCCCGGACGGGAAGACGGAGCCGTGATCGCCGGTGGCCGACCCGTCGGTGACAGACGTCGCGTACTCGTCTTCGGCACGAACAACGGGTGAACTCCGACGAGCGCCCGGTCCCGCGAACAGTTCGTTAGGCGGGATCGCACACGCGCCGGACTAGCGTCCCGGCGACGAGGTCGCGGGGTGTGGACAAGATGTCGGTTCTCAAGGCGAGCGGTGCGAGCCTCGTGGCCCTCCTCCTCACGTGGGCGGCCGCCGGCTCGGTCAGCGCGAAGACGGATCCACGAGCCAGTGCGAAGGCTGCCACCGACGCCCTCATCGCCTCCTATCTCCCCGCGAGCGCGGGTCAGGCGAGCGCGTGCTCATCGAAGACCCACAGCGGGTCCTTCAACCAGAACCGGGCCTACCTGGCGGCGTGCGCCAGCGCCGACGGGGGCTTCGAGGTGTTTGTCATCACCAACGCGAGCACGGGGTCCAGCTTGGACCTGAACTCCTCGTTCCTGCAGCAGCAGCTCAACGATGCCTGCCACGCCGGCGCCGAGCTGTTCAGCGCGGGCATCAAAGGCAAGGTGGTCCAGGTCTTCGCCGGCGACGGCACCGAGGCGTCACTGGCGAAGATCCCGCGCGACTCGTATGCGACGGCCATTCAGCACCTGAAGGGTCACACGTCACAGGACCTCGCCTGCCACACCTAGCGCCCCCGGGGCCCGCCCGCCCGGATGCGCGTCCGTGCGGAGGAGACTGCGGGCACGGAGGACCCCCTCGGGACGTCCATGCACGCCGCGGGCACCCGGTATGGGAGATTTCGATGTCGGCATCGGAGGACGACCGTGAGCATGGATCCGCTCCACGTGCTGGTTGGCTCGTGGACAATCGTCGGACGAAGCACCGGCGCCGACCACGACAACATCTCGGGTACGACCTCCGTCGTTCCGATCCTCGGCGGCCACGCCCTGCAGCTGTCGGGCAGGATGCGCGTCGATGACGTCGAGATCGAGACGCTCGAGCTCGTCTGGCCCGATCCGGCTGGCGGCTTCGCAGCGCAGGTGTACTCGAGCGACGGCACGCCGCTGGACTACCGCTGGGCCCTCGACGGCGCGACCCTGACTCACACGGGGAGCGGCGCCACCTACACCGGCACGATCAGCGGTGACGCGGCCACGATCGACGGCCGCTGGCGCCCCGATCCCGGCCAACCGGCCACCCCGGGTTCCGCGTACGACGCGGTCATGCGTCGCGTCGGCTGATCCGCGCGGGCGAGTCGTCGCGCGCGGAGCCGAGCATCGTCATGAGTTCGATGAACTGGCACACACGCTTCCCGAACTGGGACCGCCGATATGCCGCGTGGCTGTTGGTCGGGCTCGTGGCGCCGGCGGGGGCCGCGGCACTCCTCGAGTTGGCGCGGGGATCGGTCTCGAACGGTGACGTCGCCCTACTGCTCCTCGCCGCCGTGCTGGTGGTCGCCGTCGGCGGGCGCGCCGGCCCGGTGGTCGTCGCGGCGGCTTCGGCAACGCTCGCGTACGACTACTTCCATACGAAGCCGTACCACTCGCTGTCCATCGCGAACGGCAACGACGTGGTGGCAACCATCGCGCTCGGCCTGGTGGCGCTCGGCATCGGGCTCGCGGCCACGCACGCGGCCCGTGCTGCCGAAGAGGTGGTGCTGGTCGTCGGTGTCGCAGTCTTCAGCCAGGCCGTCCCGGAGCCGGCGCGGGTCGTGCTCGACCACCGGGGACTCGACGCGGCGCTCGCCGCGCTCGTGCTGGTGACGGCGCTGACGATCCCACTGTCGCGGATGCTCGAGCTCCGCCACCGGTCCCGGAGGCTGCTCGTCGCCCTCGCCGCGAGCACGGTCGTGCTACCCGTGCTGTCGTGGGCCGTCGCACGCCTCGTCACCACCGCGAGCCTGCGGCGCGGCGTCACCGTCGTCGGCGTGGCCCCCGCGGAAATCGCGTCCGTCGCCGCGACGTCCCTCGCCGGCGGTGATCCGAGCGTCGCCGCGGTGCTGCTCGTCGCGAGCACGCTGGTGACCGTCGCCGGCGCGGGCGTCGCGTTGCAGGCGCTGGGCGGGGCCGCGCAGCTCGACGCAGCCGGCTTGCTCGGCCACCTGGCGCTGATCGTCGGAGCGCCCATGCTGGTCGGGCTCCTCGTCCGAGCGCGTGTCCCGGCGGTCGCGCGGGCCGAGGACCAGCTCACCCGCCTGTCGCTCGCGCTCGTCACCGTC
>DATDGU010000259.1:0-1511 GCA_036521915.1 Acidimicrobiia bacterium | reverse complement strand
CTACAACACCCGCCGACCCAACCGATCCGACTTCATGCGCGGACGAACACCCCGCCAAGTCCTCGACAGCCACCGTCACAAACGAGCAGCATGACCATCATCCACACCGTCCACCTGTCACCTCGACCCGTGGCCCGGAAGGCCTAGGGTCGTGCGGCACCACGGAGCCTGGGAGGACGGCGATGCGCTTCGACGACAAGGTCGCGGTGGTCACGGGCGCCGGCCGCGGGATCGGCGAGTCCTACGCCAAGGCGCTCGCTGGCGAGGGCGCGAAGGTCGTCGTCGCCGAGCTCGATGCCGACGCCGGTGAGCGGGTCGCGAAGGAGATCGAGCAGGCCGGTGGGACCGCCACCGCCGTCGCCACCGACGTGTCGAGCGAGAACTCGACGCTGGCGATGGGACGGGCCGCGGCCGAGGCCTTCGGCGGCGTCGACTACCTCGTGAACAACGCCGCGATCTACGGCGGCATGGAGCTCTACGGGCTCACCAACATGCCAATGGACTACTGGACGAAGTTCATGTCCGTGAACATGACCGGTGCGGTGCTCTGCACGCGCGCGGTGTTCGCCTCGATGGCCGAGCGGGGCGGCGGCGCGATCGTGAACCAGTCGTCGACCGCCGCCTGGATGGGTGCCGGCTACTACGGAATCGCGAAGCTCGCGATCCACGGCATCACCCAGTCCTTCGCCCGCGAGCTCGGCCCCATGGGGATCCGTGTGAACGCGATCGCCCCCGGCCCGACGGACACCGAGGCGACCCGCTCGACGGTCCCGAAGGAGATCATCGACCAGCTCCTCGTCACGATGCCGCTCGCCCGCATGGGTCAGCCCGATGACATGGCCGACGCCTGCCTGTTCCTCCTGTCCGGCGCCGCCGCCTGGATCACGGGCCACGTCCTGAACGTCGACGGCGGCCAGATCATGCGCGTGTGATCGACGGCTTGCTCGACACGCCACGCGCGCCGGTCGGGGTGCGCTGAACCGTGCCCCACGTCATCTTTGTCTGCACCGGCAACGCGGCCCGATCGGTCATGGCCGGCGCCATCCTCGCGACGCACCTCGACGACGTCGAGATCACGACCGCCGGCACGCATGTGGTCGAGGGCATGCCGATGAGCTGGCGGACACGCGAGGCGCTCGCCGGCCTCGACGTCGAGGCGCCGCGCCACCGCAGCACGCAGCTCCGGGTCGAGGATGTGACGCGTGCGGACCTCATCGTCGGGCTCGCGCGCGAGCACGTGGCGTACATCCGCCGACGGCACCCCGAGGCCGCGCCCCGCACCGGGACGCTCAAGCGACTGGCCCGCACCCTCCCCGACACGACGGGGGTGTTCGCGGACCGGGTCGCCGCGCTGCATCTCGACGACGCGCTCCTCGAGTCGTGGGAGGACGTCGAGGATCCTGCCGGGGGCGACCTCCCGGAGTTCGAGGCGTGCGCCGACGAGATCCAGGCCCTGCTCCAGCCCTTGGCGCCGATCCTCGGCGCGGCTGACGGGTCCGACCCGTCGGTCC
>DATDGU010000258.1:0-6586 GCA_036521915.1 Acidimicrobiia bacterium | reverse complement strand
CCGCGGCGAGGTCGCGGGCTCGAACGACGTGCTCGTGCGCGTCCACTCCGAGTGCCTCACCGGCGACGTCTTCGGGTCGCTGCGCTGCGACTGCGGCGTCCAGCTCGACGTCGCGCTCGAGGCCGTCGCGGCCGCCGAGCGCGGCGTCGTCGTGTACCTGCGCGGCCACGAGGGCCGCGGCATCGGCCTGGGCCACAAGATGCGCGCCTATTCGCTCCAGGACCAGGGCCGCGACACCGTCGAGGCCAACGTCGAGCTCGGCTTCCCGGCCGACTCCCGCGAGTACGGGATCGGGTCCCAGATCCTCGTCGACCTCGGGATCACCACCATGCGGCTCATGACCAACAACCCCGCGAAGTACGGCGGCCTCGAGGGCTACGGTCTCGAGATCGTGGAGCGCGTCCCGCTGCGCATCGAACCCAACGATGAGAACATCTCCTACCTGCGCACCAAGCAGGACAAGCTCGGCCACTTCCTCGACCTCGACGAGCCGCAGGCCGGCACCTGAGTGGGGGAGTACGCGCCACCGGCGGGACCGTTCGACGCGTCCGACATGCGGGTGGCGATCGTCGCCGGCCGCTTCAACGAGCAGGTCACCCAGCCGCTCCTCGCGGGCGCCCAGGCGACGCTCGCCGAGCACGCGATCGACCCCGCGGCCGTCCCGGTCGTGTGGGTGCCGGGCGCGTTCGAGATCCCGCTCGCCGCGAAGCGCCTCGCCGAATCCGGGACGGTCGACGCCGTGATCTGCCTCGGCGCCGTCATCCAGGGTGAGACCGCCCACTTCGAGTACGTCGCCGGGCCCTGCGCCGCCGGCATCGCCCAGGCCGCGCTCGACACCGGCGTCCCGATCGCGTTCGGCGTCCTCACCACCCACGACCTGACCCAGGCCCTCGACCGGGCCGGCGGCGCCGCCGGCAACAAGGGCGGCGAGGCCGCCCGCACCGCGCTCGAGATGGTCGCGCTCCTCCGCGCCCTCCCCGAGGCGGCCCGGCGGTGCTGAAGCTCGTCCTCCCGAAGGGCTCCCTCGAGGCCGCGACCCTCGCCCTCTTCGACGACGCCGACCTCGGCGTACAGCGCAGCTCCGACGTCGAGTACCGGGCGACGATCGACGACCCGCGCGTGGACAGCGTGCGCATCCTGCGCCCCCAGGAGATCCCGCGCTACGTCGCCGACGGCCTCTTCGACCTCGGCGTCACCGGCCGCGACTGGGTCGAGGAGACCGGCGCCGACGTCGTCACCCTCGGCGACCTCGCCTACTCGAAGACGACGGGGCGCGGCGTGCGCATCGTGCTCGCCGTCGCGGCCGACAACCCGGCGACGACCGTCGACGACCTCGGCGACGGGCTGCGGGTCCACACCGAGTACCCCGAGACGACGCGGCGCTACTTCGCCGCCCACGGCCTCGAGGCGGACGTCTCCCTCTCCTACGGGGCGACCGAGGCGAAGGTCCCCGACATCGCCGACGCCGTCGTCGAGCTCACCGAGACGGGGCGGGCGCTGCGCGCCGCGGGGCTGCGCATCCTCGACACCGTCCTCGCGTCCTCGACCGTGCTCATCGCCAACCCCGCCGCGCACCGCGACCCGGAACGGCGCCGGGCGATGGAGCAGCTCCACACCCTGCTCGACGGGGCGCTCGAGGCCCGGGGCAAGGTCCTGCTGAAGCTGAACGTCGACGAGGCCGCGTTGACCCGCGTCCTCGAGCTGCTCCCCGCGCTGAAGGCGCCGACGGTCTCGAAGCTCTCGGGCGGCGACGCGTACGCCGTCGAGTCGGTCGTCGCGAAGGCCGAGATCAACACGCTGATCCCGGCGCTGAAGGAGCAGGGCGCGACCGGCATCATCGAGATCCCCATCGCCAAGATCGTCCACTGATGGACGGGCGCATCGTCGCGTTCGACCCGGCGCGGGGCCTTGGCACCGTCGAGACGGGCGAAGGCCACCGCTACGGCTTCCACTGCACGCGCCTCACCGACCCGCGACGCGACATCGCGGTCGGCACCCCGGTGCGCTTCCGGGTCGTCCCCGGCCATCTCGGCGTCTGGGAGGCGGACACCGTCGAGGCGTCAGGCTGACGGCGGCGCCGCGGCGACCCCGCTGCGGCTCCGCGCCGGGCTCACCGTCCCGGTGAGGTTCGACGCGGTGTTCACGAGCGCGACGTGGCTCATCGCCTGCGGGAAGTTGCCGAGCAGGCGGCCCGCGTGCGGGTCGTACTCCTCGGAGAGCAGCCCGACGTCGTTGGCGACGCTGATGAGCCGCTCGTAGAGGGCCCGGGCCTCGTCGAGCCGGCCCATGAGCGCCAGGTTGTCGGCCAGCCAGAACGAGCAGGGGAGGAACGCGCCCTCGCCGGCGGGCAGGCCGTCGACGCCGCCCTTCGTCTCGTAGCGGCGCACGAAGCCGTCCGGCATCAGCTCACGCTGGATCGCCGCCATCGTCCCCTGCACGCGCGGGTCGTCGGGCGGCAGGAACCCGACGAGGGGGACCATCAGCAGGCTCGCGTCGAGGGCGCTCGACCCGTAGCACTGCACGAAGCTGCCCCGCTCCGCGTGGTAGCCCTTCGCCAGCACCTCGGCGTGCACCGCATCCCGCGATTCCCGCAGCTGGTTGATCGGCGTGTCGAGGGCCGTCGGGTCCCTGGTCATCGCCTTCACCGCCCGGTCGAACGCGACCCACGCCATCACCTTCGAGTGGGTGAAGTGGCGGCGCGGCCCGCGCACCTCCCAGATCCCGTCGTCGGGCTGACGCCAGCCGTCCTCGAGGAAGTCGACGATCGCCTGGCCGACGCCCCGCACCCCGGGCGCGAGCGGCAGCCCGAGCTTTCGCGTCACGTGCAGCGTGTCGGCGATCTCCCCGAACACGTCGAGCTGGAACTGCGCCGACGCCGCGTTGCCCGTCCGCACCGGCGCGGACCCCTCGTAGCCCGGCAGCCAGTCCAGCTCGAGCTCGGTGAGGCGCCGCTCGCCGAGCGGGCCGTACATGATCTGCATCCGCTCCGGCTGCCCCGCGACCGCCCGCACGAGCCACTCCCGCCAGGCGCGCGCCTCCGACTCGTAGCCGAGCGTCAGCAGCGCGTACAGCGAGAACGGCGCGTCTCGCAGCCAGCAGAACCGGTAGTCCCAGTTGCGCACCCCGCCGATCGACTCGGGCAGCGACGTCGTCGCCGCGGCGATGAGCCCGCCGCTCGGCTGGTAGGTGAGCGCCTTCAACGTGATCGCCGACCGGTTCACCAGCTCGTGGTGGCGGCCCGCGTACGTCGAGCGCGACGACCAGCGCCGCCACCAGTCCGTCGTCACCCGCAGCGCCCGCTCCGCGTCGGGCAGCGCCGGCGCCGGCTCCGGCGACGCGTGGTACGAGAGGACGAACGGCACCCGCTCCCGCGCCGACACGGTGAACTCGGCGTAGGTGCGCAGGTCCTTCCCGTAGGTGTGGACGGGGGAGCGCAGCACGAGCCCGTCGGGGCCGGCCACCGCCCGGATGCCGTCCCGGACGCGGCGCACCCACGGGACGATCGAGCCGTAGTCGAAGCGCATCACGAGCTCCATCCGCATCGGGACGCTGCCCCGGAGCCCCTCCACGATCCGGACCACGTCGACGTCCTTGTCGCGCAGCGGCATGAAGTCGATGAGCCGCACCGCCCCTTCGGGGGTCTCGAACTCCGTCTCGAGCACCAGCGTCCCGTCCCGGTACTGGCGGCGGGCCGCCCGCCCCCCGGCCGCCGGCGCGATCAGCCACCGGCCGTGGGAGTCGTCGCCCAGCAGCGCGGCGAAGCACGCCGGCGAGTCGAAGCGGGGCACGCAGAGCCAGTCGAGCGAGCCGTCGTCGGCGACGAGGCCGACGGTGTGCGTGTCGCCGATGAGCGCGTACTGCTCGATGCGCGAGGACATGGAGCGGCGATGCTACGTGTCGTCCTCGTCGTCCTCGCGCTCGCGCTCGTCCTCCCGCTCCTGGACCTGCACGTACGCCACGCGCAGCTGCGCCAGCGCGTCGCGCAGCGGCACCGCGTGGCGGCCCAGCCGGTCCCCGAGCCCCTCGACGATCCCGGCGAGCGCGTCGATCGCCAGCGCCGCGTCCTCGAGGTGCGGCGACTCCTCGCCCTCCGGGACCAGATGCAGCACGGCGAGCTGCCACAGCCCGACGCCGTGGTTGGCGATGAGGTCCACGACCGGCGTCGCGGCGAGCTCGGCGCGCACCCGGCGGAGCTCCTCGGCGACCGCCGCCTCCTCCGGCCCGCCGTCGCCGCCCCCTCCGTCGCCGCCCCCGCGGCCGCCGCCCGCGGGCGGCGCCGACTCGGCGGGGTCGGGGCGATGCTCGCCGGAAGGTGTCCAGAGGCCGCTCACGTTGCTATCCTCGCCTGACGACGACCAGTGTGGGAAGTGGGACCGGCCAGCACGACAACGCCGGACCCCACCCGGCCGGGCTGCCCAGGTGGCGCCCCGAGTCCGGGTCCGTCCTCTCCGCCGAGCCCTGAGGGCTCGGCCCAGGTGATGGCGGACGCTTCCCGCGTCCGCCATCGTTCGCGTCCGGCGATATCGAGGTGACCTCATAGCCACAGACGACACCAGGATCAACGACCGCATCCGGGCCCGGGAGGTGCGCCTCATCGGGGACGGCGGCGAGCAGCTCGGCGTGAAGCCGCTCCCCGAGGCCCTCACGATCGCCCGATCCCGCGAGCTCGACCTGGTGGAGGTCGCGCCGAACGCCGACCCGCCGGTCTGCCGGCTCATGGACTTCAAGCGCTACGAGTACGAGCAGCAGCAGCGCCGCAAGGAGTCCCGCCGCAAGGCCACCCAAGTCGTCATCAAAGAGATGAAGTTCCGACCCAAGATCGATGTCCACGACTACACGACCAAGATGCGCCACGTACAGAAGTTCCTCGGCGAAGGCAACAAGGTCAAGCTCACGATCATGTTCCGCGGCCGCGAGATGGCCCACCCCGAGCTCGGCCTGCGGATCCTCGAGCGCATCGCCGACGAGGTGAGCGAGATCGCGATGGTCGAGTCCTCGCCGCGCCAGGACGGCCGCAACATGACGATGGTCCTGCACCCGCTGCGTCGCGACGGGCGAGGCGGCGCGGCGCGCCCGTCCACGCCGAGACCGGCCCAGGCCGCGACACCCCGCGCCGCATCCGCTCCCGCCGCGCCGACCGTGACCGCGCCCGAGCCGGCCGCGGCCAGCACGGCGCGGGAGGACACCTGATGGCGAGCCACCACAAGAACAAGACGCACCGCGGCGCGGCGAAGCGGTTCCGCATCACCGGCACCGGGAAGGTGCGACGCCGCAAGGCCTACCGCTCGCATCTCCTCGAGAAGAAGTCCAGCCGACGCACCCGCCGCCTCGGCCGGCTCGCCGAGGTGACCGGCGCGCCGAAGAAGCACGTGGAACGCCTCCTCGGACGCGCCTGAGCGCGCGGAGTCGACCGATCACCAGGAGCTGGTATGGCACGAGGCAAGCGTTCCGTCCACAGCAAGAAGCGCCGCCGTGCGGTCATGGCCGCCGCCCAGGGCTACTCGGGCGCGCGCAGCCGGCACCGTCGCGCCGCCACCGAGCAGCTCCTCCACTCCGGCCAGTACGCCTACCGGGACCGGCGGGCCCGCAAGGGCCAGTTCCGCCGGCTCTGGATCGTGCGCATCAACGCCGCCTGCCGCGACCACGCCATCTCGTACTCGCGCTTCGTCGCCGGCCTGAAGGCCGCGGACATCGAGGTCGACCGCAAGATCCTCGCCGACCTCGCGGTGCGCGACCCGGCGGCGTTCGGCGCGCTCGTCACCGAGGCCCAGGCGGCCCTCGAGGCTGCCGCTTGACGAGCGGCGAGCTCGGCGCCCGCCACCCGCAGGTCCAGCGGCTCCGGTCGCTGAACCGCGACCGCGCCGCCCGCGCCACCGAGGCGGCCTTCGTCCTCGAAGGCCCCCGCCTCGTCGCCGCGGCGCTCGACCGCCACACGCCTCTCGAGGGCGCCTACCTCGGCTCCGGCGCCCGACCCGCGTTCGCCGACCTCGTCGCCCGGCTCGAGGCCGCCGGCGTCCCCGTCGCCGACCTACGCGAGGGCGTGCTCGAGAAGATCGGCGTGACCCGCGCCCCCCAGCCCGTGCTCGCGGTTGCGCCGACCCGCGACGCGTCGCCCACCGCGCTCGAGCGTCCCGGCGACGTAATCGTCGCCACCGACGTCGCCGACCCGGGCAACCTGGGGACCGTGCTGCGCAGCGCCGAGGCGGCCGGGGTGACGACCGTGCTCGTCGCCGGCGACTCCGTCGACGTCTACAACCCGAAGGTCGTCCGCGCCTCCGCCGGCGCGCTCCTCGGACTCGACCTCGTCGCCTGCCGCGACACCCTCGACGCCCTCGACGCCGCCCGACGCGCCGGGCGACGCACCGTCGGCACCGCGACCCGCGGCGGCCACCCCCTCGACACGCTCGACCCGGCGGCGCCCATCGCGCTCGTCGTCGGCAACGAGGCCCGCGGCGTCGACCCGGCGCTGCTCGAGCGCCTCGACACCGTCGTCACGATCCCCATGCACGTGCCCGCCGAGTCGCTCAACGTCGCCATGGCCGCCACGGTCGTGCTCTTCGAGCGGGACCGGCAGCGACGCGCCCAT
>DATDGU010000257.1:0-2434 GCA_036521915.1 Acidimicrobiia bacterium | reverse complement strand
CACCTGCGTGTAGAAGACATCCAGCGGGCTCATCTCTGCGAAGAGCCCCGTCTTCTCTCGATAGGAGCGCACCCCGGCGCGGGCGACTCTGGCGGCCTCGATGTCATCGAGCCCGTTCTGGTGGGCCGCCACGGCCGCGCTCGCCGCTAGTCGCTTGACGTCCCATTCCCAGGGCGCCCGTAGGGTCTCGTCGAAGTCGTTCACGTCGAAGAGCAGCGTCCGTTCCGGTGAGGCGAAGAGCCCGAAGTTGACCAGGTGAGCGTCGCCGCACGCCTGGACCTCGATGCCCGTCGTCGGCGTGGACGCCAGGTCGGAGGCCATCACCGCCGCCGCGCCCCGATAGAACGCAAACGGTGACTCCACCATGCGACCCATGCGAACCGGAACCAGCTCGGGGACCCGGCCGGCGTTCTGCTGCTCGAGGATGGCGATCGGATCGCGTCCTTGCGGAGCCGACCATCCAGCGTGGCTACGGCGCGGGACAGGACCGCGCAGCTCCTGCCCTTTGGTCCTTGCGCTCAGATCGCCCGCTTGTCCGCTGACTCGTTTTTCGGTCTTGGTCATATCCGGAACCCCCATGGCAACGTGTCGGCCCGACTATCGGGTCACCGTTGATCCGCAGCAAACGGAGGCAACTTGACTCCGCCGCCGCGGAGGGCCACGACGGCCCTGGACGCTGTCACTGCACTCCGGATCAGTGGCGTCGGCAAATTTTGATCGGCGCCACGCCCACCCGCCCGCAAATCACGCCATTCTTGAAGAGTCGAGGCGTTCCGTTCTTCGACGACGAGCAACCCGCAGGCCACAGCACCTCCCGCGAAGTCCGCCGATGTTGCGGACGAGTTGCGAAAGCTCGCCGGCCTTCGCGACGACGGCATCCTCTCGGAAGACGAGTTTCAAGCACCCGCGCTTTTTGACCAACTCGTCAAACTTGCTCATTGTCCAGAAGCTCCGGAGCCCGCGCTCAGCCTATGTGCTGGGCAGCGAGCGTCTTCGGGATCGAGCTAGCCAACTTTGGTGCCAAAGTCGGGTTCTAGCGGCCGGGCGAATCGTGGCACAGTACGACCGGGATGGACTAGTTCGGCTGCGGAAGGATGGACAGATATGACAGGTGTCGCGCGCACACGACGGCTGATTTCGGCCATCGCGGTCGCCGGTGTCGCCCTCGGAGTGTGGGCGTTTGCTCCCGCAGCCGCGAGTTCGCAGAGCACGTCCGCACAGCAGTGGGCGAACGGGGTGTGTTCCGCCGTCCAGACCTTCGGCAAGTCAGTCAACTCGACCATTTCGAGTCTCAAAGGCTCAGGTTCGCTGAGTGCTGCAAGCCAGACGGCCACGACCGGGCTCAGCACCGCTCTCATGCAACTCAACGATTCGCTCCAGAAGCTGGGCAAACCGTCGACGTCCGACGGCGCAAAGGCGCAGAGCGCGGTACAGAACCTTTCGAATCAGCTGAGCAGCGACATCACCAGCATCCAACAGTCGCTGTCACCACCCCCGAGTTCTCCCGGCGACATCGCGGCGACGTTCGCGCAGATCGGCAGCACCATCCAGATGGGCGTCAGTCAGACGAAGGCGGCGGCAACCACGCTCAAGGGTCTGACGCCGAACGGGGAACTGCAGAAGGCATTCCAGAACTCGTCTACGTGCAAAGCCTTGAAGAATTCGCTGTAATTCGACGGTCAGACCAGTAGCGAGATCCTGCTGGCTTGTTCAGGGTGTCAACAGTCCATTTGTGACCCCCGTACCCGTGTGGCGTGCCGTGTGCCTCGGTTCTCTGCTTCGGCTCTCCTGTGTGCGGTGTTGTGGTGGGGGCGTCCCTGTCCCCCGTCCGACGGGCGAGCGCGGCGCCCAGGGCAAGCCCGAGATTGAGGACTGCTGACGTGAGCCGCGACGAGGTTCTAGGGCTGTACCACGACGGTGTGCAAGGTGTCGGAACGGTCGTTCGTGGATGGACTGCACAGGACTGGCAACGGTCAGCGTGTGGATCTTGGAGCGCAGAACAACTGGCCGGGCACCTTCTCTGCGTTGTGCGCTGGTATCACCAGTGGCTGGATCGCGCCCTCGTCGGCGAGAGCAATCCTCCGTTCAGAGTCGACGAAATCCCGGCCTGCAATGACCGCGCCCTCGATGAGCTGGAAACGGCGGCGCCGATCGAGCGGACCGCCCAGTTCCAGGAGCAAGCAGAACGCTACGCGCAGCGTCTAGCGGACTCCTGGGATCTCCCATACGGCTATCCCTACGGCACGGTGACAGCCGGCCTCCACGCTGGCGCTGCTGCAGCCGAGTGGCATCTCCATGCCTGGGACCTGGCCACAGCTGTAGGCGCAGACCACCGACCTGGCGATCCGGCCGCGCTCTTCGAGATGACGGCCACGTGCATGCTCACAGCACGAGGAGGCCTACCTGCTCGCCTCACCATCCCGATCCTGCCGAC
>DATDGU010000256.1:0-14406 GCA_036521915.1 Acidimicrobiia bacterium | reverse complement strand
GAGGCCGGCGGCACCGGGAACGACGTGCACATCGGCCCGATCTGGGGGCAGCCGATGGGCGCGGCGCGCGTCCCGTAGCGCCGCGCCGCCTCAGACGCCGACCGGGCGGTCTCCCGCGACCGTCGTGCGGTGCATGGCCCGGCGGTGACCCGTGAAGTCGGCCAGCGCCATGTGCTGCACCGCACGGTTGTCCCAGAAGGCCACATCACCGACCGACCAGCGCCACCGGCACCCGAACTCGGGGCGCACGGCGTGCTCGAAGACGAAGTCGAGGAGCGGCCTCGCCTCCTGGGGCGCGAACCCCTCCAGCCCCACCGTGTACTGCGCGTTGGCGAACAGGGCAGGCCGGCCCGTCTCGGGATGACGGCGCACGACCGGGTGGCGCTGCACCCGGTGGGCGTCGTCGCTCGTGTGCACGACCATGCCGGTGAACGAATCGTGGATCGCCTGCATCTTCGGTGAGTAGGCGTTCACCGCGCTGTGCCGCCCGACGAGGCCGGCCAGCAGCGCGCGCATGCCGGACGACAGCGTCGAGTAGGCGAGGGTCTGACTCGCCCAGAGCGTGTCACCACCGACGGGGGGCACCTCGAGCGCGTGGAGGATCGACGCGAAGGGCGGCTCGGCGAGGAACGAGAAGTCGGAATGCCAGAGGCTGCCGAACGTGAAGGGCTGCGTCTCACTCGCCTCGCGCACGACGGCGATGACCTCGGGATGGTCGGGCGTGGGCTCGATGAACGGGACGGGGCTGAACGGGCCGAACCGTCGGCTGAACGCGACCTGGCGCTCGGGCGTCAGCCGCTGCCCCTGGAAGAACACGACCTGGTGGTCGAGCACGGCGCGGCGAATCTCGGCGATCACCGCGTCGTCGAGGTCGGAGGCGAGGTCCACGCCCTCGACGCGCGCGCCACAGGCGGTGGTGATCGGCGACACCCGGAGCTGCCGATACGGCTGGCCCTCCGGCGCGGCGGGCACGGGCACGAGTGGCTCAGCGATGACGGCCACGGACCAGAGCATAGGGACTCGCGCGCGCGTCGCGACCGGGCGCGCGCCCGCGCGCGCCCGGGAGCTGCTCACGGGCGGTGTGGCACACTGGCTCGCAGGCGAGAGGGGGCTGCCGTGACCGCCGTCATCGACTGCGACCAGCATCTCTACGAGTCGCGGACCGTCTGGGCCGACCACATCGACCCGCGATGGCGCGACCAGGCCCTGCGCATCGAGGACGACGACCTCGGCTACGCCTGGGTCCGCTGGGGCGACCAGCCGCTCGAGATCGCCGACGTGCAGCACCCGGGCGAGACGACCGTGCTCGGCGACCAGCGCCGCCGCCGCCGCGCGGGTGCGCCGGCCTCGTACCGCTACGACGAGGCGCTCCCCGACGACTACTGGGAGCCGACGGCCCGGCTGGGGCGCCTCGACGCGCTCGGACTCGACGGCGCCGTGCTCTTCCCGAACTTCGGGCTGCTCTGGGAGCGCCGCCTCTCGGGGTCGCTGCCCGCGCTCACGGCGAACATGACGGCGTGGAACCGCTGGTGCGGGACCGTCGTGCACGACGGACGGAGCCGGCTGCACCCCGTCGCGCACCTGACGCTCCGGGACCCGAACTGGCTCGAGGCCGAGCTGGCGCGACTCGCGAGCGCCGGGGTCCGCCTCGGGATGATCGCCCCGGCGACGGTCGACGGCCGGCCCCTGTCGCACCCCGACCACGAGCGGCTCTGGTCGGCCTTTGTCGAGCACGGCATCACGCCGGTGTTCCACGTCGCCGACCAGCCCCGCGTCTTCGAGGACGCCTGGTACACCGAGCCCGACGACGCGTTCGTGCCGACCGTCGAGTCGGTGTTCCTCTGGACACCGCCGGCGCTTGCCACGACCGACCTGATCGTGAACGGCGTGCTCGACCGGCATCCTCAGCTGCGCATCGGGATCATCGAGCTGAGCGCGATCTGGGTGCCGATGTTCCTGCTGATGCTGGACGGCGCGTGCGAGTTCACGGCGCGCCTGAACGGCCAGCCGCTCGCGCCGCTGTCGATGAAGCCGAGCGAGTACTTCCGGCGCCAGGTCCGGGTCGCGGCGTTCTCGTACGAGCGGCCGAGCCGGCTCCGCAAGCAGGCCGGCGGCCTCTTCATGTGCTGCAGCGACTTCCCGCACTCGGAGGGCACGGCCACGCCGATCGCCGACTACGCCGCGATCGGCGAAGGCCCGGACGAGGACCCGACGCTGTTCCACGACAACATCGCGTTCCTGCTCGGTGACGACGGGGCGCACGCCCCCGCCACCCGCTAGCGACCGTCAGGCGCGCGCCTCGCACGGCAGCGACACGTACCGGCGGGTGAACGCCCCGTCGGCGAACACGCCCGCGTCGGCATCCACCGCGAACGCCGGCGCGGCGCGCAGCAGCTCCTCGAGCACGACGCGCCCCTGCAGCCGCGCCGCCGCCGCCCCGAGGCAGAAGTGGGCGCCGCTGCCGAAGGTCAGGAGCCGCGCGACGCGGCGGGTGACGTCGAAGTCGTCGGCGGTCGGGCCGAACTCGCGCGGGTCCCGGTTCGCGGCGCCGTAGCAGAGCAGCACGCGGCTCCCGGCGGCCAGCGCCACGCCGTCCACGTCGACGTCGCGCGTCGTGACCCGACAGAGGCCCTGCACGGGCGACACGAGGCGCAGGGACTCCTCGACCGCGGCGGGGACGCGGGACGGGTCGTCGAGGAGCCGGCGCCGCTGCTCGGGATGGCGGGTGAGGAGCTCCGCCGCGCCGCCGAGCAGGCCGGTCGCGGTGTCGTTGCCGCCCGCGACCATCACGAACGCGTACCCGAGGATGTCCTCGGTCGCGCCACCGACCTCGTCGGGTCCGAGGCGCGCCAGATCCGAGATGAGGTCCTCGCCCGGGTCGGCGCGCCGCGCCGCGATCTGCTCGCCGAAGTACTGGTAGAGCTCGGCCAGCGCCGCGCCGGCCCCGCCCTCGTGGCCGCCGGCGCCCGCCTGGACGAGGGCCTCGGTCCAACCCTCGAAGCGGTCCCGGTCGGACTCGGGGACGCCCAGATACTGCGCGACCACGAAGCAGGGCACCGGCCGGGCGAGCAGCTCCACGAAGTCGCCTCGGCCCGCGTCGACGAGGCGCTCGACGCGGCGGCGCACGAAGCGTCGCAGCGCCGGCTCGAGCGCGCTCACCTGTCGCGGCGTGAACCCGCGCGCGACGAGGCGCCGGTACGTCGTGTGCTGCGGCGGATCCATCATCACGAGGTTCGGCAGGAGCCCGATCGCCTCGATCTCGTTCTGGAACGTGAGCCCCTGCTCCGACGAGAACGTGGCCGTGTCGCGCGCTGCACCGAACACGTCGCCGAACCGGCTGAGCACCCAGTACCCGCCGTCGGGCACGTGCTGCACCGGGTCGCGCTCGAGCAGGTCGCGGTACAGCGTGTAAGGATCGCGCCATGTGTCGCGCCCGAACGGCCGGTAGCGCAGCACCTCAGTGGGCATGGTCGGTCCCTCACGGCGAGCGGGCGGGGTCGCCGCCCGCGCGGCACGCGCCCCAGTATGTCGTGGGCGTGTCGGTTCCGGCCGGGACGACGATCGCTCGACCGAGGGCCGCGTCGCGGCAGTGACGGCGTCGCTCCCGACGCTGGACTCGTCGCATCTGGCGGCGATCGCAGGGCTCTGCCGGGCCGGTCTCGCCGATCCCCCGACGCTGGAGGACCTGGCCTCGTCGCTGTTCACGCCGGACTGGCCGGTTACCGTCCGGGGCGATCCGGAGCGTGGTGTCGTCGCGTCGTGCGTGCGCGAGGGCAGCGCCGCGTTGCGGCTGCTCGTCGTCCATCCCTCGGCGCGGAGCCGCGGGCTCGGGCGCGCGCTGCTCGCGGCCGCCGAGCACGATCTCGCTGGGACCGGGTCCATCACCGTCGGCGCCGACGCGCCGGACTACCTCTTCCCCGGGGTGGAGTCGACGGAGACGGCCATGCTGTGCCTGCTCGAGCGCAGCCGCTACGTCCGCGGCGAGGCGAACTTCAACATGGTCGTCGACCTCGACCATCTCCCGCCCCCGGACGACGACGCCCAGCTGGCCGGCGCGGCCGACGCCGCCGAGGTCGACGCCTGGACGCGCGCGCACTGGCCGATGTGGCGCGTCGAGATGACACGCTGCCTCGCCCGGGACCGGCTCATGATCGCCCGCGACGTCGACGGGATCGTCGCGTGCTGCTGCTGGGACGGTGCCCGCACCGGCTGGGTCGGGCCCGTCGCCGTGCGCCCGTCGGTGATCGGGCAGGGCCGCGGTCGCGGCGTGCTGATCCGCGCGCTCCACCGCTTGCGCGACACGGGGCGGCACGAGGCCGAGATCGGCTGGGTCGGCCCGATCGTCCCCTACGCCCAGACCGTCGGCGCGCGGATCCACCGGGTGTTCTTCGTGTACCGCAAGTCGAGGCCACCAGGGTGATCGACGCGGGCGACACCGACGTCGTCGAGCTCGACGGGACGACGCCGGCGGCTGCGCCGTGGTCGCTGACCCAGCTCGCGGAACTGCTGGACTAAGACACCGTGCCCGAGGCTCGACTGATTCTTACCTGCGGGTTGCCGGGGGCGGGTAAGACCGCACTCGCCAGGCAGCTAGCTGCGGACCGGAGCGCCGTGCGTCTCACGAAGGATGAATGGCTCTGGGCCCTCGGCTCCAACCCCTGGGACGCGCCGACCCGGGAGAAGGTGGAACATGAACTTTGGCAGCTCGCCCAACAGATTTTGCGCCTTGGCCTGAGCGTCGTCCTCGATTTTGGGCTCTGGGCGCGGATCGAGCGTGACGAGATGCGATCCGTGGCTCGTAGCCTTGGTGTCGGCGTCGAACTGCACTGCCTCGATGTGCCTGCCGACGAACTCTGGCGGCGCATCGATGCACGGAACTCGCAGCCACCCTGGGACAGCTACCCGATCCACCGCGCCGACCTCGACGGGTGGCTACCACTGTTCCAGGCGCCCGATGCTGCCGAGCTGGCCTTGTTCGACCCCCCACCAGAATCAAACTGAGCCACTACCCACGAAACTGGGCGCCCCGGTCTGTGTGAGACTGGCCGCGGGGCACGGAGGTGGCGCGATGGAGTTCGGGATCTTCATCCAGGCCCACGTCCCAGCGGTCCGCCTCGAGTCCGACGCGGACGCCGAGCACGAGGCGATCATCAACGAGGCCGACCTGGTCCGGGTCGCCGACCGTCACCGCTGGAAGTACTGCTGGGTCGTCGAGCACCACTTCCTCACCCAGTACTCCCACCTCTCGGACAGCGCGTCGTACCTCGGCTACCTGGCCGCGATCACCGACCGCATCCACCTCGGGTCGGGGATCTTCAACCTGAACCCGCAGGTGAACCACCCTGTGCGCATCGCCGAGCGCGCCGCGATGCTCGACCACCTCACCGATGGCCGCTTCGAGCTCGGCACCGGCCGCGGCGCGGGCAGTCGCGAGGTCACGGGCTTCGACATCGCGAGCACGGACCTGACGAAGGCGCCATGGGACGAGGTGATCCGCGAGCTGCCGAAGATGTGGCGTGAGACCGAGTATCAGCACGACGGCCCGTCGTTCCGGGTGCCGTACCCGAACCCGGCGATGCCCACGCGCAACGTCTTGCCCAAGCCATGGAAGAAGCCGCACCCGCCACTCTGGGTGGCGGCCGGGAACCCGCCGACGTACGAGAAGGCCGCCCGGATGGGCCTCGGCGTGCTGGGGTTCAACGTGGCCGCCGTGCGCGACATGGAGCCGATGGTCCGCGCCTACAAGGATCACATCGCCGAGGCCGAGCCGGTCGGCGACTACGTGAACGACAACGTGATGATCACGAACGGGCTCGTCTGCCTGGAGGACGGTCGCCGCGCCCGCGAGGTCGCGACCCACATGGGCGTCAGCTACCTGCAGAGCTTGGTCTTCTACTACCACGACACGTTTCCGAAGGTGGAGGGTGTCCCGGTGTGGCCGGACCCGTTCCCGGAGCCGACGCTCGACGAGATCGAGATGCGCATCAACGAGGGCTACCTGCTCTGCGGGGACCCGGACGAGGTGCTCGAGCAGTGCCGCCGCTATGAGAGCATCGGCTGCGACCAGCTGGTGTTCGGGATGCCCATCGACATGCGCTGGGGGGACGCGCAGGAGACGCTGCGGCTCTTCGGCGACCACGTCGTGCCCAAGCTCGACCCGGATCCGGTCCATCGCACGTCACGGTTCCGGGAGCAGGCCGCGGTCCGGGCCGCGACCTGACCCACGTCCACAACAAGGAGCCACTCGATGATCCTGATGGAAGGGCCGGTCGACCCGGCGGCGTTCGAGGCCGGGACGGGGTGGGCGATCACGCCCCGCGGCGCGTGCAGGGCCGAGCTGTGCGTCCTGCTGCCGCCCGAGGCGACGATCGACGGCGCGGTCGACGTCGACACGGTCGCGGCGCGCCTCGGCATGCCGGTCGTGCACGACGCCGCGTACGACCTCGTCGCCGTCGGGCCCGAGACGACGGTCACCGGGCGTGCGCTGAGCACCGCGGAGGCGCCCGAGCTCGAGCTTCCCGCCTTCGACGGCCGGCCGTTCAACTTGGCGAGCCTGCGAGGCCAGAAGGTGATCCTCCTCGCCTGGGCCTCCTGGTGAGGCTGCCGCTTCGACCTGCCCGTGTGGCAGGAGCTGCGCACCGAGCTGCACCCCCGCGGGCTCGAGGTCGTCACCGTCGCGCTCGACGTGGACCCGGAGGCCGCCCGGCCGTTCGTCGAGGCCGCGCACGCTGAGCACCCGTCGCTGCTCGACCACGCGCATCTCGTGGACGAGCGCTTCGGCGTCGTGAACGTCCCGAACGGCGTCTGGATCGACGAGGACGGCACGATCGTGCGGCCCGCGGAGCCCGCGTTCCCCGGCAAGAACCCGGTGCTCGACCAGATCAACTCGATCGACATCACGACGCTGCCGCCGGACGCGGCCGAGATGCTCACCGAGGCCCGCAAGATCAAGACCGACCCCGAGGGCTACCGCGCCATGCTCGTCGACTGGGTCGAGCACGGCGCGGCCAGCGAGTACGCGCTCTCGCCCGACGAGGTGGTGCGGCGCGCCCAGCCGCGGCGAGACGCCGAGGCGCGCGCCGCGGCGCACTTCGAGCTCGGCGAGCACCTGCACCGGATGGGTGACCACCCGGCGGCGATCCCGCACTGGCGCGAGGCGCACCGGCTGTTCCCCGCCAACTGGACCTACAAGCGCCAGGCGTGGGAGTTCGAGGACCCGATGCGCCAGGGGCACACCGACGCGTACAACGGCTCATGGTTCGAGGACGTCAAGAAGATCGGCGCCGAGAACTACTACCCGCCGATCGTGCCCTGACCGGCCCGGCGCAGCGCGCCGGAGGGCCGGGTAACGTCGCGGGTCGGTTTCGTCGACGGAGGTCGCGACGATGACGCTGTTCACCATCTCCGCGGATTCGCACGTGACGGAGCCGGGCGATTGCTACCGGGACCGCATCGACCCGCGCTTTCGCGACCGCGCACCCGAGGCGGCCACCGACGACCAGATGGGCGCGGTGATGGTGATCGATCAGGGCCGGGCCCGCATCCCCTACGGGATGATCGCCGCGGCCGGCCGCCCGGTGGAGAGCATCAACCCGTACAACTACGTCCCCTGGGAGGAGCTCCACCCGGGTGGGTGGGACCCGCGCGCCCGCCTCGGGGAACAGGACCGCGACGGCGTCGCCGTCGAGGTCCTCTACCCGTCGGTCGGGATGCTGCTCTGCAACCATCCCGACGTCGACTACAAGAAGGCCTGCTTCGACGCCTACAACCTCTGGATCGCCGAGTTCCAGAGCTACGCGCCCGACCGGCTCATCGGCCTCGGCCAGACGGCGCTGCGCAGCGTCGAGGAGGGCCTGGACGACCTGCGCCGCATCAAGGACCTCGGGCTGCGCGGCGTGATGATGCCCGGCTTCGCCGGCTGCCACGACGAGGGCGACTACGACGACCTGCGCTGGGACCCGTTCTGGGAGGCGGCCGCCGACCTCGGGCTCCCGCTGTCCTTCCACATCCTCACGAACAACGACAACCTCGTCACGCCGCCCTACCGCGGGCCCAGGATGAACAGCTTCCTCGGCATCATCCGCGGCTGCCAGGACATCATCGGCACGCTGATCTTCGGCGGCGTGTTCGAACGGCACCCGACCCTGCGGGTCGTGTGCGTCGAGGCGGACGCCGGCTGGGCGCCGCACTGGATGTACCGCGCCGACCACGCCTTCGACCGGCACCGGAACTGGCTCACCGCGGAGGCGATGACGCGCCGGCCGAGCGAGGCGTTCCGCGAGAACGTCTACCTCACCTTCCAGGACGACTGGGTCGCGTTCCGGGTCACCGGCCTGCTGAACCACGAGCGGCTCATGTGGGCGAACGACCATCCCCACAGCGACGCCACGTGGCCCGACTCCCAGCGCGTCCTCGCCGAGCAGACCGTGGACCTCGACCCGAGCGTGCGCGACGACATCGTGTGGCGCAACTGCGCACGTCTGTACCAGCTCGACGCGGCGCCGGTCGGCTAGGGCCCTTCGTCGGTGTAGACGGGCGCGCGGCCCTCGCGCCACGCGGCGATCTTCTCGTCGAAGTTGCGGGTGGTGAGGCGGACGTACAGCTGTGCGTGACCCTCGTGGTTCATGTGGGCGGACAGGCTGCCCGCCTCGAAGCTCGACCACAACAGCTGCTTCGTGAGCTCGACGCCGACGTGGCTGAACCGGATCAGCCCGGCCGCCACCTCGTAGCAGCGCTCGAGCAGCTCGCTCTCGGGGGTCACGGCCGACACGAACCCGATCCGCTCGGCCTCCTCCGCGGTCACGTCCCGTCCGGTGAGGAGGATGTCGAAGGCCCGGGCGAACCCGATCTGGCGCGGCAGCAGGTAGCTGATCCCGAGCTCAGTGGACGTCAGGCCGTTGTTGATGCCCGCGGCCCGGAAGTAGGCGCCGTCCGCCGCGAAGCGGAGGTCGGCGGCCGCGGCGAGGCAGAAGCCCCCGCCGATCGCGGCGCCGTTCACCGCCGCGACCACGGGCTGGTGCATGGCGCGGATCGCCAGGATCACGTCGTCGAGGGCCTTCAGCGCTCGTCGGGCGATCCCCGTGCGTTGCAGCCCGTCGATGTGGGGTGGCGCGCCCGCGCCGACCAGGTCGGCGCCCGAGCAGAAGCCGTGTCCGGCGCCGGTCAGCACGACGACGCGGCAGTCGTTGTCGACGCTCGTCGCCTCGAGCTGCTCGCGCAGGGGGACCATCACGTCGAAGGCCATCGCGTTCATGCGCTCCGGCCGACTCAGGGTGATCTGCGTGACGTGGGGTCGCGGCCGATCCACTCGGATGTACGACGACATCGACGCTCCTCGTGGCGCCGCGGCGGCGCCGCCGGCCGCAGTCTCGCGCCCACGGCACCGAGCCGCCGGCGTCGGTCGGCGCCTACGCCCCGTCGAGCTGGGTGCGCAGCGACCGGGCCCCTTCGACCGATGCGCCGAGGTGGGTGACGCGCGCCGCGAGGCCTCGATCGGACGTCACGACCCGCACGGTGTCGGGGTCGGGCAGCGCCGCGACCATCTCGACGAGGCGATCGTCGCCCGCGCCGCGACCGGGACCGCCGTAGACGAGGTGGACGCCGTTTCGCTGCTCCCCCTCGGGCATCCCGGCGATCGGGCGTCCGTCGAGGACGAGGATGACGACCAGGTCCGGCGTGACGAGCGAGCCGAGCTGGTCGAGCAGGCGTCTCGCCGCGCCGTCGAGGTCGCGCCACCAGCCGTCGGGCTTCGAGCCGATGACGTTCATCCCGTCGACGACGAGACGGTGGGCCGGCAACGCGCTCACGGAGCGTCGCCGTCAGGGTGCGCGCCCGCCGGCGCGCCCCTCACTTGGCGATGAGGTCGAAGACCTGGAAGCCGCCCCAGATGCCCAACAGGATGAAGGCGAGGTGGGCGGCGACGACGAGCGTCCGGTTCATCATGTCGTGCCTCCGTGTGACAGGGCCTTCTGCTTGGCGGCCTCGTACTCGGTGTCGCTGAGCTCGCCGCGGCGGTGCAGCGACGCGAGTCGCTCGAGCTCCGAGGCCAGGTCACTCGAGCCGCTGCTCGACGAGCCGGCGACGGTCGCCGTGGAGGCCGCGGGCGTCGAGGTGATGGTCGGGGTCGCCGTCGAGACGGCGGGGCTGCTCGTCCCCCACGCCGACGTGGACGGCCACGAGGACGAGGCGGCGGGCGCGCCCGCGCCGGTCGACGGAAGCGGGGCGTACTTCAGGAAGGGGCTCGGCGCCGCCGATTGGTCCGGGTCCTGACCGAGGAACGCCTTCCACATGCTGGGCACGACGTAGAAGAGGGGCGCCGCCCCCATGATCACGAAGAGGACCCCGGGGATGAGGAAGCCGGCCCCGCCGCCGCTCCCCCCCTTCAGGCCGTAGTCGATGAAGTTCCAGGCGAGGGTCAAGAAGAGCGCCGACCAGGCGAGCATCGCGACGCTGCGCCCCCGGTCGCTGGCGCAGACGACGAAGAGCCCGAGGAAGATGAGGCCGCCGACGATGGCGAGCGGGAGCGCCCCGGCCACGCCGTTCGGACACGGCCGCGAGATCGCGTAGGGGCCCCCGGAGGCGCAGGTGCCGCCCACCGCCTCCACCGCCCGCATCGACTGGGACAGCAACGTGATGCTGAACGCCACGCCGCCGATGCCGATGAGGCTGCCGACCTGTTTCGCCAGCGGACGCCGCATGCCCGTCTCCCTCTCCGGTGCCCAGACGGGTCGAGCATCCCAGGAGACCAGGCCCGGGGCTTGAGTAGGCGCTACTCAACCTCGGGCGGCGCTCAGGGCCCCGGTGCGGCCGGGTGGGGGTCCCCGCTCGTAGATCGTGACGCCGTCGATGCGGGCGACGCGGTGGTAGTGCGCCACGACGAGCCGGTGGACGGCCGGGATCAGGGTGATCGGGTAGTACTGGTAACGGCGCACGGCCCCGGTCGCCGTGTCGAGGAACAGCTTCGGCGGGTGCTCGTCCATGCTCGCCAGGAACGTGTGGAGCGCGCCGGGCGTGGCGTCCGGGAGCCGCTGGGATCCGTCCGACCAGAAGGCGGTCTTGCCGACGAGGAAGTCGGTGAGGACGAACGCCCCACCGGGGTCGCGGCCCGAGAGCCAGTAGATCTCCGGGAACGACCCCCACACGGTGATCCGGTCGTTCGGGCTCGTGAGCTTGCGGACCTCGGCGACGAGCGGGAAGGCGCGCTGATCGATGTTGCTCGTCCCGTGGATCGGCGCCCATGCCTCCTGCCAGTACCAGACGGTCGGCACGGCGACGAGCACGACGAGCCCGACCCGGACCCACGCGGCGTTCACCGACGCGATCGCCGGCGCGCCGAGCAGCACGAGCGGTGGCAGGACCTGGAGCCAGTAGTGCCCGAAGTAGCGGAAGCCGGCCGCGACGGCCACGAGCCCCGCCGCGAGCCAGAGCCACAGGTCGAGGTCCTCCCGGTGCCACCCGCGACGCAGGACGAGCAGGCAGACGACGACGTGGCCGATCAGGAAGTACTCGATCGCCTCGCCGGCGCGCCGCAGCGGGCTCTGGGAATGCCCGAACCCGAAGAGAAGGGTGCCGTTGCCCGAGAACGTCCAGTGGACGAAGGGCCCGAACGGCACGATGACGCCGATGGCGAGGATCGTGGCCACGGTGGTCGCGACGACGACCGCCGCGTCGCGCCAGCGGCGGCCGCCGTGGTACCAGGCGGCGAGCGCGGCGGGGAACACGCCGATCAGCCACGTCTGGCGGGTGAGCGTGGCGAGTCCGAGCAGGACGCCGGCGAGCGCGGCGCTGCGGGTGCTGCCGCGCCGGGCCGCGACGATCGCCCCGCACCCGGGCAGCAGGGCGAGGTGCGAGTAGTTGGCGGCCTGCGCGTCCACGGGGTGGAACGCGACCGCGCCGGCGACCATGAGCCCCGCCGCCCACCACGCGGCGCGCGTCCCGGCGCGTCGGCGGACCTCGGCGGCGATGAGCAGCGCCGCGCCGGCGAGCTCGAGGGCGGCGAGCACGTGAAGGGGCTCGAGCTTGCGGCTGCCGGTCACCCAGAACGAGAGGGCGTAGAGCAGCGGCGCGAGCGGCGGCTTGCGGTCGATGACGTCGCGGTAGAGGACGCCGCCGTGCTGCACGACCATGCCCATCGTCGCGATCGCGGCCTCGTCGGGGTCGAAGAGCCCGCGGGAGAAGCCGGGCGCCCGGGCGACGAGGGCGGCGGCGAGGACCAGCAGTGCGAACGGGAGCCCGGCCCCCCATCGCGCGAGCCGTCGGGTGGCCGGACGCTCGCTCTGGGGTGGCGCGCCCGGCGGGGAGAGGTCGGTGCTCAAGCGGTGGGCGTCGTGTCCAGGCGGGGGCGGATGTCCTGCTCCAAGAACTCGACCACCGCGTGGGAGAAGACGTCGTTCTGATCACCGGCGACCATGTGCGCGGCGCCGCCGACGTCGACGAGGCGGGAGCCCGGGATCTGGTCGAGGAACTCCTGGACGCCCTCGTCGGTGACGATGTCGCTCAGCAGCCCCCGGACGAGGAGGGTCGGCACGTGGATGTTGCGCAGCGCCGCCTCGAAGAGCCCCTGGAAGTCCTCGCGGGGCACCTCGGTGCGGCCGTGCTCAAGGAACTTCGGGTCCCAGTGCCAGTACCAGCGGCCGTCGCGGCGCTGGCGGAGCACCTTCCTGAGCCCCGCGGGGTTGGTCGTGCGCCGCCGGTTCGGCGTGTACGCCGCGATCGCCGCCGCGGCGTCGTCGAGCGTCGCGAAGCCGTCGAGCCCCGAGGCCATGAAGTCCCGGATGCGCTGGATGCCCTCCGGGTTGCTGCGGTGCGTGATGTCGACGACGACGAGCCCCGACGACACGGTCCGGTCGCTGCCACCTTCGGCAATCATCGCCGCGACGCCGCCCAACGACGCGCCGACGAGCACGGGCGGTCGGCCGAGCTGGTCGGACACCGCCACGCAGTCCGCGGCGTACGCGGTGAAGGAGTAGTCGCCGTTCAGCGCCCACTCGCTGTCGCCGTGGCCGCGCAGGTCGAGCGACACCGCCTGCCAGCCGTGCTCGGCGAGGACCTGCGCCGTGGTCCCCCACGCGTGACGCGTCTGGCCGCCGCCGTGCATCAACAGCACCGGCCAGGCGTCGTCGGCACCCCACAGGTCGGCGACGAGGTGGATGCCCTCGAAGCCTTGGAAGCGCGCCAGCCGGGGTTCGATCGTTGCCTCCGAGTGCGAGACCGGTCGACGGTCACGGGCGCAGCAGTATCGTGCGCGAGACGGTCGGTCGACGAGGAAGGGTAGGCGACGTGGAGCAGGTGAAGTTTCACTTCGACCCGCTATGCCCCTGGTGCTACCAGACGTCGCGCTGGGCGCGGCGGCTCGCCGAGCTCGGCGAGGTCGAGCTCGACTGGGGCGTGTTCTCGCTCGAGGTGGTCAACCTGCCCGACGACAAGGATCCGCACGACCTGGACGCGCGCGCCGCGCCGGCGCTGCGCACCGCGATCCTCATCCGTGACCGGCACGGCTCCAAGCGGATCGGACCCTTCTACGCCGCGCTCGGCCGCCGCGTCTGGGAGGAGCCGCCGCCGTCGGGGGACATGGCGCACATGGTCCGCGAGGCGCTCGTCGAGATCGGGCTCGACGAGTCGCTCTGCGACGAGGCCCTCGGCGACCCCTCGACGTGGCAGGCCGTGCTCGACGAGCACACCGCGCTGGTCGAGCGGACCGGCGCGTTCGGCGTCCCGACGATCGTCCTCGACGATGGGACCGGCCCGGCGATCTTCGGCCCGGTCGTGAGCGAGCTGCCGAGCGACGAGGACACGGTCTTGCTGTGGCAGCATCTGGCCTGGCTGACCCGGTACACGAACTTCGCCGAGCTCAAGCGCGGCCGGGCCGTGCCGCCGGACCTGCCGACCGCGGCCTGGTACCGCGAGCAGCGCGAGAAGGAGCGCTCGAAGGCGAGCTGATCACACGGGGTGCGGGCGCCGCGGCGTCAGCGGACATGGATCTCCGAGATGTCGAGGCGGCCACCCGGCGGCAGATTGGTGATCCAGACCAGCACGGCGCGGGCCGGCGGTCCGGCCGGGACCACGAACACGGTCTGCATCCCGAGGTTGGTCCGCGACACACGGGGCCGGCCCCAGGCACCGAGCGTGGCCGGTACCGGGCTGGCTGCGGTGTAGATCGCGCCGTTCCACTGCGACTCGTAGGTGTCGACGGTGACCTCGCGGACGGTCGCGGGTGCGACGAGGGTGACGTAGATGCCGACGCCCGCCTTGGCGTTGCCGAAGTTGCGGGTCGCGTAGATCTCGGTCGACCACGCCGTCTGGGGGTTGTTGTCGATCGCGTTGTTGACGAGCTGGTGGTTCTCGTGCCCGTCACCGAGCGGGTCGAAGTCGGTGGCGCTGGCAATCCGGGGCGGTAACGTGCCGCCC
>DATDGU010000255.1:0-35408 GCA_036521915.1 Acidimicrobiia bacterium | reverse complement strand
GAACAGCGCCAGGACCACGAGTGAGCCGAGGGTCGCGATCCCCAGCACCTTGGCCAACCGTGGGTTCAGTAGCGTCATGACTCCTCCAGGAGCGCCCCGAAGGCCAGCATCCCGAGCCCGGTGAAGAGCACGGCGAAGATGAAGAGGATGACCACGCCGGCCGCGAGCAGCGCCTCGAGCGCCGTCAGCTCGAGCGCGACCGCGCCCGCCTTCCCGAGGAACAGCGCCGAGCTGTCGAGACCCGAGAGCCGCAAGCCGTCACGCGCGCCGTTGTCCGCCTCGATGCTGTACGCGCGTCCCACCGCCAGCAGCACACCGAGCAGGACCGTCACCCAGAACAGGCCAGGCGCCACGTTGCTCAGCACGCCCCGATCGGGGTCGAGCGCGAAGGCGAACAGCAGCAGCACCACCATCCCGAACGGCAAGATCTGCTGCGCTGTGACGCGCGAGCGGGCCTCAATCCGGAGGTCCTTTCCCGCGACGAGCATCGCCTCCTGCAACAGGTTCACGACGCGCGCTCCGAGAGGTCCAGCGGCCGCGCCTGGCTTGGGCCGGCGGCGTCCGGCGGGCGGGGAGCGACGCCGTGAGCCTGCCCTGCGGTCAGGACGACTTCGCGCGACACCAGCGGCCGCATACGCTCGAGCTCGTGCGACGCGAGCACGACCGCCCGATCGGAGCTGGCGGTGCCCTCCAGCACCCGATCGAGCGCGGCGCGACCCTCGGCGTCGAGGCCCGCGTGCGGTTCGTCGAGCAGCAACAGGCGCGGCCGGCGCACGAGGGCGATGGCCAGGGCGAGGCGACGACGCTGTCCCGCCGACAACTTGCGGTGGACGGTGTCGACCAAGGGTGTCAACCCGAGCTGGTCGAGGACGCCTCGCTCGTCCGGATCGTCGACCGCGGCGGCCCGGGCCGCGAACCGCAGGTTCTCGCCGATCGTGAGGTCGTCGTAACAGGCGGACTCGTGTCCGACGAGGCCGATCATCCGGCGGTGTGCTCGCCGATCGACGTCGAGGTCCTGGCCCAGTACCTCCGCCGTCCCGGAGTGCAGCGGCACGAGGCCCGCAAGCAACCGGAGCAGCGTCGTCTTGCCCGCGCCGTTGCCACCCGACAGCAAGACGACCTCGCCTTCGAACACGTCAAGATCGACGCCCGCGAGCGCGGGGAAGCGGCCGAGGAGGCACACGGCCGAACGCAGACGGACGACGGACTGCACAGCGTCTCCGAGGAACAGGAGCCCTGAGCATACGAAGGGGCGCGGACGACTGGCGAACCGCGCCCATCCATCGACCGCCGGTCGAGGACCCCCTCGTAGGATGGCCGCTTGCGCCGAACTGCCGCGGCCGTCGGCCGAACGCTCATCACGCTGGGCGTCCTGATCCTGCTGTTCGCGGTGTACCTCCTCTGGGGCACGGGGATCTACACCTCGCAGCAACAGCATCACCTCCGCCAGCAATTCGACGCGGCGCTGCATCGCGTTGCGAGCACGACGACCAGCACCTCGACGCCGAACGCCCTCGGGCCGACGACGACGACCGCCCCGCCGCCGAACGCCTCGTTGGCCGCCGGCGACGCGGTCGCTCGCATCCAGATCCCCAAGATCGGGCTCGACAACATCGTCGTCAGTGGCGTCGGCGAGGACGACCTCCGCAAGGGACCAGGCCACTATCCCCAGACGCCCCTGCCGGGGCAGGCCGGGAACGCCGCGATCGCCGGCCACCGCACGACCTTCGCACACCCCTTCGGCAACATCGATCAGCTCGCCGACGGCGACGTGATCATGGTGCAGACGCTTCAGGGCTCGTTCACGTACCGGGTGTACGCGCAGCTCGTCGTCGATCCGAGCGACGTCGCCGTCCTCGCGCCCGATCCAGGACGGCCGGCGACGCTCACGCTGACGACGTGCACCCCCAAGTACTCAGCGGCGCAGCGGCTGGTGGTGAAGGCCGCGCTGGACTCACATACCAAGCCGCTTCCGCCGCCGCCACACCTCCCGCCCCCCGCCAAGCTGACCAGCCTCGGGCTCTCGGGCGAGTCCGGCTCGCTGCTCCCGGCGTTCATCACGGGCCTGATCGCCGCGGCGGTCGGCGTCGCGTGGTGGCTTCTGTTCCATCGTCACCCGCGCTGGACGAACTGGCTGATCGGCGTTATTCCGTTCCTCGTCGCGCTCTACTTCTTCTTCGAGTACCTGGCGCGCGTGCTGCCGGCCAACTACTGAGACGGCAACCCCTCGACTCTCGGCGGCATGGGCCGCCCAGTCAGTGCCCGCTGAAGCGGGGCGTGCGCTTCTCGCCGAACGCGGCGAGACCGTCTTGGAGGTCATCGCTGGCGAATGCGGCCGTGGCGAGCTGGTCCAACTCGGCCCGCGCCGCCGGCGTCAGCCCCGCATCGTCCGCGATGAGGTTCAGCGCCCGTTTGTGACCGGCCGCTGACAGGGGGGCGAGGTCGGCAAGTGCGTGTGCGAGCTCACGAGCGCCGCTGAGAGCGTCCGTCGCCTGGCGCTGCACCAGACCGACGCGCTCGGCGACGTCGACGTCGAGCACCCGCCCGGTCAGCAGCACGTCGCGTGCCATCGCTTGCCCGACGACCGACGCCAGCCGTGCGATGTTCCCGGCGCTCAGCATCACGCCGAGTCGTCCGGCCGGGATGCCGAATGTGGCGCCCTCGGCGGCGACTCGGAGATCGCACGCCACGGCGAGCTGCATGCCCGCACCCAGCGCCGGACCATTGACCGCCGCGATCACCGGGACAGGAGCTTCGACGATCCGCTCGATCAATCGTTCGAAAGCCGGTCGAAACGTGTCGCCACCACCATGTTCGAGCCCGCCAGTGTCGGCGCCGCGGCGAGCGAGGTCGGCACCCGCGCAGAACGCCTTGTCGCCGGCGCCGCCAACGACGAGGACGCGGCAGTTGCTCCCAGAATCGATGAACGCGCTGAGCTCGTCGCACAGCTCGGCGTTCAGTGCATTGCGGCGCTCGGGCCGATCGATGATCGCGACGCCCACCGCTCCGTCGCGCTCCGACTGAATCGGCACGTCACGACTCGTCAATGAGCGCGATCAGGTCGCCCTCCTGGACCGTGTCCTCAGGCTCGACGTGGAGCTCCCGTACCACGCCAGGTATCTCGGTGGTGACCGGGATCTCCATCTTCATCGACTCCAGGATGACGATCTCGTCGCCTTCGGCGACCATCTGTCCTTCGTCAACAACGACCTGCCACACATTGGCGGTGATCTCAGCGCGAATCTCGTGCACGAACCGGGGAGGTTAGCGGCGCGAAACCGGGCCTGCGCGCCGACGTGCTCGCCACGAGCGACTCAGACCGGCATGACTCCGTGCTTACGCCACGGTCGAGCAACCTGTTTCCGGCTCCCGATCATGAGGCCACGACAGATCGCGGCTCGCGTGTCCGCGGGATCGATCACGTCATCGACGAGGGCGTGACCCGCCGCGACGAACGGGTCGATGTTGCGCCGAACCTCTTCCGCCAACTCCAGCCGTCGCTGCGGCCGCTCCTCCTCTGGGAGGGCCTCCAACGTCCCGCGATGAATGATGTTGACGGCACCGTCTGGGCCCATCACCGCGATCTCGGCTGTCGGCCACGCGACGAGGTAGTCAGGCTCGTAGGCAAACCCGTTCATCACGAAGTAGCCGGCGCCGTAGCTCTTGCGCATCACAACACTGATCTTCGGCACCGTCGCCTCGGAGACGGCGAACAGCATCTTCGCACCGTGCCGAATGATCCCTTGCCGCTCTACCGCTGAGCCGACGATGAAGCCGGGCACGTCGTGGAGGAACACGAGCGGGATGTTGAACGCATCGCACAGCCAGACGAACCGGGCCGCTTTGTCCGCGGCGTTCACGTCCAAGGCACCCCCGAGGACCATTGGCTGGTTCGCGAGGATCCCCACTGGCCGTCCTCCGAACCGGGCGAGCCCCGTAACGACGTTCTTCGCCCACTCGGGCTTGATCCAGAGCACATGACCGTCGTCAACGACCAACTGCACGACTCGGCGAACGTCATATGCCCGCCGAGGCGCTGTCGGGACGATGTCGTACAGCTCCTCGACGCGCCGATCGCAGGGGTCCTCGGTCTCGAGGCACGGCGGATCGTCTCGGTTGCTCGATGGAAAGAAGGACAGGTACTCCCGAACGGTCGCCAGACACTCGCGGTCGTCGGCCACCTCGAGGTCAGCGCATCCCGAGATCTTCGTATGTACCGCGGAGCCGCCCATCTCCTCTTCGCTCACGTCCTCGCCGACCGCCGCCTTCACCAGGTGCCGGCCCCCGAGCGCCATCGACGACGTGCCCTTCACCATGGGCACGAAGTCAGCAAGCGCCGGAATGTACGCAGTCCCAGCGGCACAGTGGCCGAGCATCGCCGCCACCATCGGAACGACGCCGCTCATCGTGACCTGCTCCCTGAACAGATCACCCATGCCGGCGAAGGTTGAGCCGCTCTGGGATTGGATCCGCGCCCCAGCCGAGTCGAGCAGCCAGATCATCGGCATTCGCTCACGCAGCGCGAGCTCCCGCATGCGCTTGATCTTCTGCTCACCGACCCGGCCCATCGAACCGGCGAGGACCGTGAAGTCGTATGCCGCCACCGCGACGGGCCGCCCCTCTATGCGACCGACGCCGGTGACTGCGCCGTCAGCAGCAAGGAAACGACCCTCGTACGTCAGATCCATGCTGTCGGCGAGCAGGCCGTACTCGACCCACGATCCCCCGTCGACTAAGAGCTCCAGACGCTCCCGCACTGTGAGCTTGCCGAGGCTGTGCTGGCGCTCGACCCGCTCTTGGCCGCCCATACCCTCAGCAGCCCCTCGACGTGAGTCAAGGTTTCCAACCAGCTCGCGCCAACTGCGGATCTCGGCATTCGATGTGGGCGAGCGGCTGGACCGCGCCGGGCTGTCTCGATCCTTCACGGGCCCATCCTCGCACGTCCGTAGACGCGCTCTAAGGCTCGTCGGGAAGTTTCGAAGCTGGCAGTTTCAGAATCGCACTTTGAACGACATCCAGCAGCTGTTCACCGCTCAGTTCTCCTTGTCGCGACCTGCGACGCTTTGCTGCTGTGTTCGTGATGCCTACGAGACCGACGACCGCGAAGACGATTGCACCGACAGGGCTCGACTCCCGCACGGTCCATACGCCAATCGCTGCAAGCACTCCAGCAAGCGCGAAGACACCCGCATCCATCAGAAGGAGAGACGCGGCGGCGGACCAGGCACCAGCGCCAAGCCGCCGACGTACGACGAGCGCGAATGCAACGTAGAGCGCAACGAGATAGACGATCGCGATCGCCAGGCCCACCAACGCGCTGCTACCAAGCGTGGTGGTAACGCCAGCCGGGAACAGAGCGATCGTGGCGGCGACCGCGAACGTCGCCGAACTAGTGGCCGCGACCGCCGCAAGTGCGCCCCGTCGCGCAATGGCCACACCGACGCCTCCGGCCAGCGACAACGCTGCTGGCACAGCCACGCTCGTGCCTCGGAAGATCATGGCAGAAAGCACGACAGCGACCATTACGGCAAGGGGTCCGTAGCCGGGTCGGATCCGCTCTAGTAGGACTGTTGAGGCAACAATGAATAGTGCGCCCGCAAGAGTCGCAGCGATTAGCAGTTGCGCGTGAACACCGAGTAGGACCGTGACCAGAACGGCGGCCGTCAGCGCAGTGAGCAACATGAGCCGCGAGGCGACC
This sequence comes from Acidimicrobiia bacterium, assembly GCA_036521915.1. Taxonomy (GTDB): domain Bacteria; phylum Actinomycetota; class Acidimicrobiia; order IMCC26256; family PALSA-555; genus PALSA-555. The sequence continues at coordinate 29,710 of DATDGU010000255.1, read as the reverse complement.
TGAATCGACGGGAGAGCCGGCGGCCGAAACACGAACACGCGGCTCGCGGCAACGAGCGCGATAAGCGAGGCGACGCTCGCCCAAACGGCGAGGATGCCTTGCTGAGCGGCGTATCCGAGAAGAAACCCAGCGACAGCCGCCGGAAGCAACCACGACTCCGACCATGTCAGGTCCCTGATCTGGGCTCCGACCGGTCGGCCATCGACGGCGGTGAGGACGAGTGCAATCAGAGAGTTGTCAACGGCCCAGTAAAGGACTGCCGCCACCAAGGCACCACTGATTGCCCCAATTGCGTGCGACGACACCAGCAGGTCGATCGACTTTGCGACGCCAACACCAGCGAGTGCGGCAATCGTTGTGCACGCGGTGTTGACCGCGACCTTCCGCAGCGCGCGCTCCCGAACGTGTTCCCAACTGAGCCCTCCCAACAGTCCACAAAGTGTTGGAAGCCACAGCGGCGCGCCGGCGATGAAGGCGCCGACGGCAGCCAGGATCACAATCATGCTTCCGTTCAATGCCGTGTCGTCGCCGAAGAGCGTCTCTTGCTGCGCCGCTCCAACCGCCACGGCGACGAAACTGATTGCGACCCATGCCTGCCCAGGCACAGTCACGATCGAAGTACCAACAAATGCCGCTGCCAACAGATCTACGCCAACGGCAATCCTCGTCATCCATACGAGCCGTCGGGGGGACGGTCTCGGCACGTAGAGTCGCTCGGTTCGCCTCATGGTTCCGCGTCGCGGCATCACTCGCTCCGCTCTCTCCGGCCGAGACCGTGTCCATAAAGGTCCTTCAGTTGCGCAAGGCACTCCCCGCATTGCGCACACTGTTGAAGATGCTCTGCGATGTCGTCCCGCGCACGCTGCGGAAGACGGCCCCGCAGGTAGCGACCGAGCCGTCCACGGACGGCTGAGCATCGGCCAACTCCGGGCGAGGCCGTCTGGTCGATGCATGCGCCAACGAGCTCATCGCGTGCGCGATGCGCACGCTGTCGAGCGGCGACGGTCGAGATGCCGAGGGTTTGCCCCAACTCGGAATAGTTGAGCCCTTCGACGTAGCGCAGTAACAACACCTCTTGGCTTCGCCGCGATAGTGACGAAAAGCCAGCGCGGGCCACGGCGGCATCCAAATTGGTTAGCGCTCGCTCTTCCGGGCCCAATTCGTTCGCCGGGAGGTATTCAGCGGCATCGGCTCCGACAAAGCGTCTCTTGCCCTGTTGACGTAGCTGATTGCGCCAGAGGTTCCGTACCGCCGTTAGTACGTAGGCCTTTACGTGCTGAGTGTCCTGAATGTGCTGAGCCCGCCGTAGCGCATTCAGAATCGCGGTCTGCGCGAGATCTTCAGCCTCGGCGTCGCTACGAACGAGCCGTCTCGCGACGCGTTGCGCGTCCGGCTGATAGCGAGCGATTGCCAAGGCGATCTCATTGGCCTGCCGGGACTCAGCGTCACCAGCATTTGCCATTGCGCCCCCGCTCCGCCAAACGTTCGCCGACTGGAACCTAACGGTCACGGGATTGAATTGCTATGGCCGCTCGAGAAAAAGACGGCCCAAATTCGCGTCACAGACCACATGGTCTGGTGTCAGATCAACTCACGCATCGCTCCATCGCGGGCGGCGCTTTTCTCGGAATGCCGCCAACCCCTCGGCTGCGTCACCCGTCATGGTCGTCACTGTCAACATGGCCTGCAGGTAGTCAAGCGCGTCGTCCGAACTCATCTCGAGTGCGCGATAGAACGCACGTCTACCCAACTTGATCGTCGACGGAGCCTTTTCACCGAGGGTCGCAGCAAGCGATTCGACGGCTTCATCCAGTTCGTCGACTGGCACAACTCGGTTGATGAAACCGAGCCGTAGCGCCTCGTCCGAGTGGACTCGTCGGCCCGTCATCATGAGCTCCAGGGCAAGCCTGGATGGCATCGAGCGCACCAATGGGACGGTGATCATGTACGGCCAGAGCCCGATGTCAATCTCCGGCGTACCGAACTGAGCATCGTCAGACGCGATGACTACATCGCAAGCAAGAGCCAACCCAAAGCCGCCAGCCAGGGCATAGCCACGAACGCGGGCTATCGAAGGTTTCTCGAGCTGCCACAGCGCTCGAAATACCGCGGCCAGAAGCCCGCGCGCTTCGTGTGCTTTCAGTACATCGGCATCGGCCGCCATCGCACTGAGGTCCGCGCCGGCCGAGAACGCAAGCTCACCAGCGCCTGTGAGGACCACGACCCGCACCTTCCGGTCCTCCGCTGCCGCACGAAGCGCGTCGCGCAAGCCTTGCATGACATCGAGCGACATCGCGTTTCGGCGTTCTGGTCTGTTGATGGTGATCCACGCAGTAGATCCGCGAACCACGTACAGGAGTTCAGGCACACTTGGAATGGTACGCAACTCCTCGTCGCGGCCGAGATCGCTACTGTTCGGCGCATGTGGTTACTGATCGCAACCGTCCTCGCTGCTGCGATCGTGATGGTTGTGACGCGCGGAAGTCTCACCGCGCTCACACGACTTCGGGTGACTGCCTTCTGGTTGCTCGCTGCCGGGCTGATAGTGCAGGCAGCGCTCGAATACATCGCGTTCCCGAAGTCCGACATCGAAACGATCGGATACGGCCTCCTCATGGCCTCATATGTACTGATCTTGGGCTTCTGCCTTGCCAACTCCACGACCCGCGGGTTCGAGGTGATGGCAATCGGAGTCGCGATGAACGCACTCGTGATTGGATTGAATCTCGGCATGCCAACGCGTCCGATTGGAGATGACGCCAACGGCAACAGGATCTACATGCCAGTTAGTCAGACGGTAAAGCACCGCCAAGAAAGTGGCAGCGATCTGCTCGGCTTCCTCGGCGACAAGATCCTCTTCCCACGACCGTTTGACACCCTGGTGTCGTTTGGTGACCTTGTTATCGCTGCCGGGGCGTGTGAGCTGGTGTTCTGTGCGAGTCGTCGAAGCTCAACAAGCGCGATCCGCGCTTAGAGAATCGGACTGTCGTCGAGCACACGATCAAGAGCTTCGATGACCTGCTCGCCGTACTGGGACGTCTCCCTCAAGTGGTCGATCGCAAGATGAGACTGCGAAGGATCGCCGCCTGTCAGATCGTCATAGTCATTGGCGAGCCTCAGGATCTCGCCCATCGCTGAAACGCGTTCGCTTTGACTACTCGTTTGAGTGCTGGCGGAACCCGGTTCAGCAGCGATGATGTCGCCGGCGTCGCTCAGGGCGCGACTAGCGCGGAGCATCTCGGCTCCAGCCCGCGCGACCTCAATCGGATCGCGCGATCCACCTGCTTCTGGATCGTCGAGGCAAACAGCGCCCAGGTGATGTAGCCAGGCGGCCGTTTCAAGGTCGTCTAGCTGCCCGTCCCCCATCCCGAGCCTTTCGGCTATAGCGACCGCGAGAGCTGCAACCCGCTCAACGTGGCCGGGTGGCGTGAGGACGCCGAGTTCAGGTGCGACGCCGAGTGCTTCGACCGTCTGGCGGAACGTCCGGCGTGTTCGATCGCCAAGTTCAAACGAATACCAAGCCGCGAGTAACGGAATCGAGAACAGCGCGGGACCCCAAAGCCAAGGCTCCCCTTGCCCGAGATGCCGCCGTAGCCCGTGGCCATGAGTATTCCGCTTGATACAAGGGCGAGGTCAGCGCCTCTCGAACTCAGAGGAGCCAGCTTCTGACCACGAATTGCACCTGCACCATCGGACACGACGGGTTCCGACAGTGCGGCTGCGGCAAGCGCCAAAAGCAATGGAAGCGCGGACTCCGAGTGGTGACCCAGTCTTGAGGCTGCATGGAAGACAGCGCCACAGATGACTCCGGACAGGATGTACACCGCAAGGGTAGAGAGGCGTTGCCTCGACCCGGTCAGATCTCTCCGCAGCAGCGCGCCAAGCGTGGCTGCGACCACGACGACGAGGGCGTACTCGCCGAAATTCGCTGCGCGAACAAGGACGACAGCGACGGCGAATCCGATAGGCAGAGGTGATCGGCCTAACGGTCTGAGCTCAACGATGTATCCCGCGACGAGCGCCGCACCCAAGACAATCACGTCCGTCGTGCGCCTTGGAGCGTCGACAAGCACGGATAGACCCGCGGCGCTGAGACCCACGACGCCGATTGCAGCGAGACGGATCCGGATGCTCACGAATACGCCAGAGATCGATCGGATGTCAACGACGAGGCCGACAGCGAGGGTAGCTACGGTCTATCGACAGCGTGTGCACAATCGAGACACACCAATCCAAGGGACAGGAGTGGGCAGGGTTCCAGCGGAGCTTTCTATTGTCGTTGCCCGCTAACGCAGGCCTTTGCCCGCGCCGCCTGCAAGAACCAGCGCGGCGAGACTTGATCCGACAACCGCAAGACGGAACAGCGTCTTCTTCATAACTACCTCCCTCCGTGATGTTTGGCACTCTCGTAGGCCAAATCTCGACCGACGAGGTCGCGCTTCGCTCAGGCTGGAAGTTCTGCCATTCCGCCGGAACCCTGCCCGCTCCCGTCTCGCGGCCGTGCCGCGCGAAACGGACCGAGTTCCCGGTCGTCACAAAAGCAACTCTACCAACGGTGGTTTCGAGGAAAACGGAGCCAGGCCGAAGCGCAGATGTACCGGCATCCCCGCCACAATCGGACGCAGTCCGTATCCTTCGGTTGGCCTCGTCGGGCAGCCGAAGGTGGTCTCAATGACCGAGCAAGGGATCGCGGGACTCGACGTCCAGGCGATCGAGAATGAGGTCTCCCGTCTGCCTGAGGTCGTGGCTTGTCGCATCGTCTCTGACTCTCTCGGTCACCCCGTCGAGGTTCATGTCCTCGCGCACTCTGGTAAACACCCAAAGCAGGTAGTGCGTGACGTCCAATCGGTAGCAATGGCGTCATTTGGCGTGGACATCGATCGGCGAATCGTCTCCGTTGTTCAGCTGACGCCCGAAAACGAATCCGTCGTTGAACGCGACGAGTCATTAGTCCGCACGACGGTCGGCTCGATCCAGTCGCAGATCGAGGGGCGCAGGGCCACCTTCAGAGTCACGTTGTCTTCGGTGGTCGACGACGCGACAGGGTTCGCGGAGGGTTCCACTGCAGGTGTGACCCGACTTCGGTTGGTGGCTTCGGCGATTCTCGATGCGCTGCGACAGTTGTACGTGGACGCCGGCACGCTTGAGCTCGACGAAGCGGCGCGGACCCGGGTCGGGAGCAAAGACGTGGTCGTAGTCACCATCATCCGCATCGAGCCGCCCGACGAGACAGAGTTCGTCGGGTCCGCGCTCGCTCAGGCGTCGCCAGATGTCGCCGCCGTCTACGCGGTTCTCGACGCCGTTGAGCACGCAATGCCGGGACTCGCAGGGGGAACGTCAGCGCTCTGAGCGACTCCAGAATCGGGGTCGTGCCGGCGTCGACGGCGGTCCTCCTCTCCTACCGCCTCGGTGGCGCCGACGGTGTGGCCGTTGAGGCAGCGAAGTGGGAGTGGGCACTGCACTCACTCGGGTTCACGACGCGCCGAGTGGCTGGCGAGTTCGACGACCTCGCACGCGCCGACGATACGGCCCTGCCGTTTCTGCGAATCGACGCCGGCGAGTCCGACGTCGACCGCGACGGGCTGGCTCGATCGCTCGCTGGCGCAGAGCTGATTGTCGTCGAGAACCTCTGCTCGCTACCGCTGAACCCCGTCGCGGCGACCGTGGCCGCGGATGTCATCAAGGACGCGAGCGGACGTGTCATTTTCCACCACCACGATCTCCCCTGGGAGCGTCCCGAGTACGCCCACCGCGCGGACTTCCCGCCCCGGCTGCCCGGAGCGCTTCACGTCACGATCAGCGATCACGCGCGCGCCGAGCTGGCCGAGCGGGGGATCTTGGCGCACACCGTGCGGAACGTCTTCGATCCGGCCCCACCGCCGGGCGACCGTAAGGGCACCCGGGAGCACTTCGGCCTCCGAGAGTCGGACGTCGTCGTTCAGCAGCCGACCCGGGCGATCCCACGCAAGCGCGTGAACCTCGGCGTGGATTTCGCTGCACGTCTCGCGAGCGCGATGCCCGATCGTGTCGTGCGGTACTGGCTGACGGGTCCGGCCGAGGACGGCTTCGGACCGGAGCTCGCGCGGATCGTCGCCAACGCGCCCGTCCCCGTCGTGACGGGACGGGCTCCCCGCGCCGTCGACGCCTACGCGTCCGCCGACGTCGTGGTGATGCCCTCGAGCTGGGAGGGGTTCGGCAACCCGGTCGCCGAGGCGATGCTCGCCAGGCGCCCGGTCGCGTGCGCTGGCTATCCGGTGCTGGACGAGCTGCTTGGGCTGGGGCTGCGAGTACTGCCGCTGGACGACCCAGTCCGCGTGGCACGGTTCCTCCGCGATCCCGAGCCGGCTCTTCTCGAACGCAACCGCGCGATCGTCGGCCGCGTGCTGTCGCTCCGCGACCTTCCTGCCCGACTGGCCACGCTGTTCGCGCAGGTAGGTTGGGACCACTGGTGAGCGCTCCGCCGGATCCGATCCTCGAACGTCGGGCGCGCATCCGACGCGTCGTTCGGATCGCGCAGCGCGCCGGCTACGCGGCCATGGGCCTGGCGATCGTCATCTTCGCGGTCGGCGCGAGCAGCGGGTTCCCTAATTGGTCGGTGGTCGTCACCGTCACGGCGCTCGTCGTGTCGATCTGCGTGCTGCCCGTACCGATCGTGCTCGGCTACGGGCTGCGAGCCGCCGAGCGCGAAGACGCGGCGCGGGCCCGACCACCGACCGACCACTCGACGGAGTAGTTCGCTCGGCCCGAGGGGCACCATCTACCCTCGGTGCTGTCGGGCGCTGAACGGAGGAGACCGCCGTGCGCTACCGCCCCTTCGGTACATCGGAGCTCGTCGTCTCCGAGATCGGGTTCGGGAACTGGACGCTCGCCAGCGACTGGTGGGGCGTCGTCGAGGACAAGCAGGGCCTCCTCCACGCGGCGCTCGACGCCGGGATCACGTTCTTCGACACCGCGCCCGTCTACGGGCAGGGCGGCCTCGGCGAATCGCTGCTCGCGCCCCTGCTGAAGACACATCGTGACGAGGTCGTCGTCACGACCAAGGGCGGCTACGACATCGACGCGCCCCGCGAGCACGCGGGCCAGTCGGAGCGCCCGCAGGACTGGCGTCCCGAGGCGATGGCGGGTCAGCTCGAGGCCTCGCTTCGTCGGCTCGGCACCGACTACGTCGACCTCTACCAGCTCCACAACGCTCGGCTGGCGCCGATTCTCGACGACGATCTCTGGGCCGCGCTCGAGCAGCTCCGCGAGCAGGGCAAGGTCCGGGAGCTCGGTGTCGCGCTCGGCCCGGCGATCGGCTGGGTCGAGGAGGGACTGCAGTCCTTGCGCCGGCGCCCGATCGCGTCCCTGCAGACGGTCTTCAACGTGTTGGAGCAGGAGCCGGGGCTGACGTTCGCCGCGGAGCCGAGCGTCGCGGAGGGCCGCGTCGGGCTGATCTCGCGCGTGCCCCACGCGTCCGATGTCCTGACCGGCAAGATCGACCGCGACACCGAGTTCGCCGCCGGGGACCATCGGGCGCACCGCAACCGCGACAACATGCTCGACAACTTCGACAAGGCCGAGACGCTGACCTTCCTGTGGGAGGGCACCGCCCGCACGGTCGCGCAGGCGGCGATCGCCGGGATCCTCGCCAATCCCGCCTTCACCACCGTGCTGCCGACCTGCGTCACGGTCGACGAGGTGCGGGAGTACGCCGCCGCGTCCGATCTGCCCCTCGACGCGGACGAGCGCGAGCGGCTCGACGGGCTCTGGGCGCGCAACTTTGACCACACCGACCGGTACGAGATGCCGCTGAAGTCCAGCGCATGACGGCCCGGCCGGCCACGACGCGGTTGCCGGCCGAGCGGCGCCGCCAGCAGATCCTCGACGTCGCGTGCACCGTGTTCGCGGACCGGGGCTTCCACGCCACGTCGATGGACGACATCGCCGCCGCCGCCGGGGTAACGAAGCCCGTGCTGTATCAGCACTTCCCGTCCAAACGAGGCCTGTTCATCGAGCTGCTCGACGACCTGGGTCGGCAGCTTCTCGTCGAGCTCGAGCACGCGACGAGCTCGGCGCACTCGGGACGCGAGCGCGTCGAGGCCGGCTTCGCCGCCTACTTCCGGTTCGTGACGGGGAACGAGGCCGCGTTCCGGGTGCTGTTCGGCGCCTCGGCCCGCAACGACTCGGACTTCGCCGACGTGATCGAGCGGCTCCTCGATGAGGTCGCGTACGCGGTGAGCCTCCTCATCGACATCGAGGGCACCGTCGAGCACCGCCGCGTCCTGGCGCACGCCCTCATCGGGATCGCCGAGGCGACCAGTCGCGACACCTTGACCGACGACGGCACCGACCTCGACGGGGAGCAGCTCGCCCGTTGGGTCTCCGAGCTCGCGTGGTTCGGGCTGCGCGGCATCCGGGTCGAGGAGCCGGCGACACCCGTCACCCCCCGTTGAGGCGTCACGCCGCGGCGTCGCCTCGGCGGTAGCGGAGGAAGAGGTAGTCGCCGGCGGCCAGCACGGACGCGAGCACGAGGGAGGTCGCCGGCGCCGTGTCGCCTCGCAGGATGCGGGCGCTGGTCCCCCCAACGAGCCGGGGCGAGACGGTGAGGCAGAGCTCGTCGAGCTCGTTCGCGTCGGCAACCATCCCGTTGATCGTCGGACCGCCCTCGACGAGGACGTCGTGGTAGCCGTGCTCGGTGAGTCGCTCGAGGCCGGCGGCGATGTCGAGCTGCTCGTCGCCCGCGACGACGACGTCGCTCAGGGGGGCCTGGGGCGGGATCCGTGCCGTCGAGGCGGCGACGGTGATCACGATCGGCTTGGGGTCCGCCGCGGTGAAGAACGCGGCGTCCCAGTCGAAGGCGACGCGCCGCGAGACGACCGCGATGGTGGGCTCGGCCGGCTGGCCGCGCGCCAGCCGCGCGTCGCGGAGCTCGGCCGGGAGCGCCGGCGGCCCGTAGTGCTCGGTCTGCATCGTCGCGGACCCGACGACGATGACGTCGGCGAAGGACCGCAGCGTGCGGAACACGGCGCGGTCGGCCGGCCCGCCGAGCCCGCCGGAGGTACCCAGCTGCGCCGTGGCGCCGTCGACGCTGGCGACCATGTTGAGGCGGACCCACCGGTCGGCGCGACGGTTCGTCGGGCGGTAGACGGCCGAGAGGTCGGCGGGACCAGGCTCGGGATACAGCGCCTGGAGGGCCGGGACGTCGGCCGTCCCGCTCGGGTCAGCCACGGCCATCGGGACCGCTGCTGGGCGCGGCCGGCTGCGGCGCCCGTGTGCGGCGGGCGCGGCAGGCGGGTGCGCCCGCGCTCAGCGGTCCTGGAACTGGGGCAGCCATGGCTGCGTCGCCGCCAGCAACTCGTCGGTCATCGCGACGACGTGCTCGTAGGGGAGACGGCCGGCCATCGGGTCGGCGAGCATCGCCTCGAGCACGGTCGTCCGGTTGCCCGTGAGCGCGGCCTCGACGGTGAGCTCCTCCGCGGTCGCGACGCGCCGCAGCATCTCGCCGAGGAACGACGGCACGCGGACCGTGTCGCGGGGGGTGAGCGCGCCGTCGATGGCGACACCGATGCACTCGACGACCACTCCCTCGTCCAGATTCTGGACTTGGCCGGTGTTGGGCAGATTCATCGGGAGTGGTCGCGGTCTGTCGCACTGCAGCGAGTCGAGCACCGGCGCGACCAGCTCGCCGGACGGATAGGGCTGGAGCTCGTCGTCGGCGAGGAAGTCGGCGACCCCCTGCTCGTCGTCCCACTTGTCGGCGATGTGGCCCTGGAGGCCGTAGTGGTGCACCGACCACTCCCGCCCAAAGTCGGAGGCCGGCGTCACGAACCCGGGGAAGAACTCGGCGACATGGGTGTCGGCGGAGCCCGGCAGCACGCCGAAGCGGCCGAACAGCTCGAGCTTGAGCCGGTTGCCGGCGAGCACGTCCGCCTTGGTCCAGGCCGTGCCGGGTGTGACCTTGCGGTAGTGCATGGCGCTAGGCAGCGGGTTCATCCAGACCGGCTCGGCGTGCGCGTCCTCGTCGTCGAGCAGGTCGCGCAGCTTCGCGAAGCCGTCCTCGCCGTCGACCGTGACCGCGGTGATCAACGGCAGGTGGTTCACGCCGGCGACGACCGGGTCGATGCGGCGCAGGTCGCCGTCGAGCAGCAAGCTCAGCACAAACTGCGTCCCGACCACCTCGTTGCACAGCCCGACGGTTCGCACCCCCGTCTCGCGGGTGACGGCACGGCACAGCGCCGAGAGCGGGTTCGTGACGTTGAGCAGCAGCGCGTCGGGCGCGCGCCGCTCGACGGCCCGCGCGATCTCCAGGAGCACGGGCACGCTGCGCAACGACCGGCTGATGCCGCCCGGACCGACGCTGTCTCCCACCGGCTGGCGGACGCCGTAGCGGGCGGGAATCTCGAGGTCGTGGCGCATGCTCGTGAAGCCGCCCACGGAGAACGCGGTGACGACGTAGTCGGCGCCGTCGAGGCCTTCGTCGAGGTCGGTCGTGGCGCACACCGTGAGCCCGAGGCCGGGCCGGCACTTCGCCATGTGGTCGGCGACGTCGAGCATCGGCGGGAGCGAGTCGGCCTCGACGTCGACGAGCGTGACCGCCGCGTCCTGGAGCGAGTCGGTGTTCGCGAAGTCCGAGAGCAGCCGGGGCGTCCAGTGCGTGCTCCCGCCGCCCACGAGGGTGATCCTGGCAGTCATGGTCTCGGCGACGTTAGACGGCACGGGCCGCCGCCGCCCCCGGGGGCGCGCTCAGTCGTCGGACGGGTGCACGAGGTCGTCGTACTCGGGATGGCGGCTGATGTAGTCGGCAACGAAGGGACACAGCGGCGTGACCCGCAGGCCGCGACCGCGCGCGTCGTCGAGCGCACTCGCCGCGAGCCGTCCTCCGACGCCGTGCCCGTGCCAGCCGTCCTCGGTCTCGGTGTGCACGAGGACGATCCGCCCGGGGCCGAGGCGGTACGTGAGGAACCCCGCGAGGTCGTCCCCGACCCACGCCTCGTAGCGACGCTCGGCCTGGTTGTCCGAGACGCGGATGGGCTCGGTCACCGCGCCGTGTTCGTGACGACTACGGCGCGACGGACTGCAGGTCGGCGAACCCTGACGGATCGTGGCGTCCGATCGAGCCGTGCTCGAAGATCCCCCAGCCTGTCTGCCCGTCGAAGGTCGCCCGGGCCAGGTGGTCGGTGATCGAGAACGCGCCGCGGCCCGACACCGCGGGGTCGGTGTGGTCGTAGACCGCACCCTCGGTCCAGCTCTCGCCCTTCCAGAGCCCGTGGCTCCAGTCCGGGTCGGCGCCGTAGCCGCAGCCCACGTTCAGCGGGATGCCGACGAGCGGCTCGACCTCGAGCGTGTCGGTCTTGCCGTCGCGCGTCACCAGCTCCATCGAGGCGCCGACCGGGCGGCGGCTCCCCGACTGGTAGCGGATCTCGGGCAGGGGCCATCCGAGCTGCTCCGGGGGCTTTCCGGTCGCCTCCGGGAACAGGCGGACCGCGAAGTTCGTGTTGCGCTGCCCCTCCGGGTTCTCCTCGAGGATCACGTGCAGCGCGAAGTCGTCGAAGCGCAGCGGGATCCAGTTCCACCACATCCCGCCGAACTCGCGCGGGCGGCCGGCCGGCTCCGGCTCTCCGACCGGGCGGATGCCCCAGCTGCGGTCACGCGTGGCGGTGAAGCGCTCGGGCGTCACCGCGATGCGGTCCCCGGCGACACGCAGCTCGCCCTCCCACGTCCCGACGCCGGCAAAGCGCGAGGCGTCGAGGAGGATGCGGTCGCCCTGGTACCGGACGTGCTGGGGCTCGCTGATCGGCGCGTACTCGGACCGGTAGCGGAGGTCGAAGCCGAGACCGTGCTCGTCGGCGTCGCAGATCACCCGCAGCTCGTGGAACGGCTCGACGATCTCGATGCGGTACGGGCCGACCTCCTGCTTCATCTTGTCGTCGGGGCGCCGGCCCGAGGTGCGCACCGCCCACTGCTGGTCGCCGCGCCGCACCGTCGCGTACGCGTCGATGACGCCGAGGTTCGGGTACACGCCGAGCCCGGTGATGAAGTAGGCGTCGGCCTCGTGGTCGATGCCCTGGAAGATGCACCGGTCGTACACGTTGCGGTCGCTCGACCCGACGTAGCGCATCGGAAGCGGCAGCTGATGGATCGGGTATTCGTCGAGGGGGTCGAACTCGAGCACCGCGCACCTCACCGCGCCGGGGGCCGGGACGAGCCCCGACGGTATCGGACGCGGCCCGCCCGGTCGGAGGGCTCAGCCGCCCGCGCCGTCCTCGTAGCGCTCGAAGATGGCGTCCCAGCCGGTGACGCCGACGAGGTCGGTGCGGCCGCCGTCGAGGAAGCGGCGAGCGCGTCGAGGTGGAAGTGCCAGCCGGCGAGGACCTTCGTCCGTCGACTGGATCGACCTCAACGCCGACTGCCCCGATCGGGGCGCGTGACCCCGCCCGGTCAGTGGTCGCCGCGGCGGGACCCGTGATCCCCGCCGTCGTCGTGCCCCGACGGATCGTGCCCGCCGCCGTCGTCGTGGACGCGGGCGGGGTCCCCTTGGTGATCGGGGTGCACGTCGGTGGAGCGGGTCGGATCTGTGGCCCCGTCTCCGCCGTCCGCGGGTGTCGGGTCGTTCGCGCTCGCGGGCGCGGCCGTCGCGGTGACGGGGGCCGCAGGAGCCAACGGCGGCACCGTGACCACCGTGGCGACGGAGGTCCCACCGCCTGCGTCGGCGGTCGCGGGCGATATCGGGCTCCCAACAGCCGGCGGGGGCGCGGGCGGCGCCAGCGGGGCCGTGGCGTTCACGGCGGGGGCGACGGGCACGGCGACGCTGGCGGCGGCGACGAGCACCGCGCCGACCGCGGCCGGCTGCAGCGCGGCGGCGCCGGTCACGACGTCCGCGCTCACACGGGTCGGCACGCCCAGGATGGGCAGCTCGGCGACCCACGCGGCGATGCCGACCGTCCAGCGCAGCCGGCCGAGCGAGACGTTCAAGAGCGCGCGCACCACGGTCGGGTCGAAGTGCGACCCGGCGCAGCGCACCATCTCCCGCCGCGCCGCCGCGACCGACTTCGGCTTGTTGTAGGCCCGGACCGCGGTCATCGTCTCGAAGGAGTCGGCGACGGTGATGATCCGGGCCGCGAACGAGATCTCGTCGTGCGCGAGGCCGTCCGGGTAGCCGCTGCCGTCGAAGCGCTCGTGGTGCTGCCCGATCCCGTCGACCCAGTCGCCGAGCCAGGGCCGCAGGGACTCGACGAGCACCGCACCCTCGACGGGATGGCGCTCCATGGTCGTCCACTCGCTGTCGGTCAGTGGGCCTCGCTTGTTCAGGAGGGCCGACGGGACCCGGATCTTGCCGACGTCGTGCAGCAGCGCGGCCCAACGCAGCCGGTCACGGTCACGACTCGACAGGCCCAGCTCCTCACCGACGAGCTCCGCGAGCGCGCGGGTCCGCTCGGCGTGCCCACGGGTCCGCCGGTCGTGGCTGTTCAGCACGGTGGCCAGCGCCACGAGCGTGTGGACACCGGCTTCGTCCTCGGCGTTCGTCGCGTCTCGCAGCGCCGCGTCGATGCGCGTCCGGCTCGACGCGCTGAGCGCGACCGCCATCCGCGACGGTGCCTGGTCTGGGAACACGAGCGTGAGGCGCAGCAGCGACGCCGAGGGGAGCAAACGACGGGCGAGGCGGTCGACGACGAACACCGTCACGAGGGACGCCGCGAGGGTCGCGCTGTACCACGCGACCGTCCCGGCGACGCCGTGGGGATGGGGCAGCGCGCCGGCCACCGCGAGTGCGGCACCGAAGCCCGCCGCGAGCGGGACCGCGAGGACGACACCGCGCACGACCGCGCTCGACGCGCGCCGACGCGGCCATCGTTGGCCACTCAGATCGGAGTTGACCGGCTGGTTCGCCGAATCCAGCATCCCGTCTCGCCCCTCCGACCGGCCCCCCGTCGGAAGTTGACCGCCGGCGCCGGCGGTAACACCTGAGCCCTGGACGGACGCGGCGACGACCGGCCGCTGGGCGCGTCGCGGCTAGGGGATGTGGACGCCGGAGACGGCGCGCGCCACGACGAGGCGCTGGATCTCCGACGTGCCTTCGAAGATCGTGTAGATCTTCGCGTCGCGGTGCCACCGCTCGACGGGGTACTCGCGCACGTAGCCGTAGCCGCCGAGGATCTGGATGGCCTCCTCGGTGACGCGCACGGCCACCTCGCCGGCCTTCAGCTTGCTCATCGATCCCTCGCCGCTCTCGAAGCGCTTGTGGGTCGCGGCCATCCAGCACGCCCGCCAGACGAGGAGCCGCGCCGCGTCGATCTCCATCTTCATGTCGGCGAGCTTGAACGCGATGCCCTGGTTCTCGATGATCGCCCGACCGAACGCCTGGCGCTCCTTCGCGTAGTCGAGGGCGTACTCGAAGGCGGCGCGTGCGATTCCGAGCGCCTGGGCGCCGACGAGGGGACGGCTGGCCTCGAACGTGCTCATCGCCGCCTGCACCTTCGTGCTGCGGCCCTCGCGCGCCCGTGCGAGACGCTCGTCGAGCTTCTCCTTGCCGCCGAGCAGGCAGCGCCCCGGGACGCGCACGTCCTCGAGGATGACCTCAGCGGTGTGGCTGGCACGGATGCCGTGCTTCTTGAACTTCTGGCCCTGGCGCAGCCCCGGCGTGCCGGGCGGCACGACGAAGCTGGCGTGCCCGCGGGCGCGGAGCTCGGGGTCGACGGCGGCGACGATCACGTGCACGTCGGCGATGCCGCCGTTCGTGATCCAGGTCTTCGTGCCGTTGAGGACCCACTCGTCGGTGGCCTCGTCGTACACGGCGCGGGTGCGCAGGTTGGCGACGTCGCTCCCCGCGTCGGCCTCGCTCACCGCGAACGCGCCGAGCTGGAGCTTCTCAGGGGTGCCGAAGCACTGGGGCACCCACTCGGCGACCTGCTCGGGCGTGCCGTTCCCGACGATCCCGGATACGGCGAGCGTCGAGCCGAAGATCGAGAGCGTGATCCCGGCGTCGCCCCAGCACATCTCCTCGCTCACCATCGGGAAGGTGATGCCGGTGGGGTCCCCGAAGGCGTTGGCGATGAACTCCCAGGAGTAGAGGCCGATGTTGGCGGCCTCCTGGATGATCGGCCAGGGGGTCTCCTCCCGCTCGTCCCAGTCGTGGGCCGCGGGACGCACGACGTCCTCCGCGAAGTCGTGGACCCACTTGCGGATCTGGAGCTGGTCCTCGTTGAGGTCGAGCGAGAAGTCCGCCACGGCCGCCTCCCTAGACGTCGGGCCCCCGAACACCATAAGTTACTCGCTGGTAACACGCAAGGCGCGTCACGTCGTCGAGGTCGTGCTCGACGTCGAGGTAGGCGGGGCCGCCCCGGCGCTCACCTGGACGCTGCGGGTGGCCTGCTGGCCGTTGGCGCCCTGGGCGATGATCCCGTAGCCGTGGGCGTGCGGCGGGCAGGTGAAGGGCACCGATCGGGACCCACTCCCCCCGAACGTCCCGAAGTTGGCGCCGTCGATGGTGATGGTGACGACGGAGGCGTGCAGCGTCGACCAGGACACGAGCACCTGGCCGTTGCTGAGGCAGGTGGGCGCCGAGGGGCTGACCGAGAAGCTGGTGATCTGGGGGCCGGCGACGGGCAGCGTCGACGTGGTCGTCGTGCTCGTCGACGTGGTGCTCGTGGTCGTCGAGCTCGTGGACGTCGTCGTGGCCGTGGTAGGGCCGCTCCCGCTGCCGACGGCGAGCGCCAGCACCGCGCCGACGACGAGCCCGACGAGGGCGGACCCGATGAGCAGGAGGATGGGCCCGCGGTCGTCGGGTGCGGCGCCGCCCGCCCCGGCCGGCGGGACCCCGCCCGTGCCGCCCGACCCCGCCGCGACCGTCCGCTCCCCCGCCGGGATCGTGGGCTCGCCGGGCGGCATCGTCATCGTCGCTCCCCTGCGTTGGGCCCGCGGACGGTAGCGGATGGGTTCGGACGCGACGATGCCCGCCGGGACCGGTCAGGTCCCGGCGGGCACCACGGCTCGGCTCAGGTGGAGGAGCCGGTGGCGGGGGTCGTCGCCCCCGCACCGCCGCCCTGCAGCCGCTGACAACGCTGCATCGGCACCTGGTAGCTGGTGACGAGCTTCGTCACCTTGTCCTTCACCTTGGCCTCGCGGGTGGTCTCCTGGGCCTGGGTGATCTTCCCGGCCTTCTCGTTGGCCTGAACACGCTGGTCGGCCTTCTGGATGAGCGCGTTGATCAGGTCCTGGGAGGTCTTGCCGTGGGCGCTCGCCACCTGCGCGAGCGTCTGGCCGCTGCAGAGCCCGTTGACGAGGTCGCGAGGCGTGATCGCGAGCGTCTGGGCGCTGACCCTCAGCACGCCGACGACGACCCGGCCCTTCTGCCCCTTCGGGCTCGTGGACGAGTGGGGACTCGTCGGGTTGGTGGTGCTGCCGCCGCTCGTCTGGGCGGCGGCGACGCCGGCGCTGCCGAGCGTGAGGAGCCCGGCGGCGGCGACGACAACGAGCAATCGCTTCATTGGTTCGCTCCTGATTTGTGGTTGCTGTCATCAGAGGCAACCGGCGCAAGGTCAGGTGGGCGTAAAGGCGGCGCGAGGCCCCTGCGAGGCGCGAGCGGCCGACCAGAATGCCGGGATGGGCGATCACGACGACGCGGCGCGCTACGCCGGCGACGCCGGCGACCTGCTTGTCGACGTCCGTGCGCGCGGGGGTCGGGACGCCGGCGCGGTCGGCGCCGCGGGCGACGCGCTCGCGAACCGACGGCTCCTCGAGCTGCTCCGCGCCGAACACCCCGACGACGCCGTCCTGTCGGAGGAATCGGCCGACGAACGCACGCGGGTCGACGCCGACCGGGTGTGGATCGTCGACCCGCTCGACGGGACGCGCGAGTTCACCGAGCCCGGCCGCGCCGACTGGGCGGTGCACGTCGCGCTGTGGGCGCGCGGCGTCGGCGTGCGCGTGGGCGCGGTCGCGCTGCCGGCGCAGGGTCAGGTCCTCTCCAGCGCGTCGCCGCCGATCGTGCCGGCGCGCGGGTCGCGTCGGGTGCGGGTCGTGGTGAGCCGCACCCGGGCCCCCGATGTCGCGCGTGACGTCGCGGCGGCCCTCGACGCCGAGCTCGTCGCGATGGGGTCCGCCGGTGCAAAGACCGCCGCCGTGATCCTCGGCGAGGTCGACGCCTACGTGCACGCCGGCGGCCAGCACGAGTGGGATTCCGCCGCGCCCGTCGCGGTCGCGACCGCGGCCGGGCTGCACGCGTCGCGTCTCGACGGCTCACCGCTCGAGTACAACCGGCGCGACCCCTGGCTCCCCGACCTGCTGGTGTGCCGGCCTGAGCTCACCGCGCCGATCCTCGCCGTGACGACGTGACGGCGGCGCGCGTCCCCGACGGGCCGACGGTATCGTCGCCGCATCCGATCCGGGGAGGACCGTGGAGCTCGTCACCGCTGACGGTGTGCGCTTGGCGGCAACCCGGTGGCGGGCGGATCCGCCGGCGCGGGGGACCGTCGTGCTCGTCCACGGCTTCGCGGCCGGCTGCGCCGAGGACAAGGTGGTGGCGCTCGCCGAGGCGCTGCGGGACCACGGTTTCGACGTCGTCGCCTACGACGCGCGGGGCCACGGCGCCTCGGGGGGCACGACGACGCTCGGCGACGACGAGCACCTCGACGTCGCCGCGGCGGTCGGCGCCGTGGCGCCGTCGGGCCGTCCGCTCGTGCTGGTCGGCGCCTCGATGGGCGCGATCGCGGCGCTGCGCTACGCGGCGACCCACCCCGACGGCCTGACGGGCGTCGTCACGGTCAGCTGCCCGGCACGCTGGAAGCTCCCCCGCAACGCACGCGGGGTCCTCTCGGCGCTTCTGACCCAGACGCCGCTCGGCCGCAACGTGGCGCGGCGCCACATGGGCGTGCGGATCGCGTCCCGCGTCGCCCGCGCCGCGCCGCCCGTCGAGCTCGCGGCGGCGCTCTCCGTGCCGCTCGCCGTGATCCACGGCCGCGACGACCCGTTCATCTCAGCGGAGGACGCGACGCTCCTCTACGACACGGCGCACGAGCCGCGCCGCCTCGATCTCGTCGAGGGGCTGGGGCACGCGTTCGACACGCCCGCCGTCGCGCCCGTCCTCGCGGCGGTCGACTGGTGCATCGACCACGCCGCCTCGCCCCGCCAGCCCGCGGGCGCGGTCTAAGCGCTCAGTCGGGGGCCGGCTCCCACCACCACGCGAGCCCGGCGAGACCGGGCCCGGTGTGGACGACCATGACGGGGCCGAAGCCGCCGAGGAACGCGTCGGGCGAGTCGTCCTGCCCCCGGACCCGGCTGAGCAGGTCCTCGCCGGCGTCGGGCGCGAGCGCGTGGAGCGCCGCGGCGTGGAGGCGCGCGCCCGGCACGCGGGAGCGGCGCAGGATTCCGACCATCCGGTCGAGCGCGGCGTCACGGGACAGCGCCGGGCGGAGCCGGCGCACCTTGCCCCGGCGGAACTCGAAGAGCGGGTTGATCCCCAGCCGGTTCCCCGCCCAGCCGGCGAGGCCCGGCACGCGGCCGCTGCGCACGAGATGGTCCAGCGTCGGCAGGGTGGCGACGAGGCGCACCCGCTCGATCACGTCCCGGGCCGTCCGCTCGACGGCGTCGAGCGCGTCGCCCCGCTGGGCGGCCTGCGCCGCGGCGAGCACGACGAGCGCCTCGGCGCCGCCCGCGGTCGCGGTGTCGACGACGCGCACCGGACCGCCGACGGCCTCGCCGGCGAGGTGGGCCGCCTGGAACGTGGCGCTCATGGACGCGGCGATCGTGAGCACGACAACGCCGTCGCTGGCGCGCAGCCGGTCCTTGATCGCCTGCTCGAACTCACCGGGCGTGGGCGCCGACGTCGTGACGCCCTCCTGGTCGACGAGGTCCTCGAGGGGACGGGCGCCCTCGACCTCGGCCTCGCCGCCGACGGTGAGCCACATGGGCACGACGGTGACGCCGTAGCGGTCGGCCAGCTCGGCGGGCAGCGCCGCCGCGCTGTCGGTGACGACGGCGACGCTCACGACGCGGCCGTCTCCGACTCGCGTGGCGACTCGGGCGGTGGCTCCGACGTCGGCTGGGACGAGGCCAGCTTGAGATGCGGGCTCGCGACGCGCTCGCTCACGAGCATCGACGCGAGCACGGTGAGCAGCCCGCATGAGAGCAGCACGACGCGCGACGGCTCGAGCCGGCCGACGAACGGCCAGCGGACGTCGTTGAGCACCTGGGCGGCGACGCCCGCGCCGAGGGCGGCGAGGCTCAACGCGAGGCGGATCACGACGTGGAACGCGGCGAACGCCAGGACCCGGTCCGTCCCGTCGAGGCGGGACTGGAGGGCACCCATCCCCGACGCGAGGGTGAAGGACGCGGCGGCACCGAACGCGAGCGCGCCGACGTACGCGATCCAGATGTTCCCGGCGAGCGAGAACACGGCGACGATGCCGCCGATGGCGGCGACGCCAAGTCGGGTCTCGAAGAGTGGGTCGCGTTTTCGCCGCAGCTGCAGCAGCCCCAGGCCGAACACGGCGCCGATGCCGAACAGGGCGATGAGCACACCGAACTCGGTGTCGCTCGCCGAGAGCACGTTGCGGACGAAGACGATGCCGAGGGAGAAGAGCGCGCCGAGCCCGAGCGCGACGGCCGCGGTGGCGGGCATGACCGCCCGGACGAGCGGAATCTTGAACGCGTCGCGGAACCGGACCTTCTGGCGCTCCTCGTCCGGGGCGGTCGGGGCGCCGAGCATCCGCAGCCGGTAGATGAACGAGAAGGAGACGAGGAAGGTGAGGGCGTCGATCCAGAACACGAGCGCGAGCTGGAGGTGGAAGATCGTGGCGATCGGCAGGGCGGCCACGGCGGCGAACGCCCCGGCTCCGAACGGGATCGTGCCGTAGGAGGAGCCGAGCACGAGCCCGTCGGCGAGGGACAGGTCGTCGTCGCCGACCAGGTCCGGGATCGAGGAGTCGCGGGCGGGGAGGAACACGATGCTCGCCGCCTCGACGACCGCGGCGCAGAGATAGATCCACCAGAGGCTCTGGATCAGGGGCACCGCGGCGATGACGAGGCACCGGAACGCGTCCATCGCCAGCATCGTGCGACGTCGGTCCCACTTGCGGACCGCCTTCGTGGCGAGCGGCCCGCCGAGCGCCGCCGGGAGCAGTCGCAGCGTGAGGATCCCCCCGACCGCGGTGGGCGAGCCGGTGAGCTTCAGCGCGAGGGCCATGAACGCGATCGTGCCCATCCAGTCGCCGAGCGCGGACACGCCCTGGCCGATGAGCAGGTCGCGGAACCCGCGGCGCTTGACGAGGGTGGAGATGCTCACGGGCGCGCGTCGCGGTCGAAGAAGAGGCGTTGGGCGTACGCGCCGAGCCCGGGGTTGGCCGGCCGCCGGTTGCCGACGACCCGCTTCACGAGCATGGGCGCGGCGATGGCGCCCCCGGCGACGGCGCCGCTCGTACCGTTCGTGACGGCGAGGACCGGGGTGAGCGCGACCTCGGCGACGAAGGAGCCGAGGCCGGTCTGGCGGGCGAAGCGGGAGAGGACGAGCAGGACGAGGAGCAGGACCGCGCCCGGCCAGGCGTTGACGAGCAGCGCGCCGAGCGCGGGCGCGATGCCCCGCCCGCCGTGCCCCCGCAGGAACGGCGACCAGTTGTGGCCGGCGACGGCGAGGCCACCGGCGATCCCGCCGAGGATGGGGTGGTGCAGCGCCAGCGCGGGGCCGAGCGCGCCCTTGGCGACGTCGCAGCTCCCGGCGACGGCGAGCGCAGAGAAGCCGGTGACGCGATACAGCGATGTCCCCGACACCGTGCCGGTGCCGGTGTCGCGGAGGTCGACCCCCGCCCTCCAGCGCGCCATGAGGTTCGAGAACGGGATCGAGCCCGCGGCGAACGAGACGAGACACACCCCTGCCGCCAGCATCGGGTCATTCTGGCCTGCCCGCGCCCGCCGCCCGGGGCCTCACGGCGGGCCTGGAGGGCGGGGACGGCCTCCCGGTCGGCGCTCAGGGGAGACAGACCGCGGGGAGGGGATGGCGGTAGAGGCGGGCGGCGTTCTCGTGGGTGAGGGCCCGCAGCTCCTCGACCGGCAGGTCGCCCCAGAAGCGCTCGATGACGGCCTGGGTGTTCGGCCAGGTGCCGTCGCCGTGGGGATAGTCGACCTCGACCATGATGTTCTCGATGCCGATCGCGTAGCGGGTGGCGATCGTCGACGGGTCGTCGATCGTGCAGAACGAGAAGTTGCGCCGGAGCACGTCGGCGGGTCGCAGACCGTGGAAGCCGTCGAGACCGTAGCCGGAGCGGTCGACGATGTTGTCGAGGCGGTCGATGAGCATCCCGACCCAGCCGATCCCGCCCTCGGACATCGCGACCTTGAGGTTCGGGTACTTCACCGCCCACTCCGACCAGACCCACTCGGCGCACGCGGTGAGCGACAGCTGGCCGAAGAGCGTCGCGCCGAGCTGCAGTGGCGGGGAGCCGCGCGGGAAGTCGGCCATCCCGGACGAACCGACATGGAGGCTGATGACCGTGTCGGTCTCGGCGCACGCGGCGATGACCGGCTCCCAGTAGTCGTCGAAGATCGACGGGAACCCGATGCGGTGCGGCCGCTCGGGCAGCGTCACCGAGCGGAACCCGCGCTCGGCGTTCCGGCGGATCTCGGCCGCGCCGACCTCGGCGTCGGCGAGCCAGGTGATGCCCATGGGGATGATGCGCTCGGGGTACGCCGAGTACCACTCCTCGTAGAACCAGTCGTTCCACGCGCGGGTGACGGCGAGCCCCAGCTCGGGGTCCTTCGCCTGCGAGTACACCCGGCCGCAGAAGCCGGTGATCATCGACGGGAAGTTGAGGGACGCCCACACCCCGTTGATGTCCATGTCGTGGATGCGGGCCTCGATGTCGAAGCAACCCGGGCGCATCTGGTCGAAGCGGAACGGCTCGATCTTCACCGTCTCGAGGCGGCGGCCGGCCACGGCGTTCTGGCCGACCTGGAAGTGGCGCTCGCCCTCGAACTCCCAGACCTCGCGGCCGGCGTCGTCGACGATGACCTTCGGCGCCCGGTCCTGGAGCGCGGCGGGGAGACGACCCTCGAACATGTGCGGCGGCTCGACGAGGTGGTCGTCGACCGAGACGATCGTGTAGCGGACCTCCCGGGGCTCGGGCTCGGGGAGGAAGAGGTCGGGGTGGGCGGCGCTCGGGTCCAGGGTCGTCGTCATGCCTGCTCCTCTCGACTCGGCCGCACCCGGAGGGGGACGTGGCGCAGCCCAGTGTGCTTGTTGCTGCGGGTCCACTCGGGCGGCCCGGCCGGCTCGAGGGCCTCGACCCGGCGGGTCAGCTCCTCGAGGGTGAGCCGCAGCTCGAGGCGGGCCAAGCTCGCCCCGAGGCAGAAGTGCAGGCCGTGCCCGAACCCGAGGTGCGGGTTCGGGGCGCGGCGCACGTCGAACGTCATCGACGCGGGGAAGACGCCCTCGTCCCGGTTGGCGGACGCCTCCCAGAACACCACCTTGTCGCCGGCACGCAGCGCCTGGCCGCCGAGCAGGGTGTCGCAGGTCGCCGTGCGGCGGTTGTAGGCCGAGGGGCTGGTCCAGCGCACGATCTCCTCGACCGCGCCGGCGACACGCGTCGGGTCGTCGCGCAGCGCCGCCCACTGGTCGGGGCGCTCGGCGAGAGCGAGCAGCCCGCCGGACGCCGCGCTGCGGGTCGTCTCCGCGCCGGCGGAGAAGAGGAGCGAGAAGAAGAGCTGCAGCTCGCTGTCGGTGAGCTGGGGCGGGTCCTCGTCGTCGAGGCGGGCGTGGACGACCGTCGAGAGCATGTCCTCGCCGGGCCGGCGGCGCTTCTCGGCGATCAGGTCGCGCCCGTACTCCAACATGGCGAGGTGCGCGGCCGCGACCTCGTCGGTCTGCTCCATGTACGCACGGTCTTTGAAGTCGAAGGTGTGGTCGACCCACTCGGCGACCTGGTGGCGGTCCTCGGCCGGCACACCCATGAGCAGCGCGATGGCCTCGAGCGGGACCTCGCGGACGATCGCGACGCCGTCGCACTCGTCGTCGAGGCGCTCGAGCACGGCGCGCAGGCGCGCGCGCAGGTTGGCTTCGAGGTCGCCGACCGCCTTCGGGGTCAACCCGACGCTCACGAGGCGCCGGATCCGGGCGTGCCGCGGATCGTCCATCATGTTGAGGACCTCGCCGGCGATCGCCTGGTCCGGGAGGATCGTGCCGGCCCGCTCGCGGTGGCCGCCGCGCTCGCTCGAGAACGTCACCGGGTCGTGGGTGACCTCGAGCGTCTCGGCGTGGGTCGCGACGGACCAGAACCCCTCGCCGTCGGGCGTGTGCGCGGTCGGCGCGTGCCACAGCACGGGGGCCTCGCGCCGATGCGTGACGAACACGTCGTGGGGGAACCCCGCGTCGAAGTTGTCGAGGTCGGTGAGGTCGAACCCCGAAAGCACGTCGGCGGTCGGCGCTGCGCCCACGGTCACGACCACCCAATCTACGCGGTGGGGTGACGCGCCGGCCCTCGATGGCGGCCCGCGCGCGACGGCGGTACGGTGCCGGCATGCCGACGGTCCGCTTCAACCACATGGAGCTCACCTTCGCTCCCGGCACCCTCGACGAGGCGTACCGGGCGGACGTCGCCGCCTTCTACGGCGACCTCTTCGGGTGGCAGAGCGCGAACGTCGAGGTCGTCGGCCAGCAGTGCCAGTACCTGCGGGTCGACGACGGCCAGTTCATCCTCCTCGCCGAGTCGCCGAAGCCGATGTCGTCGCCCGGCTACGACCATCTCGGGCTGCTCTGCGACACGCGGGCCGAGGTGGACGAGCTCTTGGGGAAGGTCCTCGACCACCAGCGCGGCGACGACCGGGTCCGGGTGAAGGAGTACGAGGACCTCGTCACCGGCAACGTGACCGTGCACGCCTTCTACGTGAAGTATCTGCTGCCGATCTTCTTCGACGTGCAGTGCATGGAGTGGCAGCCGGGCAGCGCGCCGACCCACCGGTGGCACTACGCGACGGCGTGATGGAGTTCAACCCGTTCTCCGCTGACTTCTTCGACGATCCCTACGAGACGTACCGGTGGATGCGCGACGAGGCGCCCGCCTACGAGAACACCCAGTACGGGTTCTGGGCGCTCAGCCGCTACGAGGACGTGCTCGCCGCCCATCGGGACTGGACGACGTTCAGCAGCGAGCACGGCCTGACCATCGACCAGCTCACCGACCCGGACACGCCCATGAAGGGCACGAGCATCATCATGATGGACCCGCCCGGGCACGACCAGCAGCGCAAGCTCGTCAGCCGCGTGTTCACGCCGCGGGCGGTCCAGGCGCTCGAGCCGATGGTGCGCGACACGATCACCGCCTCCCTGACGCCGCTCGAGGACCGCGCCGACTTCGACCTCGTCGCCGACTTCGCGGCGCCGTTCCCGGTCGAGGTCATCTCGACGATGCTCGGCGTCCCGCCGGCCGACCGCCAGCAGATCCGCCACTGGACCGACGAGCTCCTGCACCGCGAGCCGGACACGCCCGGCGTGACCCAGACCGGCATGGAGGCCGCGCTGCACCAGGTGCAGTACTTCATGGACCTCATCGGCGAGAAGCGCCGCCACCCCGCTGACGACATGATCACCCGCCTCACGACCGTCGAGGTCACCGACGACGACGGCCCGAGCCAACACCTGAGCGACGACGAGATCGCCGGGTTCGCCGTCCTGCTCGCCGCGGCGGGCAGCGAGACGGTCACGAAGCTCGTCGGCAACGGTGCCGTGCTCTTCCACCGGAACCCGGGCGAGTGGCGCAAGCTCCTCGACGACCCCGCCAAGGCGCCGGCCGCAGTCGAGGAGGTCCTGCGCTACTGGGCGCCGTCGCAGTACCAGGGGCGCTTCTCGCACGCCGACTCGACGTGGCACGGCCGCACCATCCCGGCCGGGATGCCGGTGCTGCTGATCACCGGCGCGGCGAACCGCGACGAGCGCGCGTACGACGACCCGGACGGGTTCAGCATCGACCGGCCCGCGACCCTCCCGCTGGGGCTCGGCCACGGGATCCACGCCTGCCTCGGCGCGGCGCTCGCCCGGCTCGAGAGCCGCGTCGCGTTCGAGGAGATCGCGGCGCGCTGGCCCCGCTACACCGTCGACGAGTCGGGCCTGCGCCGGGTGCACATGTCGAACGTCGCCGGCTACTCGAACGTGCCGGTCGCCGCGGCGGCCTAGGGCGATGGTCTCGCTCGACACGCTTCCCCGCGCCGAGCTGGTGCCCGTCGCGCTCGACACGATGCTCGGCGGCATGATCGTGACGCGGGCGCTGCTGCCCCAGGTCGCGCTCGAGACCGGCGACCTCGACGCTATGAACGACGTCGCGATCGACGAGTGGATGGGCGCGAGCCCCGTCTACACGGGTCGCATGCGTCGCCTCATGGGCATCGAGGGTGATCGCGTCGACGCCATCATGAAGGCGCTGCAGCTCGACGTCGGCTTCGTCCACCAGTACATGGACGTCGGGTATCGGATCCTCGACGACGACCACGCCGAGTTCTGGCTCACCCACTGCGGCGCCCTCCTCGACACCGAGCCCCACGGTGAGGAGCGGGTCTTCGGGATGTGCCACACCATCGAGGACCCGACGTTCGACGCGACCGCGCTCGCCACGAACCCGAGGGCGCGGATCCGACCCATCCACCGCCCGCCCCGTCAGCCGGTCGACCGCGAGCCCCACTGCCGCTGGACGATCGTCATCGACGACGCGGAGGAACCGGTCGGCGCGATCCCGCTCACCGAGTCCGTCGCCGCGCTGGCGCTCGCCTCGGTCCCGAACGCGGTGCCGCCCGACCAGGAGCCGGGCGGACGGCGCGACTACGCCGGCGCGTTCGACCCGACGTTTCAGGTCGCCGACCTGTCGAAGGGCGCGCTCGCCGCCGTCGCGCGCGAGTTCCAGGCCCAGGCGCACCTGCTCATGTGCTCGAGCGAGCTGACCCTGCGCGCGCGCGTCGGCGCCGAGACCGCGCACCGCATGATCGGCGACGCCTGGACCGGCGCCGGCTGGATCACGAGCGAGCGCCTGCGCCGTATCCGGCCGCCGGCGTCACCGCTCGAGGCGCTCGCCGACACGTTCGCGCTGCAGCCGATGATCCCGCCGGGCTTCGCCCGGGACGTCACCGTCTCGGGTGACGCCGTCCACGTCGCGCTTCGGCCCCAGACCGACGGGCTGCTCGCCGTCGACCATCCGGGCTGGTGCGGTCTCCTCGCCGAGGGTGATGCCCGGGGGCTTGCCGCGATGGCCCACGGCGTCGACCGTCACGCGCGCGTGTCGGAGGTCACCCTGGGCGGGGACGGCGCCCGGTTCGACGTGACGGTCGACGCCGACGCGCCCATCGACGAGCCGGACGTCGTCGCGCTCGCGCGGATCGGCATGGTGAGCGCCTGGAGCTTCGACACGACCGACCGGGTCGCCGTCGCCGACCCGGTCCGCCGTCGCTAACGGGCCCGGTAGACCAGGTACGCGTTCGCGCTGTCGAGCGCGACGCAGAACCGCGTCGTCGGACACGACACCGAGGTGAGGCTGGTGTCGCGCTGCCGGAGCGACGTCTGCTTCGCCCATCCCGTGCCGTCGAAGTGGAAGAGGTTGCCGATCTCGTCCACCGCGGCGCAGAACCTCGGCGTCGGGCACGAGACGGACGCGCCCCCGTTCTCGTTGTCGTCGAGCTGCGTCGGACCCGACCACGCCTTGCCCCGGTAGGTGTACGCGTGGCCGAAGGTGTCGAGCGCGGCGCAGAAGGTCGCCGCGGCGCACGACACGGCCGCGGGGTCGTTCGGCTCCGATCCGCCCATCGGCGCGGGGAGCGGCAGCGACGGTCCGGTGCGCCACGTGGTGCCCCGCCGGACGGCGAAGTCGGAGCTGCCTTCGGCGGCGGCCGCCGCGCAGAAGTGCGTCGTCGGGCACGACAGGACGGTGAGGCCCGACGCGTCGTCCGTCGGCGCTCGCGGTGACCACGTGGCGGCCTGATAGGTGAACGCGTCACCGCTGTCGTCGATCGCGACGCAGACGCCCGCTTGCGGGCACGACACCGCGGTGAACATGGCGAACTGGTCGGCTCCCTGGAGCGCGGTGGACTTCGACCACGTCCCGTCGTAGGTGAAGGTCTGGCCCGAGAGGTCCATCGCCACACAGAACGCCGCCGCGCCGCACGAGACGACGAGCCCGCAGGCGTGCTGGCCCGCGCACCCCGGGTCGAGGGGCGTCGGGCCCGACCAGCTCGTCCCGTCGAAGCGGAACGCGTTGCCGGCGCTGTCGGTCGCGAGACAGACGCTCGTTGTCGGGCACGACACCGACTGGGGGTCCTGCGCGCCCGGCAGCGGCCGGGGCGCCGACCAGCTGGACGGGGTGGCCGCGCTCCCCGGGGTGGACGCCACGGCGACCGTCGCCAGCGCGAGCCCGACGACGACCACGAGCCCCACCCGACGCTCTCGGCGTGTGCGCATCGCGAACCTGTCGAGCGGAAGGCACGGGAGCCTACTGACCGACCGGCGACGCGGTCGGGACGCGTCGGCGCGGGCGCATGCCACACTGCGGGCGTGGCCGAGGCTGGCACCATCACCGACGACGGCATCGCGCGCCTGCGGGCCCGGGTCGGGATCGCCGAGCCGAACCCGCAGCCGCCGCACCATTGCTGCCCGGGCACCGACGCGTTCCGCCACGCCGCGGAGGCGTACGGCGACGACAATCCGCTGTGGTGCGACCCGAGCTACGGCGACGGCACGCGCTGGCAGGGCGCGATCGCGCCCCCGCCCCTGGTGGGTGGCGACACGCTCGTGGGCGTCGACGAGGTCACCGAGGTCGCCGCGGCGGACCGCGAGCTGCTGCGCGGGGACCCGCTGCGCGGCGTGCACGCCTACTACTCGGCGAGCGCCCGGGAGTGGTGGGCGCCGCTCCGACCGGGACGGCGGGTGCGGCGGCGCAACGCGCTCGTCGGCGTGCTCGACAAGCCGAGCGAGTTCGCTGGTCGAGCGGTGCACGAGTGGACAGGGCAGGTGTTCCGGGACGACGACGCGCTGCTGTCGGCGCAGCTGCGCCTGATGGTGCGCACCGAGCGGCGCGCCGCCCAGGCCCGTCAGCGCGACGAGCCGGGCGTGGTCATCGAGGCGTACAGCGACGAGGCGGTGGCGGCGATCGACGCCGCGTACGCGCAGGAGCGGCGCCGGGGCTCGGACCCGCGCTGGTGGGAGGACGTCGAGGAGGGCGACGAGCTCGCCCCGCTGGTCAAAGGGCCGCTCACGGTCACCGACATGATCTGCTGGCACGTCGGCATGGGGATGGGCCTCTACGGCGTGCGGCCGCTGCGCCTCGGCTGGCAGAACCGTCAGCGGATCCCCCGCTTCTACCAGCGCGACGAGCTGAACATCCCCGACGTGATGCAGCGCGTCCACTGGGATCCCGAGTTCGCCCGCCGGGCCGGCAACCCGACGACGTTCGACTACGGCCGCATGCGCGAGACCTGGCTCGTCCACTGCTGCACCGACTGGATGGGCGACGACGCCTGGCTCTGGAAGCTCGACTGCGAGTTCCGCCGCTTCAACTACGTCGGTGACACGCAGTGGATCCGGGGGCGGGTGACCCGCAAGCACCAGCCGGCGGGACGACCCGCGGTGGACGTCGAGCTCGCCGCCGAGAACCAGCGGGGCGAGGTCACGACCCCCGGCCACGCGACGATCCTCCTGCCGAGCAGGGAGCACGGCCCGGTGCGACTCCCCGACCCGCCGGACGGCGCGACCGAACTGCAGGCCGCGCTCGCCGCGATCAGCGGCCAGTTCCGGGAGACGGCGTGAGCGACGCAGCGCTCGACGCCCGGCGCGACGGCGCCATCCTCCGCCTGACCCTCGACCGCCCGGCGCGCCGCAACGCCCTCGACGACGAGACGACCGCCGCCCTCATCGCCGAGCTCGAAGCGGCCAACCAGGACGACGCCGTGCGCGCCATCACGCTGACGGGCGCCGGGAGCGACTTCTGCTCCGGCTTCGACCTCGGCACGCGGTCCGACGGCGCGACGCGACCCCGCGTCGGCAGCCTGCAGCGTCGCCTCCCGGTCCTCGCGCACCGGCTGGTGTCGCTCGTCTGCTCGATCCAGGTGCCGGTCGTCGCCGTCGTGCGCGGGTGGTGCGCCGGGCTCGGGCTGCATCTCGCGGTGGCCGCCGACTTCTGCATCGCCGCACGCGACGCCCGATTCTGGGAGCCGTTCACGGCGCGGGGGTTCACCGCCGACAGCGGCGGGACGTGGCTGCTGCCGCGACGCATCGGCGTGACGCGCGCCAACGAGCTGCTCCTGCTCGGCCGCCAGCTGTCCGGCACCGAGGCCGCCGCGTGGGGCCTGATCCACGAGGCCGTCGACCCCGACGACCTCGACGCACGCGCCGGCGCGCTCGTCGCGCAGCTCGCGGCCGGCCCGACGGTCGCGCTCGGCCTCACGAAGTGGCTCGTCCACACCGGGGCGGCCGTCGACCTCGACCGCCACCTCGCCGACGAGGCGTTCGCGCTGGAGCTGTCGTCGCGCACGAGCGACTTCCGGGAGGGGATCGCCGCGCTGGGCGAGCGGCGCGACCCCCGTTTCGACGGCCGATGACGGCCGTCGCGCGCGCCCCCGCGACGCCCCCCCCCGCCGCGGCCCCCACGAGGCGGGAGGGGGGGTCGACCCCCGCCCCCGGGGGGGGCCGCGCCGCCGCCCCCGAGGGCTTCGACGCGATCCGCGCCGTGCGCAGCCGGGCCGACTACGAGGCGTGGTACCCGGTGTTCGGCGCGTC
>DATDGU010000254.1:0-12501 GCA_036521915.1 Acidimicrobiia bacterium | reverse complement strand
CTCGCCGGACCAGCGGCCTACACGCTCACCACGGTGCTGCACCCGGCGAGCGGCCCGGTGGCGAGCGCCGGCCCCACGACGAGCAGCACCGGGTTCGGGCCGGGTGGCGCCTCGACGAGCGCCGACGCGGCCCTGCTCGCGTATCTCGAGGCGCACCGCGGGAGCGCGAAGTACCTCGTGGCGGCGTTCGGGTCTCAGAGCTCGGCCTCGATCATCATCGCCAGCGGTCAGCCGGTCATCACCATCGGCGGCTTCAACGGCGCCGATCCCGCGCCGACGCTCGCGCAGTTCGAGCGCCTCGTCGCCGAGGGCCAGGTCCGCTTCGTGCTCGTGACGAACGGCGGCGGCCCGGGCGGCGGGTTCGGCCCCGGCGGCGCCTCGGGCAGCGGGTCCGCGATCTCGCAATGGGTCACCACCCACGGGAAGGAGGTGTCCACGACGAGCTCTGGCACGGGCTCCGGGACGCTCTACGACGTCTCGGGCGCCTGACACCACCCCCCGCACCGTCCGCGCCCCGCGCGGTCACCCGAAAGGAACAGCAATGGAACACGACGAAGACCTCCCCGAACCCCAGGCGCACGCGGCGTCCCCGCCGGACGCCGACGCCCACGACGACGTGTGGTTCGACGAGCCCGCCGACCGTCCGGCGCACCCCACGCGTCCGTCGCGGCGCAACGTGCTCGTCGCCGCGGTCGGCGCGGTCGCCATCGCCGCGGCCGCAGTCGTCGGCGTGAACGCGATCAGCTCCGGCAGCTCGTCGGCCACCGCCGCGTCGGCGACCCGCAACGGCCCCGCCGGTCGCGGTGGTCCGCCGGGCGGCGGGGACGGCGGCACGATCCAGAGCATCAACGGCTCGACGATCGTGGTGAACAACCGCAGCAACACGACCGAGACCGTGCAGACGTCCGCGTCGACGACGGTGACCGAGACCGTGAAGGGCTCGCTCAGCGACATCAAGGTGGGTGACCACGTCGTCGTGCTCGGCTCGACGTCGGGCTCGTCGGTCACCGCGAACCAGATCGTCGACAACGGCACGGCGTCGAACCCGTCCGGCGGTTCGGGTGGCCCCCCGGGTGGCCAGCAGGCACCGAACGGGGCGAGCGGCAGCTCCTCGAGCTCGAACCAGAGCGGGTCCAGCGCGCCGAGCGGAAGCTCCCAGAGCGGGAACGGCCCCCAGGGTGGCAACGGCCCCCAGGGCGGCGCCCCCACGATGGGGACGGTCACCGCGGTGAACGGCTCGACGATCACGGTGCAAACGACCAGCGGGTCGAGCGTCACCGTGTCCACGTCGGCGTCGACGACCGTGCTCGTCACGAAGACCGGCACCGTGAGCGACCTCACCGTGGGTGAGCAGATCATGGTGCGCGGCACGTCGAGCAACGGCACGGTCACCGCGACCAGCATCCGGGAGGGCGACCTCGGTCCGCCGCCGGGTGCCGGGAGCGGGAGCGTTGGCGGGCCGCCAGGGAGCTCCTCCTCCTAGCCCGCGGCGGTCGGACGGGCGACGGCCCGCGGCGTCGACTCGGCGCCGCGGGCCTCGCTCGCGTCCGGCGGCACGGGCATGACCTTGACACGCCGGGACGCCGCGGCGTCTTGTCGGGCTCTTACCGAGGTCTCACGTCGCGGGGCTATACACCACACGCGTGTCGAAGCGGGTGCTGCTAGCCGAGGACGACCGGGCGACCCGGGAATCGCTGGTCCGCGCGCTCGAGCTCGACGGCTACGAGGTCCGCGCCGTGAACGACGGGGCGGCGGCCCTCGAGGTGTTCGAGGAGGTCGCGCCGGACCTCCTCGTGCTCGACCTCATGATGCCGAACGTCGACGGGCTCACCGTGTGCCGTCGACTGCGGTCACGCCAGGACCACACGCCGATCCTCATCGCGACGGCGCGCACCGAGGTGTCGGACCGGGTCTCGGGCCTCGACGCCGGCGCCGACGACTACCTCCCGAAGCCGTTCGCGCTCGACGAGCTCCTCGCCCGGGTGCGGGCGCTGCTGCGCCGCACGACCTACGACACACCGGACCGGGAGCTGCGGGTCGAGGACCTGCGCATCGACGAGGCGGCCCGGCGGGTCTGGCGGGGTGACCGGGAGCTCGACCTCACCAAGACCGAGTTCGACCTGCTGCAGCTCCTCGCCCGCAACGCGGGGATCGTGCTGTCGCACTCGACGATCTACGAGCGCATCTGGGGCTACGACTTCGGGTCGGAGTCCAAGTCGCTCGCCGTCTACATCGGCTACCTGCGCCGCAAGACCGAGGAGGACGGGGCGGCCCGCCTGATCCAGACCGTCCGCGGGGTCGGGTACACGCTGCGTCGGTCATGACGCTCCGCGCCCGGTTCGCGCTCTCGCTCGGGCTCCTCGCGGCGCTCTCGGTCATCGTCGTCGCCCTCACGAGCTACTTCGTCACCGCGCACCGCCTCCACGACGACCTCGACAACGAGGTGCTGAGCTACGCGTCGCGGTTCACCGACCCGGGCGGTCGCACGGCGCGGATGCTCTGCGACCAGCTGAGCAACCCGAGCGAGTTCGCGGGTGCGAACCCGCTGCAGGGCCTCGGCGGGATCCTGGCCGGCCTGCCCCAGGGCGCGATCGAGTGCGTCGACGCGTCGGGGACGGTGACGGGCTGGACCGGGCTCACGAGGCTGCCGGTCGACACGACGGGGCTCCACACCGGCGCGACGTCGGCGGTCCCGACGACGACGGCGACCACGGCCGTACCCGGGCCGGGTGGTCCGGGCGCAGGGCTGGGCGGCAGCGGCGGCCCGCCGGGCGGCGTGCAGGGCCCGCCGGTGAAGGTGTCACGGCCGCGCACCGAGGACGTCGGCGGGTCCAGCTACCGCGTCGTGACCGTGTCGCTGCCGGGCGGGGGCGAGGTGCAGATCGCCCGCAGCCTGGCCGACACGAACAACGCGCTCGGCTCCATCCGCACGCTGGCGCTCCTCGTGGGTATCGGTGTCATCGCGCTCGCGGCCGCGGCCGGGTGGCTCGTCGCCGGGCGAACGGTCCGTCCCGTCCAGCGGCTCACGACGACGGCCGAGGCGGTCGCGGCCACCGGCGCCTTGGAGATGGACCTGCCGAGCGGCGGGCGCGACGAGGTGGGGCGCCTCACGCGCGCGTTCCGGTCCATGCTCGACGCGCTGCGAGGGTCGCGGGTCCAGCAGCAGCGCCTGGTGCAGGACGCCGGCCACGAGCTGCGCACCCCTCTCACCAGCCTGCGGGCCAACATCGACACGCTGCGCCGCCACCCCGAGCTCTCGGGCGAGCCCCGCCAGCACCTCCTCGACGACCTGCACAGCGAGCTCGGCGAGCTCTCGAGCCTGGTGAACGAGCTCGTCGCCCTCGCGGCCGACCGCTACGACGACGAGCCCGAGCAGGTCGTGTCGCTGCCCGACGTCGCGCGCCAGGCGGCGCGCCGCGCCGAGCGCCGCTCGGGCCATCCGGTGACGGTGGACGCCGAGCCGGCCACGGCGCACGCCCGGCCGGGCCAGCTGCTCCGGGCGGTGGGCAACCTGCTCGACAACGCGGCGAAGTTCAGCCCGCCGGGCTCGCCGATCACGGTGACGGTGCGGCCGGGGCACCTCGCGGTGCGCGACCACGGTCCGGGGATCGCCGCCGAGGACCTGCCGTTCGTGTTCGACCGCTTCTACCGGGCGGTCGGGGTGCGCAGCCTGCCCGGCTCGGGGCTCGGCCTCTCGATCGTCCGCGAGGCGGCCCAGGCGTCGGGCGGTGACGTGCGCGCCGCGAACGCGCCCGACGGCGGGGCGGAGCTCACGATGACGCTGCCGCCCGCCGACTGAGCGGCCACACCTCTTACCCACTTCTTGCGTGGCCTTGGTCGGGCCCTTGGACCCGTGAGTGATGCTGCGGTCGAGCACCACCCGGAGGTCCCCATGACCACTCCTCCCAGACGCCGAGGATCCACCCCCGCCACCCGGGCCGCCCGTCGCCGCCACCCGGCGGCCCGGGCCCGGCGGGTCGCCGCCGCGTGCTCGGGCCTCGCCTTCGGCGGGCTCGTCGCGGTGATGGCGACCGGCGCGACGTCGAGCACCACGGCGTCGAGCACCACCCCCAGCCCCACCGCGACGACGTCGGGGTCGAGCACCTCCTCTTCTTCGTCGTCTTCCTCTTCCTCGTCCAGCACCGTGGCGGCGTCGCCCGCCTCCTCGAGCAGCTCCTCGACCGTGACCTCGAGCCATGCGAGCTGACGCCTTCCGGGCCATGGGCAGCGACGCCCGCGTGTATGTCGTGGGCGACCACCCGGCGCTCCTCGCGCTCGCCCGGTCACGCGTCGGGGAGCTCGAGGCGCGCTGGAGCCGGTTCCTCCCGACGAGCGAGGTGAGCCGGCTCAACGCGGCCGACGGCGAGCCGCGCGTCGTGTCGCCGGACACGTTCGAGCTGGTCACCCGCGGCGTCGACGCGTGGCGCCTCACCGCGGGCCGCTGCGACCCGACGGTGCTCGGCGACGTCCTGCGGGCCGGCTACACGACGAGCTTCGACGCGCGGCCGGCCGTCGGTGTGCCGGCCGAGACGACGCTCACCCGGGGCTGCGCCGGCATCGAGCTCGACGCCGCGACCCGCACCGTGCGGCTCCCGCACGGGACGGGCTTCGACCCGGGCGGGATCGGCAAGGGCCTCGCGGCGGACCTCGTCGTCGCCGAGCTCCTCGCGGCGGGTGCCGACGGGGCGTGCGTGAACCTGGGCGGCGACGTGCGCGTCGCGGGCACGCCACCCGCCGCGTCGTGGGCGATCGCCGTCGAGCACCCGACGCGGCCCGACCCCGTCGCCGTCGTGCACCTGCACGGCGGGGCGGTCGCCACCTCGAGCCGGCTCCGTCGCCGCTGGGCGACGCGCGACGGGACCGCCCACCACCTCATCGACCCGGCGTCGGGTCGCCCGGCGGCGGGCGCCGTCGTCGCGGCGACCGCGATCGCCGCGACCGGCTGGCAGGCCGAGGCGCTCGCCAAGGCCGCGTTCCTCGCCGGCCTGTCGGCGGGCGCGGCGCTGCTCGAGGAGCTCGGCGCGTCCGGGCTCCTCGTCGACGAGGACGGCGCCGTGCTGACGAACGCGTCGTTCGGCGCCTTCGCCGACCAGCCGCTCGCCGCGTCGGCCTGACCTCTTTCCGGGCTCCGGCGTCCTGTTCGGGACCACCGCTACAGTCCGCTGACCGCATTGGGCGGGAGGTCACACGATGCGCGTCCGGCGTTCGCTGGCGCTCTTGGGGGTCAGCGCGCTCACCGCCTGAGCGCGCCGGCCCGCGGGGGCAGCGACGCGAAGAACGACCACATCGTCTCGCTCGCGTCGAACTGGCGGCTGGTGCGCCCGACGACGCGCACCGGCAGGTACTGCTCGCCGCCCGGCCAGGTGTGGCCACCGCCGATCACGGTGTAGAGGACCACGGGGCCGCCCGGGCAGCGATACGTGTCGGTGCGCACCCGTGTGCCGTCGCGCACCGCGACGGGCCGCGCCGCGGTCTGGGGCGGCGCGGTGCAGCCGTTCACCTGCGCCCAGTGGGCGATCGTCGCGGGCGCGGAGAGCGTCGGCTGCCCGCCGGGGCCGCGCCCGCGCACGTGCCCGCCGCCGTAGGGGACGAGGGGGTCGGCGGTGCCCTGGATCTCGAGGACGGGCATCGGGACGCTCGGCGCGCACGTCTGGGCGATGGTCCCGATGAGCGTGGCCGCGACCGGCGCGATCCCGGCGATGCGGGGGGCGAGCTGGCAGCCGAGGCGCTGGGTCATGAAGCCGCCGCTCGAGAGCCCGGTGGCGACGACTCGGGTGGTGTCGATCCCGTCCTGCGCGGCGAGCTGGTCGATGAGCGCGTGGACGAAGCCGACGTCGTCGACGCCCGCCTCGTCGGCCGGGGTGTCGCCCTTCCCGCCCGCCCAGCTGTTCCCGACCCCCTGGGGATAGACGACGACGAAGCCGTGCGCGTCCGCAACCGCGTCGAGGCCGCTGATGCGCGCCATCCCGGCCGTGGTGCCGCCGCCGCCGTGGAAGGCGAGCACGACCGGCAGGCCCGCGTGGAACCCCGGCGGGCGGTGCACGAGATAGGTGCGGACCCGCCCCCCGAAGGTGAGCTGGCCGGCCGCGTCACCCCCGTCGGCGTGGGGGGTCGTGGCGGAGGCCGTCCCGGTGGCCCACACCACCGAGGACGCCAGGGCCAGCCCGGTCAGGCCGGCCCGCCAGGGGTGCCGCGAGGGGGGCGGTGCGGTCGTCGGGGATGCCATGTCCCAGTAGTACAGTTGATTGACTACATTGTCAAGGAGATTGACTGAAATGGCGGAGTCGAGCAACCCGCCGGTGCGGGTCGGGGTCCTGGCCCGGCGACTGGTGCGGGGCCTCACCGATCGGACCCGGAGGGAGCTCGCCCAGGCCGGGTTCGGCGACCTGCGCCCGATGCACCAGGTCGTGTTCGCGCTGCTGCGCGGCGGCGGTCGGCGGATCACCGACATGGCGGCCGACGCCCGGGTGACGAAGCAGGCGGTGACGCTGATGGTCGACGATCTCGAGGGCGGCGGCTACGCCGCCCGCGTGCCCGATCCCGACGACAAGCGGGCGAAGCTCGTCGTGCTCACCGAGCGGGGGCGCGCCGCGGCTGCCGCGTCGGAGGCGATCGTCGAGGCGATCGACCGCGGCTTCGCCGAGCACCTCGGCGCGGCGCGCCTCGACGAGCTGAAGGCGACCCTCTGGGAGCTCGTCGGGTCGTTCGAGCGCGCCCCGTCACCCGTCCCGGGCGCCTCAGAGGGGACGGGTTAGCGTCACGGCGTGATCAGCTACGCCCAGGCGATCATCATCGGCCTGCTCCAGGGCGTGACCGAGCTGTTCCCGGTTTCGAGCCTCGGCCACTCGGTGATCGTGCCGGCGCTGCTCGGCTGGCACTCGGTCGTGAACGCCGAGTCGGCCAAGGAGGGCTTCTACCTCGCGTTCCTCGTCGGCCTCCACGTCGCGACCGCGCTCGCGCTCCTCTGGTACTTCCGGGCCGACTGGGCGCGCATCATCGGCGGGTTCTTCCGGACGCTGCGGACCCGCCGGATCGAGACGAGCGACGAGCGGCTCGCCTGGCTGCTCGTCGTCGCGACGATCCCCGCCGGGATCATGGGACTGCTGCTCGAGCACGACCTCCGGACGGTCCTCGCCACCCCCGTCCTGGCCTCGATCCTGCTCACGGTGAACGGCGTGATCCTCCTCGTCGGCGAGCGGGTGCGGCGCCGCCAGGAGGTCCACGCCCTCGCGATGGCGAAGGGCGTCAACGACGAGGGGAGCCGGCGCCTCGACACGATGGACTTCAAGGAGTCCGGGATCATCGGCGTGTCCCAGGTGTTCGCGCTCATGGCCGGGATCTCGCGCTCCGGGATCACGATGGTCGCCGGGCTGGTGCGGGGTCTCGACCACGAGGACGCCGCGAAGTTCTCGTTCCTGCTCGCGACGCCGATCATCCTCGCGGCGGGCGTGTACAAGATCCCCGACTTCGCGGGGGTGAACGGCAACCAGGTCCGGGGCCAGATCCTCGTCGGCAGCCTCTGCGCCGGCTTCACCGCCTACCTCGCGGTGCGGTTCCTCATGCGCTTCTTCGAGACGCGCACGCTCACCCCGTTCGCCGTCTACTGCCTCGTCGTCGGGATCTCCACCGCCATCTACTTCGCGCTCACCTGGCCCTAGGCGGGGCCTCGCCCGCCGCGGCTCAGAGCGCCTCGTGCGCCCGGTGGTCGTCGAGGCGGTCGGCCGGGCTCTTGCCGCTCCACTCCTCATCG
Organism: Acidimicrobiia bacterium; assembly: GCA_036521915.1. Classification (GTDB taxonomy): domain Bacteria; phylum Actinomycetota; class Acidimicrobiia; order IMCC26256; family PALSA-555; genus PALSA-555. The sequence goes on along the minus strand of DATDGU010000254.1, from coordinate 4,751 downwards.
AAGCCCCAGTCGGGCTGCTTCGTCGCCGCGTGGAGGTCGAGCACGGCGCGCCCGTCGACGATGTCGAGGATCGGCACGATCGGCTCGGGCTCGACCCCGGCGAGCGTGCCCGTGACGTGGTCCTGGAACCGGTCGAGGAACAGCTCGAGGACGCTGTCCACCACGTCGTGCTGCTGGTAGGCGAGGTTGCAGCGCGCGCTCTCGGTGACCCGGTCGAGCAGCCCGTCGAGGGACTCGAGGTCGTCGTCGGTGCCCTCGGAGCGCACCACCTTGTGGAGCAGCTCGGAGATCGCGAAGCCGTCCTGCTTGCAGGGCGTGCACTGGCCGCAGGACTCGACGGCGAGGAAGCGCGACACACCGGCGGCGACGGCGACGAGGTCGTCGCGGTCGTCGAAGAGGATGTAGCCGCCGGTGCCGAGCCCGCTGCCGAGCGCCCGCATCGCCTCGTGGGACATCGGCGTGTCGAGCAGCTCGGCGGGCAGGATCGGGTTCGACACGCCCGAGAGCGCGGCGGTGAACCGGTGGCCGGCCTCGGCGCCGCCGCCGATCGTCTCGATCACCTCCCGCAGCGGCGTGCCCATCGGGAACTCGGCGACGCCGTGACGCTGCGTGCGGCCGGTGATCGTGCACACGATCGTCCCCGGCGACTGGTCCGTGCCCGCCGAGCGGAACCAGTCGGCCCCGTGGACGCAGATGCCCGGCACGTTGGCGTAGGTCTCGACGTTGCTCGCCAGCGTCGGCGGCGCGACCGACTCGCCGCCCTTCGCCGCCATCTCGACGTGGGCGGCCGAGGCGCTGTTCGCCGTGACGTCGCCGGGGTGCTCGACGACCTCCTCGACGCCGCGCCGGTAGGGGGGCGCGATGCGGGGGAACGGGTAGCGGCCGTCGATCGTCTCGAGCAGCGCCGTCTCCTCGCCGTAGAGGTACTCGCTCGGCCCGGCGAAGACGGAGAGGGCGAGCCCGTCGGCCCAGCCGGCGGCGCGGACCTCGTCGAGGGCCCGCTGCATCCGCGGCACCTCCTGGGTGAAGGTGCGCTTCATGCCGATCACGACGCGGTCGGCGCTGACGGCGCGCGCCGCGACGAGCGCGCCCTCGAGGAGGTGGTACGGGTTGGCGCGGATGATCGCCCGGTCCTTGAAGGAGCCCGGCTCCCCCTCGGCGGCGTTCACCACCACCGCGGCGGGGAAGAGCGGGGACTCCATCGACGCGACCGTGCGCCACTTGCGGCCTGCGGAGAACCCGGCGCCGCCGCGCCCGCCGATCCCGGAGGCCTCGACGATGTCGGTGATCTCGCCCGGGTCGCGCCGGCACGCCTCGAGCGCCTGCCCACCGCCCGCGGCGCGGTAGTCGTCGAGGGACTCGACCGGCGTCGTCGCCAGCACCCGGTTCAGCGTTGGCATACGCGGCAGTCTGTCACGCGGGCCGCGCCACGCCCGGGCCCGGCCGGCACACCCGGTAGGTTCACGACCGTGCCGACGGTCAGGGGGGCGCGCACGCTCTGGGAGCTCATCGAGCGGCGCGCCGCGGCCTCGCCCGAGCACCCGATGCTCATCGACGAGGCGGACCGCACGCTCGCGTTCGGCGCGTACCGCGACCGCGCCGAGCGCGTGGCCGCCGGCCTCGCGGCGCGGGGCGTCACCGAGGGGACGCCGGTCTCGTGGCAGCTGCCGACCCGGATCGACACGATCGTGCTCTCGGGCGCGCTGTGTCGCCTCGGCGCGGTGCAGAACCCGATCATCCACCTGTACCGCGACCGCGAGGTTGGCTTCGCGTTGCGCCAGACCCGGGCGCGGCGCTTCTTCATCCCCGGCGAGTTCCGGGGCTTCGACTACCGCGAGCTTGCGGCGCGCGTGACCGAGGGGATGGACGACCCGCCGGCGATCGACGTCGTCGACGACGGGCTCCCCGACGCCGACCCGGCCGGCCTGCCCGCCGCGCCCGTCGTCCGCGGCGAGGCGCCGGTGTGCTGGACCTACTACACGTCGGGCAGCACGGCCGACCCGAAGGGGGTGTGCCACACCGACGGGTCGCTCCTCGCCGGCGGGTGGGGCCTCGCTGTCGCGCTCGATCTGTCGCCCGAGGACGTCGGGTCGATCGCCTTCCCGTACGCCCACATCGGCGGCCCCGACTACCTGGTCGCGGCGCTCTCGCTCGGCGTCTCGGCCGTGCTGATCGAGGCGTTCTCGGCGCCGGAGACGCTCGCCGTGTTCCGCCGCCACGGCGTCACGATGGTCGGCGGGAGCACCGCCTTCTACCAGGCCTTCCTCGCCGAGCAGCGGGCCCACCCCGGCGAGCCGATCCTTCCGACGTTGCGGCTCATGTCGGGGGGCGGCGCGCCGAAGCCGCCCGAGCTGCACTTCGAGGTGCAGCGCGATATCGGCGGGCGGGGCATCGCCCACGGCTACGGGATGACCGAGGTGCCGATGATCGCCCAGGGCTCCCCCCACGACACCGACGAGCAGCTCGCGCACACCGACGGCAAGCCGGTCGTCGACTGCGAGGTGCGCGTCGTCGGCCTCGACGGTGCGCCCGCCGGACCCGACGCGGAGGGCGAGATCCGCGTCCGGGGCCCGATGGTGTGCCGCGGCTACACCGACCCGGCGCTCACCACCGAGGCGTTCGACGCCGACGGGTTCTTCCGCACCGGCGACCTCGGGAGGCTGCGGGCCGACGGCCACGTCGTGGTGACCGGCCGGCTGAAGGACGTGATCGTCCGCAAGGGCGAGAACATCAGCGCGAAGGAGATCGAGGACCTCCTCTACACGCACCCGAAGGTGCAGGACGTCGCGGTGATCGGCCTGCCCGACGCGGCGCGCGGCGAGCGGGTCTGCGCCGTCGTGCTCACCGCCGCCGGCGCGGAGCCGCTCACCTTCGACGAGCTCGCCGCGTTCTGTCGCGACGCCGGGCTCATGACCCAGAAGATCCCCGAGCAGCTCGAGCTGCGCGACGACATGCCCCGCGCCGCGACCGGCAAGATCGTGAAGACGAAGCTGCGCGACGAGTACGCCGCGGCGCCCTGGGCGCCTAGCGGCGGGTGAACGCCGGGCTGGCCGAGTTGGTCGGGACCTCGTCGAGCGCGACCCGCACCTCGTCGACGCGAGGCCCGACGCGCGCCCCGATCGGCGCGAGCGCGTCAACGTCGAAGCCGTAGAGTGCGGCGACGTTCTCGCTCGTCACCCGGCGCACCTCGGCCGGGTCCCAGTCGGCGAACGCCCGGCGCAGGCCCTCGGTGGTGTGCGGGTAGGTGCTCTCGTGGTGCGGGTAGTCGCTGCCCCACATGACCCGGTCGAGCCCGACGCGGCGCATGGCCTGCGCCTCGGAGGGGCTCGGGAAGCTCACGCCGACGGAGCAGTTGCGGGCGAAGTACTCGCTCGGGGTGAGCTGGAGGCGCTCCTCCTCGGTGTACTTCAGCTCCCCGATGCGCCCCGAGGCCATCTGGGCGTGGAAGCCGTCGAGCATGCGGAGCGTGTCCGGGATCCACGCGCAGCCCGACTCGGTGAGCACGAAGCGCAGCCTCGGGTGCGTCGCGAAGACGCCGCCCATGATGAGCTGCCACAGCGGCCGGTGCGAGAACCACGTCGTCTCGACGATCCACATCACCCCGGCGGCGGCGGAGCGCCCGTAGTCCGGAGAGCCCTGCCCCGAGTGGTGAGTGATCGGCATGTCGAGGTCCTCGCACGCCGACCACAGCGGGTCGTAGACGGGGTCGTAGTAGGGCGGCTGGTCGGTGTCGTCCGGGTTGCCGGGCAGCAGCACGCTCGCCAGGCCGTGCTCCCGTGCCCAGCGGACGTCGGCGACCGCGTCGTCCACGTCGTTCACGAACAGCTGCGCGACGCCGGCGCGTCGGCCGGGCGCCTCGGCGCAGAAGTCGACGAGCCAGCGGTTGTGCGCCCGGATCCCGGCGAGGCGGCGCGGGTAGGCGTCGGCGCCCGGCGGGCGGGCGATCACCGCGCCCGTCGGAAAGAACGGCGGGACGGTGTTGGGGAACAGCACCTCGCCGACGACGCCGTCGGCCTCGAGCTCGGCCTCGCGCCGCTCGGTGTCCCAGTTGCGGGTCCGCCCGCCGGCCTGCAGGTCCCGGAAGGGGTTCGAGTACCTGCCCCGCCACGCGTCGAAGTCCTCGAGCCACTCGGGGTCGAGATACTCGCGGTAGGCGTCCATCGACGCGCCGGCGTGGCAGTCGGCGGACAGCAGGAGGTAGCGGTCGTCCATCGCTACAGCTGAAACACTCGGCGGGCGTTGTCGCGAAGGAAGGGCTCCCACACGTGGTCGCGCAGCGGCACGTGGGGCAGCTCGTCGAAGATGCGCTCGAGCGAGAGCCCCATCGGGTAGTAGCCGGCGTACATCACCTTGTCCGTGCCGCGGGTGTTCGCGTAGTCGATGACCGCCTTCGGGTAGTACTGGGGCGCGAACGCCGACGTCATGTAGTGCAGGCCGGGCCACTTCAGCATGAGCTTCACCGCGAGCTCCTCCCACGGCTCGGCACCGTGGCGCATCACGATGCGCAGCTCGGGGAAGTCGTAGCAGACCCGGTCGAAGCGCATGACGTGCTGGCAGTCCGACGGGACGCGCGGCCCGGCGATCCCCGCGTTCACCACGACCGCGAGGTCGAGGTCGACGCACGCCGCGTAGAGCGCGTACGCCTTCGGGTCGTCGACCGGCACCTGGGGCACGCACCCGGCGGGGAAGAACGTGACCGCCTTGAGGTCCTGGTCGGCCTTCGCGGCGCGCACCTTGCGGATCGCCCCCAT
>DATDGU010000253.1:0-2729 GCA_036521915.1 Acidimicrobiia bacterium | reverse complement strand
ACGGGCCGAGCCCGACCACCGTCGCGACGGTCACCGCGGCGATGCCGAGCGACGCCCAGCGGGTCCGGCTCATCGGCCCATCCCGTGCAGCATCTCGACCCCGGCGAGGGCGCTCACCGGGTCACCGGCGATCGAGGTCCGGGTCTGGTGCTCGGTGCTGAACGCGCTCACCTTCGGCGTGATCTCGTGCGGGCCGGGCAGCACCAGCGCGGCCACCACGACCACCGCGGCGGCCGCTCCGGCGATCGAGCCGGCCCAGCGGACCGGCCGGTCGCGGAACCGGTCGCGCCAGGTGCGCGGCCAGGCGAACACCGGTGGCGGGGGCGGTGGTGCCGCCACGGGCTCGTCGAGCGCGACCCGGGCGAGGAGCTGCTCCCACGCGTCCGCCGGCAGGTCGAGCACCGGGAGGTCGCGCACGGCTCGCTTCGCGGCGCGGATCTCCTCGAGCACCGCCCGCCACGACGCCGACCGCTCGAGACGAGCCTCGACCTTGGCGCGGGTGGCGGTGTCGAGCTCGCCGTCGACGTAGGCCGAGAGCAGGTCCTCGGACCGGCGCGGGCTCATGCCGCGCCCTCCGCGGTGAGCGCGGCGCGGAGCATGCGCCGGCCGCGGTGGATGCGGGACCGCACCGTGCCGACGGGGATGCGCAGCGCGACGGCGATCTGCTCGTAGGACTGATCGGCGACGTCGCAGAGCACGACCGGCACACGGAAGTCCTCGGGGATCTCGGCGAGGGCGTGCTGGATCTCCTCGGACAGCTCCTGGCTCGCCTCGTCCGCGCCGGGCGTGGTCGGCAGGACCCGCTCGGGGTCGTCCGGGAGCGCGTCGGCAGGACGCCGGCGCCGCCGGCGCATCTCGTCCAGGAACACGTTGGTCACGATGCGGGCCAGCCACCCCTCGAGGGATCCCGGCTCGTAGCGCTCGAGCCCTCGTCGGACCCGGACGAGCGCCTCCTGCACGAGATCCTGTGCGTCGTCTGCGTTGCCGGCCAGGCGGTACGCCACGCTGAAGAGGAAGGCCCCGTGGTCCCGGGCCACCTCTTCCCACGTGGGGACGCCGTCAGCCATCAGCCAGAACGACGGGGGCAGCGGGTTGGGTTCCCGGGCCGCTACCCCCGCGGGGCCTCGTCCTCCCCGTCGCCGGGACCGGAGGGGGGCGGGTCGCCGGCCCGCCGGGCCCGCCGGGCCACCCGGGCGACGACGAGCAGGGCGCAGACCACGACGAGGACGATGAGCAGCGCCGTCGACCCGAACGACACCGGGACCTCCCCTCGCCGGGCCCGGTCACCCGACCCGGGACCCTGTCAGGGCGGTGGCGAGCAGCTCGACGTCGTCGAGCGCCCCGACCTGGAAGGGCACCGCACCGGCGCCGACGATGAGCGTCTCCACGCCCAGGTCGGCCCACTCGGCCTGCTGCTCCCGCACCTGCTCGACCGTCCCGACGAGCCGGCCCGCGCGCCACTCGTCGAGCGTGACACCGTCGAGCACGCCGGCGGGGGTCGCCGCTCGAAGCCGCTCGAAGCGCCGCGCGAGGTCGCGCTCGTCCTCGCCGACGAGCGCGTAGAGCCCGAGCGAGCGCCAGAACTGGTCCGGGTCGCGACCGGCGTCCTCGCACGCGGCGCGCACGACGTCGAGGCGGCGCGCGTACTCCCCCGGCGTCCAGACCCAGCAGGTGTTCCAGCCGTCGGCGACGTCGACCGCGGTGCGGATGACGCGGTCGCCCTTGCCCCCGACGAACAGCGGGGGCCGCGGGGTCTGCTCCGCCGGCGGGTCGATGACCGCCCGGTGCGCCTGCAGATAGGTGCCGGGATAGGTGAGCGGCTCCCCGCCGAGCAGTCCGCCGACGATCTCGGTGGCCTCCTTCAGCCGCGTCACCCGCACGCCGGCGCTCGGGAACGGCAGGCCGATCGCGGCATACTCCGGCTCGTACCAGCCCGCGCCGAGGCCGACGTCGAGGCGCCCCCCGCACACCCGGTCGAGCGTCGCGAGGGTCTTGGCCAGCACGACGGGCGGCCGGAGCGCCTCGCACAGCACGAGCGTCCCGAGCCGGGGTCGGGAGACGTGCGACGCGAGCGCGGCGAGGGTGGCGAGCGGCTCGAACGCTCCGTAGCGCGTCGGCGGCCCGCCGTACTTCGCGAGGTCCAAGAAGAGGTGGTCGGAGAGCCACAACGAGTCGTAGCCCCAGGCCTCGGCGCGCTGGGCGTGCTCGACGATGGTCTCGAAACGCAGCGGCGACTCGCCCGGCACCGAGTAGTCGTACTGGGGCAGCGCCAAGCCGATCCGCACCGCCGAGACCCTAATGGGGGTGTAGTCAGTTCCCTTCTGGGAGGCTGGCTGCGTGCTCGAGTGCGTCGTGAACATCGCGGCCGGCGCCGGCCCCGCGCTCGACGCGCTCGCGGCGGCGTGCGGCGAGGCGCTGCTGGACCGCCACGCGGACACGGACCACGACCGGTCGGTGTTCACCCTCGCGGGACCCGCCGACGGCGACGCCGAGTCGGCCGCGCTGGCGCTCGCCGCCGCGGCCGCCGCGCACCTCGACCTCGCCACCCGGCCCGAGGGCGTCCACCCCCGGCTCGGCGTCGTCGACGTCGTGCCCTTCGTCGCCCTCGGCCAGCCCGCCAACACCGCCGTGGCGGCGGCCCACCGCGCCGGGGCGCACCTCGCCGAAGAGCTGGCGGTGCCGGTCTTCTTCTACGACGACGCCGACCCGGCCGGCCGGTCCCTGCCGAC
>DATDGU010000252.1:0-12483 GCA_036521915.1 Acidimicrobiia bacterium | reverse complement strand
GAGGAGGTGCTGAAGTACGCGCTCGAGATCGGCGACGTGTTCGTGGACCGCGGCGCCCGCGCCGTGATCGTCGCCTGCAACAGCGCCGCCGCGGCGGCGCTCGACACGCTGGCCGACCGACTGCCCGTCCCGGTGCTCGGCGTCATCGAGCCCGGGCTGCGGGCCGCCCAGCGCGTGACCGGCTCGCGGCGCGTCGGGGTGATCGGCACGGTCGGCACGATCGCCTCGGGCGCGTACCAGCGGGTCGCGGCCCGGCTGGACCCGACGCTGGTGCTCACCTGCGCGGCCTGCCCCGGCTTCGTGGAGTTCGTCGAGGCCGGCGACGTCGAATCGGACCAGGTCCACGTGCTCGCGGAGCGGCTGCTCGCCCCGCTGCGGTCCGCCGGGGTGGACACGCTGGTGCTCGGTTGCACGCACTACCCACTGTTGGCCCGTACCATCGGCGACGTCATGGGCCGCGACGTGGTGTTGGTGTCGAGCGCCGACGAGACCGCGTTCGAGGTCCGCGGGCGGCTCGGCGTGTCACGGCCGGCCGCCTCGCCCACGGCCCCCCGCTTCGTGACGAGCGGGGACCCGGCGCAGTTCCGTCGCCTCGGCGCGCGGTTCCTCGGGCCGGAGGTCGACGTCGTGGAGCCGTGGTCGTGGAGCTGACGGTGCTCGGGTGCTCGGGCTCCTACAACGGCGCGGACGGCCGGGCGTGCAGCGGCTACCTCGTGCGCGACGGCGACAGCCAGGTCTGGATCGACTGCGGCACCGGCACGTTCGGGGCGCTGCAGCGTCATGTCCCCGTCGAGGACCTCTCGGCGGTCGTGCTCACCCACGGCCACCCCGACCACGTCGTCGACGTGTACGGGCTGCACGTCATGCTGCGTTACGCCATCGGCCGCACGGGGCTTCCGATCTACGCGCCGGCGGGCTTGGGCGACCAGCTCGGCGCGCTCGTGCAGGGCGACTGGGGCGACGCGTTCTCGTGGCGCACGATCGACAGCGACACCGAGGTCAAGGTCGGGACGCTCACGCTGCACTTCTCCCGCACGGACCATCCGCCGCCCACGTACGCCGTCGAGCTGTCGGCGAACGGCTCGCGCCTCGTATACACCTCCGACACCGGGCCGGGGTGGAGCGTCGAGGCGTTCCCCGGCGGCGCGGACCTCGTGCTGTCCGAGGCGACCTACCTCCACGACGAGAAGCCGGCGCCGATCCACCTGTCGGCGAAGGAGGCGGGCCGCGCGGCCCGTGCCGCCGGCGCGAAGCGACTCATGCTCACCCATCTCTGGCCGCTCCTGGACCGTCAGGCGGCGGTCGCCGAAGGCTCCGCGGCGTACGGCGAGCCGGTGCTGCTCGCCGAGCCCGGCCAGACGACGACGATCTGAGGATGCGCCCGTGAGCCCCCGCCACGACGGTCGCGAGCCCGACGAGCTGCGCCCCATCACGTTCACGCGCGACTACACCGAGTTCGCCGAGGGATCGGTGCTGGTCGAGTTCGGCCGCACCCGCGTGCTCTGCACGGCCTCGACCGAGGACCGGGTGCCGGGATGGCTGCGCGGCTCCGGTCGGGGCTGGGTCACCGCCGAGTACTCGATGCTGCCCGGCTCGACCACCGAGCGCAGCGAGCGGGAGGCCAAGCGCGGCCGCCAGTCGGGCCGCACCCAGGAGATCCAGCGGCTCATCGGCCGGTCGCTGCGCGCCGTCACCGACCTGGACACGATGGGCGAGGTCACGATCACGCTCGACTGCGACGCCCTCCAGGCCGACGGCGGGACCCGCACGGCGTCGATCTGCGGGGCCTACGTCGCCCTCCACGACGCGTGCAGCCGCCTGGTCGCGACGGGACGACTCACCGCGCATCCCCTGACCGACGCGTGCGCCGCGGTGTCGGTCGGCGTTGTCGACGCCCTCGCGTGCCTCGACCTTGACTACGCCGAGGATTCGAACGCCGAGGTCGACATGAATGTGGTCATGACCGCCAGCGGCCGCTTCATCGAGGTCCAGGGCACCGCCGAAGGGGCGCCGTTCTCGCGCGGCGAGCTCGACGACCTGCTCGGGCTCGCCGAGACCGGCATCGGTGAGCTGCTCGCCCTCCAACGGGCCCTCGTCGCCGAGCCGCCCCCGCCGCGACCCCGCTGAGGCGGATGCGGTTCGTGCTCGCCACCACCAACGCCGGCAAGGCCCGGGAGATCGACGCCATCCTCCGCGCCGCCGGGCTCGACCTCGAGTGCGTGTCCCGACCGGCCGACTTCGCGGCGGTCGACGAGACGGGGGACACCCTCGAGGAGAACGCCCGGCTGAAGGCTCGCGCCGTGCGCGACGCGACGGGCGAGGCGGCGATCGCCGACGACACCGGCCTCGAGGTCGACGCGCTCGACGGGAAGCCCGGCGTGCGCTCGGCGCGCTTCGCCGGACCCGACGCGACCGACGACGACAACGTGACGCTGCTCCTGGCCCGCCTCGACGGCGTGCCGCTCGAGGCCCGGCGGGCGCGCTTCGTCACCGTCGCGGTCGCCGTGTTCCCCGACGGGCGCGAGCTCGCCGCGATCGGCAGCGCCGAGGGGATGATCGCCAGCGCCCGGCGAGGCACGCGGGGGTTCGGCTACGACCCCGTCTTCCTGCCCGACGCCAGCGACGGCCGCACGTTCGCCGAGCTCGCGCCGGAGGAGAAGGACGCGTGCTCGCACCGCGGCGCCGCGTTCCGTACCCTCGCCGAGGGCCTCAGCATCCTCGACCAGGCCGGGCACCTCGACCCTGGGGACGGGCCCGACCGCCGCGAGGAGGTCTGACGTGGCCGTCATCGACGTCGCGGGGTTCGTCGCCGACCTGAAGGACCACGCCGTCGAGCACGCCTTCCACGTGCACGACGAGCGCCACTTCGTCGAGAGCTACTCGCTGCGCCAGACCTGGGAGGTCGACCTCCACCCCGAGGAGGGGTGCGAGGGGCCCGTCGACCTCTACCTGTCGCTCGAGATCGACCCGAGGGTGCTGCTCGGCTTCGAGGACGCGGTGATGGCCCGCCCGGAGGGCGAGGACCCGCCCGACGAGTACGAGTTCCCGCTGAACTTCACGTGGGGGCTCCCGCCGCTGCCCCAGGACCCGGACCTGCTCGTCCTCGCCACCGACCTCGCCGGCATCGGCGGGCCCGAGCTGCCCCTCGAGGTGTCGGCGATCGATTCGATCCCGTCCGCGACGGAGGCGACCGAGCGGGCCCTGCGTGTCGTCGCGCACCAGAAGGTGTCGCTGCTGCGCATCCGCGACGGCGACGCCGTGTCCTGCGAGCTGCTCGACTGCTGCCTCGCGGTCAGCCGGTTCCTCCTCGGGCGCGCCGAGGGCTGGCTCGGCTAATCGGCCGCGCCGGCCGGCGTCTCGTCGTAGACCTCGGCGCGGCCCCGGCCCTGATGCTTCGCCCGGTACAGCGCCACGTCGGCGTCGCGGATCAGCTCCACGACGCCCTTCTCGGCGCCGTGCGAGAACGCGATGCCGATGCTCAACCCGACGCGCACCTCGTAGCCCTCGATGGTGGTCGGCTGCGACACGGTCTCGATGATGCGCTCGGACAGCTCGAGCATCGCCGGCTCACCGCGGGGGTGCTCACAGAGGATGACGAACTCATCGCCGCCGAGACGGGCGAGCATGTCGCCGGCCCGCACCGTGTCGCGGAGGCGACGGGCCACCCCGCCGAGCAGCAGGTCGCCGACGTCGTGGCCGTAGCTGTCGTTCACGAGCTTGAAGCCGTCGAGGTCGAGGAACAGCACCGCGAGCTCCTCATCGGTACGCCCGGCGCGGGCGATGGCGCGCTCGCCGATCTCGCGGAACAGCGCCCGGTTCGGCAGCCCGGTCAGGGAGTCATGGGTCGCCTCGAACTCGAGGCGACGCTGCGCCGCCTTCAGCTCGGTGATGTCGTGCGCCACGGTCGCGATCCGCGACACGTTGCCCTGGTCGTCGCGCAGCACCTGCACGGTCGTCGCCACCGGGATCGCGCCGCCCGAGGCATCGACGAGGTCGAGCTCGCCGGTCCAGGCGCCGCGCTGGCGGGCGGCCGGCATGATCTCGGTCCGGAGCCGCTCGAGGGTGGGGTCCGACGACAGCTCGGTGACGTGCTGGCCCTCGTAGGCGCCGAGCAGCGCGCGCGCTGAGCGGTTCACGTAGACGATGTTCCCGGTGGCGTCGGAGACGACGACGAGCTCCGAGGTGGCCTCGAGGATCTCGACGAGGTCGTTGGCGCGGCGCTCGGCGGCCGTCCGTTCGGTGACGTCCCGGGCGTTCGTGACGGTGCCCGACACCGACGGCTCCGTCGTCAGGTCGGTGATGATCGACTCGAGGTTGTGCCAGGTGCCGTCGCGGTGGCGGGCCCGGTACTGGATGGGCTCGGCGACGCCCTTGTCGAACTGTGCGAACGCCTCCTGCTCGACCCGGGCGATGTCGTCGGGGTGCATGAGGTCGCGGGCCGAGTGGCCGACGAGCTCGCCCGGGTCGTAGCCGAGTACGTTCTTCGCCGACGGGCTCGCGTAGGTGAGCGTCCCCTCGAGGTCGTTCACCGTGACGAGGTCCGACGCGTGCTCGACGAGAGCCTCGAAGCGGGCCTGGGTGTCGTGCAGCGTCGCCTCGGTCTCGACCCGCTCGGTGATGTCGCGGACGTTGATGACCACCCCGGGCAGGTCGGGGTCGTCGAGCAGGTTGCGCGCGACTCCTTCGACCCAGCGGTACGTCCCGTCCTGGTGCAGCACCCGGCAGCTGAAGACGTCGGTCGCGCCCGGCTCGGCGATCACCTGCACCATCTTCTGGGCCACCGCCTCGAGGTCGTCGGGGTGCACGAGCCCGGCTACGTACTCACCGACGAACGCCCGGGCGGGCCGGCCGAAGACACGCTCGCTCGCCGGGCTCATGTAGGTGATCTGGCCCTCGCCGTCGAGGACGACGACCGCGTCGGCGGAGCGCTCGAGCAGGAAGCGCAGCTCTCGGTGGGCGCGCTCCTCGGCCTCGCGGGCGGCGCGCACCTCGGTGACGTCGGTGACGTCCGCGGCGTAATACTGGGGTGCGCCGTCGGGGTCGAGCACCTGCCACACGGTGAAGCGGGTCCACACGATGTCGCCGTCGGCACGGAGGAACCGGACGTCGAGCGTCACCCGGTCGGTGGTCCGGTTCACGAGCTGGATCAGCTGCGCCCGCGCGTGCTGGCGGTCGTCGGGGTGGACGGTGTCGATTCCCGCCGTCCCGATGAGCTCCTCGGCCGTGCGGCTGAGCATCGTCGTGAACGCCTCGTTCACCTCGAGCCAGCGACCGTCGAGTCCGACGATGGCGCGCCCGACAGGGGAGTAGCGGAACGCCGTCGTGAACGCCCGCTCCAGCTCGTCGACGCGCCGCTCGAGCGTCTCGCGCTCGGTGAGGTCCCGGGCGACGATGACGATTCCCCGCACCGAGGGCTCGTCGAGGAGGTTCGTGGCGACGCACTCGACCTCGCGGTACTCGCCGCCGCCGGCGCGCGCCCGCAGGCGCTGGGGTGGCGGGACGATCCCGGGCGGCGGGTTCCTCGCGCTCATCTCGCGGGCGGCGGTGAGCCGCTCGGCCGAGCTCGCGCGGTCCTCCGGGTGGATGAGCTCCAGCACGGAGACCCCGAGGCACTCGGCACGGCTGCGTCCGAGAAAGAGCTCGGCGCGGTCGTTCACCCATCGGACGGTGCCCGCCGCGTCGAGCACGACGATCATGTCCGAGATCCGGTCGACGAGCTGGGCGAGCAGCGTGGTGTGGGCGCGCTGGTCGGTGAGTTCGGTGACCGTGCCGATGCAGCGTCGGAGGCGGCCGTCCCGGTGACGCTCGCCGCGCACGAGGACGCGCACCCGCTGGGGACGCCCGTCGGCGCGATTGAAGCGGAACTCCATGACGAGGCGGTCCTCGCCCTCGGCGAAGCGCTGCCAAGCGCGTCGCACGGACGGCAGGTCATCCGGGTGGACCGCCTCGTCCCAGCCGCAGTCGCGCGCCTGCGCCAGCGTGAAGCCGCTCAGCTCGCACCACGGCTCGTTCACGTAGAGGCAGCGGCCGTCCGCGTCCGTGAGGAACAACCCGACCGGCAGCCGGTCGGCGAGCTCGGCAAACGTCGCCCCAGTGGGCGGCTCAGCCCGTCGGCGGTCGTGTTTGGCCATCAGTGCAAGCCCTCCACCCCATCCGAGACATGATCGGCGCGCCCGGCAGGGGACCTGAGCGGGGCCGGGGCGGCGTCGCGTCGGAGGGGCCGTCGGCCAGAATGACAGCATGCCCATGCGCGTCGACTGTCGCCACTGCGAGAGCCGCACGTACGCGAACGGCGAGGTCGTGCGCCGCTGCAAGCTGGACCTGGCGCCCGAGGCGCCGTGGCGCTGCCCAGACGACTGCGCCGGCTATGCGCCGCGGCGCATGGACGCCGGGTGGCACTACGGCAGCCTCGGCCAGCACCAGCCGGCGCCCGAGCCCGAGCCGGTCGGCGAGGACGTGGCCGCGCTGCTCGACGCGGCCGAGGACATCGTGAACGCCGCCGCGTCGGACATCCTGGCCGACCAGACGGCCCCGAAGCGGCGGCTGCGGCGCAAGGGAAACAAGGGAAACAAGGGAAAGAAGGGAAAGAAGGGGCGCTAGCGGGCCGCGTGCGAACGGGGGGAGTCGAACCCCCACGCCCCGAAGGGCACCGGGACCTAAGCCCGGCGCGTCTGCCGTTCCGCCACGCTCGCGTCCGCTCCAGTCTCGCATCTCGCCCCGGCGAGTAGCGTCCGCGGCATGAGTGGCCGGATCCCGCTGGTCGACTACCTCGTCCTCGACGACGGCGACCCGTACCTGACGGCGTGGGCGTCGACCGAGAGCGGCGCCCTCTACTTCGACCGGCGCAACGCCGACGCCAAATCCGGCAAGGCGGGCTTCGAGCGGCGCCGCCTCGCCAACACCGGCACTGTGCGCACGTTCACGATCGTGCACCGGGCCGCGCCCGGCGTCCCGACCCCCTACGTGTCGATCGTCGTCGACCTCGACGCGGGCGGCGTCGTGAAGGGCAACCTGCTCAACATCGAGCCCGACCCCGACCACGTGAAGGTCGGGATGCCCGTCCGCCTCACCACCTACGTCGCCGGCACGGACGACGACGGCACCGACGCCGTCGCCTTCGCCTACGAGCCGGCCTGAGCAAGGAGCCCACCCATGGCCGACAACGACGTCTGGATCCTCGGCGCAGCGATGACGAAGTTCGGTCGCTACCGCGACAAGGACGTCATCGACCTGGCGTCCGAGGCGTCGATGGCGGCGCTCGACGACGGGGGGGTCGGCATCCAGGACATGGACGTGATGGGCGCCGGGAACCTCATGGAGGCGTCGAGCGGCATCGGGCAGCGCATCCAGAAGCAGATCGGCCAGACCGGCATCCCGGTCTTCAACGTCGCGAACGCCTGCGCCACCGGCGCGACCGCGATCCGCTCCGTCGTCATGGCCATCAAGGCCGGCGAGGCGGACATGGGCCTCGCGGTGGGCTGCGAGCAGATGGGCAAGGCGGGGCTGCTCGGCGCGTCGGCCCGGTCGGACCGCAACGTGTACGAGCCGTCCGGGCGCTACGGCGCGGTGATGAGCGTCGAGGGGCGCCTCGGCACCACGCTCATGCCGGGCGTGTTCGCGCAGGCCGGGATGGAGTACGCCGGCGAGCACGGCGGCGTCGGCTTCGAGCAGTTCGCGAAGGTTGCCGAGAAGAACCACGCCCACTCGACCCTGAACCCCCTCGCGCAGTACCAGAAGCAGTTCAGCCTTGACGAGGTGATGGGCGCCGAGATGATGGCGTACCCGAACACGCTGCTCATGTGCTGCCCGACGGGTGACGGCGCCGCCGCGCTCGTCCTCGTCTCGGAGGCCCGGCTCGGGTCGCTCTCCGACGAGCAGCGCCGGCGCGCCGTGAAGGTGTCGGCCTCGGTGATGACGTCGGACCCGTGGACCGACGCCGACCAGGTCCAGCCCGACGTGAACACGCTCACGCGGGCCGCGGCCAACCGTGCGTACGAGCAGTCCGGCGTCGACCCCCAGGACCTCGACCTCGTCGAGCTGCACGACTGCTTCGCGACCGCCGAGCTGATCCACTACGACAACCTGCGCCTCTGCGCGCCGGGGGAGGCGGGGAAGTTCATCGACGAGCGCGGCCCGTGGCGCGACGGCACGATCCCGGTGAACGTGTCGGGCGGGCTCATCTCGAAGGGCCACCCGCTCGGCGCGACCGGCGTCGCGAACCTCTACGAGGTGGCGACGCACCTGCGCGGCGAGGCCGGTGACCGGCAGGTCGAGGGTGCGAAGGTCGGGCTGACCCACGTGATCGGGCTCGGTTCGGCGTGCGCCATCCACGTCCTCGAGAAGGCCGCGGCCTGAGCACCGCCCCCTAGCTGCGGGCGAGGGCGGCCTCGGCCGGCACGACCGCCGCGGGGAGCTCGACGATCACGAGCAGCCCGCCGTCGGGTGGGGCCTCGGCGGTGACGGACCCGCCGTGGGCGCGGGCGACGGCGTCGACGATCGAGAGGCCGAGCCCGAAGCTGCGGTGACTCGGGTGCTCGGTCCAGTCGTCGAGGCGGCGGAACCGCTCGAAGAGACGGGCCACCTGCTCGGGCGGCACGAGCGGGCCGCTGTTCGCGACGCGCAGCGACGCCGTGTCGCCGTCCAGGGTCGTGCTGACCGAGATCCACCCGCCGTGCTCGTTGTAGCGCAGGGCGTTCTCGACGAGGTTCTCCACGAGCCGCTCGAGGAGCACCCGGTCGCCGCGCACGCGTGCTGGGTCCAGGCTGAGGTCGAGCGCCAGCTCGAGCGCGTCGGCCTCGGGTGCGAGCCGGTCGACGACGCGCGCCGAGACGTCGGCGAGGTCGACCGGGGTCTCGGGCGGCGCCACCGCCCCGGTGCGGGCGAGCATGAGGAGCCCGTCGACGAGCGCCTGGCTGCGCAGCGTCGCGTCGCGCACCACCTCGCCCATGGCCCGCAGCTCGGCCGGGGAGGCGTGCGGGTCGGCGAGCGCGACCTCGACCTCGGTGCGGATCACGGCGAGCGGGGTGCGCAGCTCGTGGGAGGCGTCCGCGACGAAGCGCTGCTGGCTCATGAACGCCCGATCGAGGCGCTCGAGCATGGCGTCGAACGTGTCGGCCAGCTCCTTCAGCTCGTCGGCCGGCCCGTGGAGGTCGATGCGCTCGTGGAGGTTCACGTCCGAGAGCTGCTGCGCCGCGGTCGTGATGGTGTGGATGGGTCGCAGCATGCGCCCGGCGACGACCCAGCCGATCCCGACGGAGCCGACGGCGAGCACGCCGAGCGCGATGCCGGACTCGACGAGGAGGCGGTGCAGGTTGTCGTTGTTGATCTGGCGCTGCACGTCCTCGAACAGGACGCGGCGGCTGTGCGCCCCCGGCGGCCGCGTCGTGCCCGACCGCGGGAGGGTCCGCAGCACGTTCGGGTCGACGCCGAGGCGGTGCGCGATCGCGGACCGCACCTGGGACGGGTCGCTGTTCACGCTGTGGCGCACCAGCACGTAGGTGAGGCCGAGGAGGATGCTCCCGGCGAAGATCAGCACCGCGCCGATGAGCAAGGCGAGGCGGAGACGGATGGTCAGGCCCCGGCGAGCGGTCACGGGATCCGGTACCCCGCGCCGACGACCGTCGCGATGAGCGGCGGCGCCCCGAGCTTCTTGCGCAACGTCATGATCGTCACCCGCACCACGTTCGTGAACGGGTCCACATGATCGTCCCAGACCTGGTCCAGCAGGGTCTCGGGGCTCACCACGGCGCCGTTGGCGGCGAGCAGCGCCTCGAGGACGGCCAACTCCTTCGGGGTCAGGTTGATCCGCTCGCCGTCGCGGGACACGTCGTGGCGGGCCGGGTCGACCCGCACCCCGCCGCGCTCGAGGACCATGCTCGGCGCGGCGACGCGTCGCCGGCCGAGGGCCCGCACGCGTGCCGTGAGCTCGGCGAACGCGAACGGCTTCGGGAGGTAGTCGTCGGCGCCGATGTTGAGGCCGGCCACCCGATCCTCGATGGTGCCCGACGCCGTGAGCATGAGGATCTGTGAGGGGCTCCCACCCGAGCGCAGCGTCTGGCACACGTCGTCCCCATGGACGCGAGGCAGATCCCGGTCGAGGACGATCACGTCGTAGGTGACGATCGCCGCCTTCTCGAGCGCAAGATCACCGTCGTGTGCCGTGTCGACCGCCATGCCCTCGCGGCGCAGCCCGCGTGCGATCGCGTCCGCCAGTGGGGCCTCGTCCTCGACGACGAGCACTTTCATGCTGCCTGCTATTCGTACTGCAACGCTGGCGCCGGCTCCAGCGCCGAGCTCTCACCGGGACGGTACGGACCACGGGATAAGCGGGCTGTAAGCGGCTCGTGCACTTACTGGACCTTTACACGCCGACTCGTACCCTGCGGCGGATGGCCCACGCGGTCGCCTCGCCGGCTGTGGTGCGCACGCACGGCGTGCACCGCACGGATCGCCGCGGCTCCATCTTCGTCCCGGACGGGCGGGGCGGCGTCGCCGGCGTCGCCGGGACCGTGCCGTCGGCGAACGGCCGCGTGATCACGACCACGACGACCGTCGCACGGTGAAGACGAACGTGACCGCGTCGACGACGAGCGGGACCCGCTAACCCCCCCTCCGTCCCGCGAGGATCCCGCCGCCCGCCCGACCGAGTCCGCCCGCTCGGCCGGCGGGCGGCGGGCCGCGTCCGGGCTCGATCGACCGGCTAGCGTGCGCTCATCGCCTGAGGAGAGAGCGCATGCTGGCACCCGGCACCCCCGCACCCGAGTTCTCGCTGCCCGACCAGGACGGCCACCCGGTGCGCCTCGCCGACCAGCGCGGCCACTGGGTGCTGCTGTGGTGGTACCCGATGGCTGACACCCCCGGCTGAACGAAGCAAGGCATCGGCCTGCGTGACCAGGCCGCTGATTACGAAGCGATGGACTGCGTCGTGCTCGGGGCGTCGTTCGACGCCACGGACGCGAACAAGGCGTTCCGCGAGAAGTACGACTTCCCGTACCGGCTGCTCTCGGATGTCGACGAGCAGGTGGGCGTCGCGTACGAGGTCCGCGATCCCGGCACCGACAAGGTGCAGTTCGCCAAGCGCCTCGCGTACCTGATCGACCCGGTCGGCACGATCGCGCGCGCCTACGAGGTGGCGGACGTGCTCGGCTTCGCCGGCCAGGTGCTCGCCGACCTCGCCGAGCTCAAGCAGGCCTGAGTTTCAGATCGCCGTCCAGCCGCCGTCGACGGCCAGGACGGCGCCGGTCACGAAGCTGCTCGCGTCGGACGCGAGGAAGAGCAGCGCCCCGTCGAGCTCGTGCTCCCCGCCGCCTCGGCCCATCGGGGTGCGTCGCACCATCCACGCTTCGGCGCGTGCGTCGCCGAACATCCGCCCGTCCGTCATCTCGGTGCGGAACCAGCCCGGCGCGAGCGCGTTCACGCGCACCCCGCGCCGTGCCCACTGCGCGGCGAGCTCCCGGGTGAGGCTCACGAGCCCGCCCTTCGACGCGGCGTAGCCGGCGTCGGGAATCTGGCCAACACCGACGAGTCCCCAGATCGACACGACATTCACGATCGAGCCCTGCCCGCCGGCCTCCACGATCGCGCGGGCGGCGAGGCGGGCGAGCTCGAAGGGCGCGACGAGGTTCACGGTGAGCTCGTGCTGGAACGCCCCGTCCGGCTGCTCGAACGCGGGCTCGATGTGGTCGACCCCGGCGTTGTTCACCAGCACATCGATCCGGCCGTGGTCGCGCAGCACCGTCCCGACGAGGGACGCGGGCGCGTGGGCCTCGGCCAGGTCACACCGGACGGGATGCGCGTCGCGCAGCTCGGCCGCGAGGGCCTCCAGCCGGTCGGTGCGCCGCGCCGCGAGCACCACCGTGGCGCCGGCCGCGTCGAGGACGCGCGCGAAGCGGCGGCCGAGCCCCGAGCTGGCACCGGTGACGATCGCCACGCGCCCGTCGAGGCGGAACGCGGCGAGCGGGTCGGCGCCGCTCACCGTGGCGGGGCCGGGTGATGAGGGGCGCGCACGGACGGCGAAGGTAGCCGGGCCGCCGCGCCGCGTCCCTCCCGTCGATTGGGGTGCGGCGCGCCCCGGTCTTCGCGCCGGCGCCCGTCGGCCTCGTCGTGTGCGGGGGCGGCCTCGGCTCCGTCGTGCCGACACCGGATCAAGCCGTCGACGCGCCCGGCTGAGCCGACGCGCGTCGCGCCCGGCCACGCGCCGCGACGAGGAGCCCCCACACGAGGACGAGCACGCCATACAGCGCG
Source organism: Acidimicrobiia bacterium (assembly GCA_036521915.1). Lineage (GTDB taxonomy): Bacteria > Actinomycetota > Acidimicrobiia > IMCC26256 > PALSA-555 > PALSA-555. The sequence continues at coordinate 240 of DATDGU010000252.1, read as the reverse complement.
AGGGGCGCGCTGGCCGACACGCCGAAGGCGGCGACGGCGATCCCTGCCGCGATCGCGAAGTCGCGCATCGAGGTGCTGAGCAGCACTGCCGTGGCGACCGGCGGCGTCGCCCGCCACCCCAGCACGGCACCGAGGCCGACCGAGCCGATCAGGAACAGCACGAGCGCGCCCGCGACCGCGACGTACGCGCTCGAGAGCCGGACCTGGGACGCGACGAGCCACACGAGGACGGTGACGAGC
>DATDGU010000251.1:0-13229 GCA_036521915.1 Acidimicrobiia bacterium | reverse complement strand
TGACCGGACCCCGTTCGTCGGTCCACTCGCTATGAGGTTCTGCGTGGGTGTTCAGCATGCCATCTGCGGGTGAATTCCGCAGGGGTGAGGTAGGCGAGCGACTGATGCGGCCGGTCGTGGTTGTATTCGGCTCGCCAGTCTTCGATGAGGACCTGGGCTTCGAAGAGGCTGTTGAAGGTTTCGAGATTCAAGAGTTCGTCGCGGAGTTTGCCGTTGAAGGACTCGACGTAGGGGTTTTGCCAGGGTGCGCCGGGTTCGATGTAGGACGTGGTATCCCCGCGAAGCGACACCAGTCTCGTAACGCTTGGGAGATGAGCTCAGGTCCGTTGTCGGAGCGCAGGTAGGTGGGTGCGGTCTCCCGCTTCGCGACGAGGTCTTCGAGGACACCGACGGTGCGATCCGCGTCGAGAGACCGGGCGGGCACGCAGGCCAGGGCTTCGCGGGTGAACTCGTCGGTGACGTTGAGGACCTTGATGGGCCGGCCTTCTCGGGTCTCATCGAAGACGTAGTCCAGCGCCCAGATGTGATCTGGGTGCGACGCAGTGACCGCCCCTGGGGTGCGGACTGCTTTCTTGGGTCGACGACGCCGTTTCGGGACGTGCAGGCCCTCGTCACGCCAGAGCCGCTGGATGCGTTTGCGGTTACCTGCCCAGCCATCACGGACCAACAGGACGTGGATGCGCCGATACCCGTAGCGGGGATGACGCCGCGCCAAGACCTGCAGACGCTCTCGGAGGTGCGCCTCGTCGGGCACCCGGACCCGGCAGTGACGTTGAGAGGACCGGTGCTGACCGACGGTCCGACACGCTCGCCGTTCGGAGACCCCGAAGCGGTCCCGCAGGTCAGACACCGTCCTGCGTCGCCGCTCCGGGGTCAGAATTTTCCCCGGGCGACCTCCCGCAACATGTCGTTGTCGAGCTCCTTGTCGGCGAGAAGTCGCTTCAGGCGGGCGTTCTCCTTCTCCAACGCCTTCAACCGGACCACGTCCTCGGGACGCATCGCCTTGAACTGGGCCCGCCACCGCTGATACCTCTGGATCGAGATCTCGAGGTGTCGACACACCCCGGAGACATCGGCCCCTTCGGCCAGCAGCCGATCAGCCTCCCGGAGTTTGCGGACGATCTGCTCGGGTGTGTCGCCTGCCCTTCATGAGGAACACCTCCTGCCCCACCGGGGCGCCCGTGAACCTCATACCAGCTGGACCAGTTCCAAGGGGTCAGGTCATAGTCCCTGGGGTCCGCGACAGCGTTGTACTTGCTGACGTCGAGCCAGTGGCACCAAAGTCGGCTCCCGGAGATGGAACGGCGGCGCGAATGAGCCGACCAGGCACACCACCCGCGCCGCTCACCTTGGCAAGGTGATGAACGCATCCGCTGGAGACCGCTGGAACCGCTGGAGTCCAGGTCAGCGGCTTGTGTTCTCCGCTGGAGACCGCTGGAACCGCTCCAGTCCGCTGCATTGGAGTAGCAGTTGGAGTAGCAGACGCGCGTGACGAACACCCCACAACAACGGTGAGCTCTGGTCAGCTGATATCTGAATCCCCCGGAATCAGATCTGCGCAGACGGACGTTCCCCTCATCGCTCCGGTAGATCGTCCCGGAAATCCGCCCCGAGACCCATCGGCTACGCACCCGACGACGCCGTCTCGTCTCCGCCGGGGAAACCATCAACCCTGCTCCTACGGAGCAGGTTCGGACACTGACTCCGGTCGCAGCGGCAACGGGTCAAGCTCGGGCGAAAGCGAGGAGATCCGCGATGTCGCCGCCATCGGCACGTTCCAGCGCGTGGCGGTAGGCAGCCCGCAGCTCGTCCGTATCGACATTGAGCTTGGCTCCCCAACTAAGCGGGTCATAGCGGAGGGCCGTGACGAGGTAATCGGCTGCGATTCGGCCGTGGCGACCGTTCCCGTTTGGGAACGGGTGGATCGCAACCAGACGGTGGTGGAAGCGGACGGCAAGTTCGTCGGGTTCGTACGTGCCGTACTCAACCCAGCCTGTTGCATCATCGGCGAGAGAGCGAACCGCGACCGGGATCTGGTCGGGGTCGATCCCAATATTCGTCTCCGTGTGGCGGTAGAGGCCCGCCCATTTCCAGACCTGGTTGAACATCGCTCTGTGTAGCTCCCGCAGGTACTTGTCGTCTAGAAGTTGCGTGACGGTCGGACGGCGGCGGAGCAACGCCTGAGCGATATTGGTCTGTTCTGCATCAAACAACTCACCGCGAGTCGCGATGTAGGTCGGGATCAGACCGAGCCGGTCGTCGTCAGACAGTTCGGTGTGCCCGTCTCCGACTGGGATAAACGGATCCGTCACCGCGAGGAGTCGAAGTCGGACCACAGGCCCCGGTGGTCGATGAACCGGGCTGCGAGCTCGTCGAGCTCTGCTTCGGAATCATTGTCATTCACTGCCTGATCTTCCAACCGGCTGTGATGAGCCACTGGTGTGAGGTGGCGAGCCGCCTTTCGTCTGGCCTGGGTCTTAACAGCCTCATCGAGCTTTGTGCGCGGAAGAAGGACGTACGCAAGGTCGCAGTCGAGGGCGTCAGCAGCCCGCCGCAATGTCTCCAACTTGATCGTGTTGTGCTGTTCACTGCGCTCGAGGTCTGGCACTGTCTGTTGGCTGACCCCGATGCGGGCTGCCAGTTCGGTACTGGACATCCCGAGCGCGTCCCGGATCGCCCGGATCCAGCCTCTGTGGGGACGCGCCGCGCTGGCAAGCGGCCGAAGCCGCTCTAGCTGGGCCTCTAGTTGCCTGCGGGCCTGGGCGTTATTTCGAGGCATGACTAGCAGTCTAGCGGTTATAGCCAGTAGATCATAGTAAAATCTACGCATTAAAGCCTGTAGTAATAGTAGGTAACCACAGGTCCTGTCCGGTAGCCCAAGTGAGGTGTGGCCAAAAGGCTCAGGACCTGTTCACCCGGGGGCGGAGGACGGACAGACGGGCAGGGGGCAACGGCGCCGACCACCGCAAACACCAGTTGACACTTGTACAAGTATCTGTTTGTATTCAAGCCATGAACACCATCGAACTCCTCGACCAGGGCTACGCCTGGACCGCCGCCCGCATCGCCGCCGTTTCTGCTGACGGCCTCGACGACCCGACGCCTTGCAGTCTGTGGAGCCTTCACGAGCTGCTCGACCACACCATCGGCACGCTGACCATGTTCGCCGACGCCCCCGCCAACGCCGGCGCGAAGCCCGACGCTCGAGACGTGCGAGCCCTCAGCGAAACCCCGTGGGACCGGGCCATCGCCGAGCTGGCCGCCCGGAGCCGGCAGGCCTGGAAGGCTCCTGGGGTCATGGACCGCACCTTCGAGCTTCCGTTCGGCACCATGCCGGCACGAGTCGCGGTGTCCGCCAACCTGCTCGAGGCCGTCGTGCACGGCTGGGACATCAGCCAGGCCAGCGGCGAGGCGGCCGACATCCCCGATGCCCTGGCGCTTCCCATCCTCGAGTTCGCCCGTGACGCGCTCGTCGACCCCAATCGGGGCGACAAGTTCGCCGCGGACCTCGGCATCGGCGGAACGCCGTCCGACCAGCTGGTCGCCTTCCTAGGGCGCAAGCCGCTGTGACGGCCGAGGCGGTTCCGCTCGACGCCACCCTGCGGGCCCTCGCCGACGGCAATAGGCGCGCGATCCTCGAGGTCGTCCGCGACAGCCGCCGGGCCGTCGGCGAGATCGCCGCCGAGGTGGCGATGAGCCAGCAGGCCGTGTCCCACCACCTCCGCGTGCTCGATGGTGCCGGCCTGGTCACCGAGACCAGGGACGGCACTCGCCACCTGTTCATGGTGCGGGTCGACGGGCTCGACGTGGTGCGCCAGTTTGTCGAGGGCTTCTGGCCCGAGCGCCTCGCCGCCCTCAAGTCCGCGGCCGAGAAGGAAGCGAGGGACCGTGCCTGAGTTCGCCACGTCGATCGACATCGAGGCGCCGCCGGAGATCGTCTTCGCCCACCTCGTGACGCCCGAGGGGATGCTCGCCTGGATCGGCCAGCACGCGGAGCTCGACGCGACGCCGGGCGGCGTCTTCGCCGTCGACATCGACGGCAACCCCATCCGTGGCGAGTACCTGGAGGTCGATCCACCGCACGCGGTGGTCATCAGCTGGGGCGTGCTGGGCAGCGAGCTGATTCCGGCCGGCTCGTCACGCGTCGAGTTCCGCCTCACCCCCATCGCCGCCGGCACCCGCCTCGACCTCAACCACACCGGACTCCCCGACGTCGAGCAGCCCAAGCACGCCGAGGGTTGGACCTACTTCCTCACCCGCCTCGCCGACGCCGCCACCTCCACGAGGTGAATCGGTCCGCTTCGCCATCGCGCTGCCGTCAACGGCGACCCCTCACAACGAACCGCGAGCGCTGATACGACGCCTGCTCGTCGGGGGCTCCAGCGGTCGCGGTGATCGATGAGTTTGCCGACGATGAGCACGGTCGTTGCCAGGCAGAGCGTGGCGGCTGCGGCGGCCGGTATTGCGGCGCAGCTGGCCGTAGTTCGCCGCCGCATCGATCCCGCCACACCCACCTATCGGGTCCTCGTAGCGCGCGCTTGATGGGCAAGTCATGGGCAGTTGATGGGCAGGGCGCTCGTGCAACTCGCCCCGAACGATCTGCAACCCGTGCTGCGCACTGGTCTATTGGAGCGGACGACGGGATTCGAACCCGCGACCCTCACCTTGGCAAGGCGCGGGTGCCCGTCTTGTCGCGTCCATCGCGTGTTGTTGTGTTGGTAGGCGGCACTTTTGTAGTCCATTGCGTCCATCCAGTCCATGCATTCGGCGCAGTTAGATGGACAGATGGATGGACGAGCCGACGTCGGCACTCTCGCCACCTCACCGGTTCCCCGGAGGCCTAGCCCTTGATCTCGGGGTTGCCGCGACCCCCGAAACGATCCTTGAACCGGGAGATGGCCTTCGCGGCGAGTCGACGCAGGTCTGGATGGCCTGTCACGCCGATGACGAGTGCCGCGACGTCGACGCCGAGGCTCCTGCCTTCGGCCGGCGGCTCGTAGTCGACGGTGAGGCCCTCCTCCTCGAGCATCTGCGCGAACGCGCTCACCAGCGCCGGATCACCCGTGTGCCGCACGTCGAGCTGGTCGGCCATCCCGTTCATTACAGCGTTGCAAATGGGGAGGGCGGCGGCGCGTGTTTCGACGACGCCTGTCTCTATGTGCCCGGAGTGATCATTTGGCGTCGCGTCACACTGTGACCCTCCCGGGCCGCTCTATTGGCGAACGAGAAATGAGCGGTCGAACTAGAAGTCCTACGGTTTATCCCTCGTGACAGAACCCTTGCCCGACGGTTACGCAGTTGAATGGGCCATCGGCCTCCGAGGCGCCCTCGCCGCGGAGGTTCACCTGCGTTTTCCGGAGCTCCTTCATCGATGGCCCCTCGTTCGGGCCGGATATCGCTACGACAATTACATCCTCGATGATCAGCGGATTGTTCTCGTATTGCACGACGACCCCGAGCCCGTGGTGCTCGCTGGCCCAGGACAGCCCAAGCCACTGCCTTTGAGGAGCGTCCCCCTGAAGGAATGCCACCCTGGCTCGTCACACAGTGGCTCGGCGAGAGGCTCGAGGTCCCGGACAGCTCGGTCGTGCTGACCGTGGACCGAAGGTGGCCGGTCCCGCGATGGCTTGATAACGCGACGTTCGGCACCATCGGCGCGAACTGGGCAAGCCAACTCATGCTCGCGGTCACGCGCGGCATGTCATTCCTCGCCGCGAACCCGGAGGCCCCGCCCGAGCCTGCCAAGCCGGTACCCCCTATTACCTCCCGCTTCTACAAGCCGCATCCTTCATTCCCGCAACCTGCCGAAATTGACAGTCCCCTATGGCGCTATCTCACAGTCGGCAAGTTCGTCGATCTCATTTGGCGTCACGAATTATGGTTCTCGCGTTTGGATCGATTGGGTGATCCGCTTGAGGGCTCACTCGGTGTGCCGAATGCGTTGCGGCAGGCGACTGATCCGGTCGTGCAGAGAAATCAACTTCAGTTGGGGTCCGAGCAGATGCGAAGCCACCTCTTTGTAAGTTGCTGGCATCTGTCAACACACGAGTCGGCGGCGATGTGGGCTGGTTACACGCATGAGCAAGAGGCTGTCGCGGTCCGGTCGACGTTTCGGCGGCTCGTCGAGTCGATCGAGGGAAGCGACGAGTTCTTCGCCGGCGAGATCGCCTACGGCGATCATCGCCAGACTTTTGTGTCGGAAATGAACATGTTCGATCGAGTCATGTTCAAGAACACGAGCTTCGAGCACGAGCGCGAGGTACGCGCAGTGATCGCGCACTCAGACGATGCAGCTCTGAGCCCGACCGGTTTGCGGGTCCCGGTCAACCTCGAGACGCTGATTGACCGAGTTCATGTCGCGCCTACGGCAGCGGAGTGGTTCCTCGACGTCGTTACACAACTGGGCTCAGCCTTCGAATGTCCAGCACCTGTCGTCCAGTCGGATATGCGAATCGACTAGTAAGCGCCGACCTGTGGTTCGATTGGGTGCTGCAGGCCTCCGAACCTGCGACCTGCGCCTTGTAAGGGCGGTTCCGCCGCTTACGAAGTCTCTGGTCACAGGCTCGTTATCTGCTCTGACCTGCCCAGACGTTTGTCGTCGTTTGTCGTTGGTGCGCAACGTTTTTTCAACGTTCCACGGACTTCGCACGGACCTGAGCAAGCCCATAAAGAGGTTGCGGTTGCCTCGGGGCCGGTCCGTCAGAGGCCAGAACACCAGGCGCAGGCCCGGAGGCGGAGGCCTCATCGACCAGGCGCCATCAGGGCAGTCGGGGTCGCCTCCTGGGCCGGGTGGCGACGTGCAGCTGCGGGCCGCGGTCCTGGTCGGCCTCGCTGGACCCCCGAGATCGGCGCTCCGGTTTCTGACCTCGCCCGCGGCGAATGCGCAAGGATCTAGCCATGCAGGGCACCCCAGAGCCGTACTACAGACGCGACTTGGCTCTTGTTCATCACCTCGGATTCAGCTTCCATGCCGAACGCTGTGCCCCGGGAATCCTCGACCTGCTCGAGCCGGTCCGGGCCCGGGGTGGGCTCGTCCTCGAACTGGGCTGCGGCAGCGGGCTGCTGACCAAGTACCTCATCGGGGCTGGCTATCGGGTCATCGCAACCGACGCCTCGCCGGCCATGCTCGACCTCGCGCGAGAAGTTGCCCCCGGCGCTGACATCCGAGAGCTCGTGCTACCAGACGCCGCGCTCCCTGCGGCGGACGCCATCGTTTCGATCGGGCACGTCCTCAGTTACCTCCCGAACGAGGCCGCGATCACCAGAGCCCTCGAGGCGATCGCCTCAGCACTCCGACCCGACGGCGTGCTCGCGATCGACATCTGCGATCTCGAATGGGGCGAAGCCCGTCGGGGTGCCCCGAACCTCGGACGGGTGGGCGACGATTGGGCGATCGTCACCGAGTTCTCCGCTCCGTCGCCAAACCGGTTCGTGCGCGAGATGACAACGTTCGTCCCCGCGGGCGACGGGTGCTGGCGCCGCGGCTACGAGCGACACGACAATGTCCTGATCGATACACGAACGATTCCGTCGTCATTGGGCGACCTCGGTGTCGAGGCGACCGTAGGGGACGCGTTCGGGAACGAGACTCTGCCCGTTGGTCTCAAGGTAGTCAGAGGGCGGAAGCGGTCCTGACGGCGACTGTGCGTACCGCGGCGCGGACGAACATCTCCGCAATGCTCTCTCAGGTTTCGCGATCCGACCCGCCGCGTTTCGACAGCGCAACCCTCGCCTTGGCAAGGCGCCGGAACCCGTCTTGCGCGTCCACCGCGTGTGATTGTGTTGGTAGGCGGCACTTTTGTAGTCCATTGCGTCCATCCAGTCCATGCATTCGCTGCACCTAGATGGACAGATGGATGGACGAGCCAACCGTCGGTGAGGGCGAGGATGAGACCCGACATCGGCGACGGGCGCTCGGTCCCGACGCCGCCTACGAAAGGAGACCCGGCTCCCGGGTCCCCTCCCGGCCTGTTTGGCTCATCACTGGTTCCTCTCATGCTGATATCTCACGATGGTCACATCGTCGAAACCCTCAGAGTCTCCTGTCGACGCCGGCCGGGTCCTGCGGCTCCTCGACACGACGAACCCACAGGCCCCGGTCCGTATCTCGTGCATGTCGGCCGCTCTTCGAGAGGCGCGCAAGCTGACTGGACGAGACGAGGTCTCGGGAGAGCTCGTCACGCCGAGACACGAGGGCACCTGGGCGGGCGCGCTCGTGTATCTGGTATTCGCCGAGCAGATCGGAGAGTGCTTTCACCCGCTCAACGTCAAGCCTCACCGGAGACCGACCGCGGCCGACGCGCTTACCTGGTTCGGCAAGGTCGCAGGCGACGACGCTATGGATCTTGACAAGGTTCGGAACCGGCTCGCTCACGACTACACGCTCGTCGCCGCGCCCGGTGCGCCAAGGACGACCCGATTCATGTTCGCCGACGCGCGCTACTAGGCTCACGCCTCCGGCGGGCTCGGAATCGAGCTTCGAGACGGATCGGTGGGACTCATGAGCCCGACCGCGTTCCCGTCCGGATCCGCAACGACGGCATACCGCGCACCCATGAACCCGTCATATGGCGGCTGTTGTCCGACGTAACCCGCGCTCGTCAGCTCGCGGAACGTCTCGTCGACCGCCTCAGGGGAAGCCAAGCGAAACCCGAAGACTGGTCCTCCGTCTCCGCGCGGCCAACCCTCGTCCCACTGGGTCGCGAACGCCACGCTATCGAGGTCAAAGTCGAAGCCGTCGACCATCGACTCGGCTGCAAAGCTGCGGTGGTGCCGATCCCACGGCGTGATTGTCGGCGCAAGCCCTACACCGAGGCGCTCGTAGAATTCGACCATCGCAGCCATGTCGCGCACGACGAGATTGATCTGATTGAAGACGGGCCTCTTCTCCGTCATTGCATCACCGCCCTCGACGTCTCGCTTGCTACCGGTCATACCGACGTGACGCGCAAGCGATCCGAGACTTTCGCGTCGCGTTCGACAAGCTCAATGCGCTCGCGACAGCACAAGGATTTCTCTCCGACGAGTCCATGCGCGAGACGGGCATCCTCGCCGGTCCCGCCGGCGACGCCGCCGGCCGCCTCGGCAAACACGCCGCGCACAAGGAGGTCGAAGGCGGTCAGCCAATCAACCCGATTCGCAACTTCGCGAACCGCGCCGTGTCGCCCATCGATGTTCAAATCTACTGTGACGCCGCTATCGGCTCGCTTGAGACACTCGCCGAGGAGGCCGCCGGTAGAGAGCGTGGCGTGGTCGGACTCCTCGCTCGCTTCCTGCGCTTCCCCGTCGAGGTCCGCGAGGCTGCCGAACTCGGCTCGCCCGCGGGCCAGAGGATCGCGTTTTGGGCTGCCGTCACCGCGGAGGTCCTCGCAATCGTGATCGCGACCGGAGTGCTCGCCGCGGTTGGCCTCGCCATCCACACGTTGGCGTCCTAGGGATCGTTGGCGCCGCGTTGCCGTCCTTGTCGACCGTGACGATCCGACCGTGGATCGAAATCAACGCAGGTGACCTCGCAACGCGGGCCCGGAGATCGGGAACCTAGAACTCGACGTAATGATCGAACGATCGGGGAGGTGGCGCTGGCGCCGTGCGAAGCACGGCCCAATGGTGAAGATCGTCGTCAGTGGATGTTTGTTCGATCCTCCATCCGAGATTGGTGGTGCAAAACGAGGTTGCTCGTCGTATTGATGGCAGCTGGTAGTCGTCAACGAAGACGATGCCGCCCGGGCGCACGAGCCGACCGAGGTAGACGAGGTCGAGAAACACGCCGTCGAACCGGTGATTGCCGTCTACGAATGCCAGATCGAAGCGACGACCTTCGCTGAGGAAGCGCGGGAGTGCGGTTTCGGATGCCTCGGGGTGGAATTCGACCGCCTCGGCGACGCCCGCCTCGTCCAGGGCCTGGAGGCCACAGTCGGCGAACCTCGTTGTCTGGTATGGATCGAGAACCACGTGGCGTGGCGTGGGGTCGGCGTTGGTGAGCAAGCCTTCAACGGCAAACAGCGCCGCGAGTCCATAGCCGAGACCGATCTCGATCGTGTGGGTTGCTTCCTCGCGCTGCACCCATACCCGCAGCGCTTCGCCCTCCTCAGCGGTGACCCCAACCGGGAACAGGTGATGGAGGGTGTTGTCCGATCGTGCCACGACAGTTCCCTCGCGGAATAGGCGATCGAGGACCGCTCGTGTCGATAGCACCGGCTCCATGAGGGGCCAGGGTATGAGCGCAGGAACTGGCCTGACCTTGGGTAGCTCATAGCTAAGGTCGTGGGCTCGGTCGAGGTGGTCCCGGCGTCCCGCGCTCCGGTGCCGCTTCGGTCCTTCCGCTCCTCCTGGTGTTGCAGGTTTGAGTGGGCGCTGCAGGCCTCGAACCTGCGACCTCCGCCTTGTAAGGGCGGCGCTCTTCCGGCTGAGCTAAACGCCCGTCGGCGAGCCGTTGAGGCTACCGCCGAGCCGGCCTAGTGGGCGACGTCTATCGGCTCAGACGGCCCACCCGTCGAGGAACCTTGGTCGCCTTCGCGCTCGTCGCGTGATCCCGGCGGGCTTCGGCAGTCGGCTGGACTCAGCGTGGCGGGTCGAGCCAGCGGGAGAAGAGGACGCGACGATCGGCTCACAACAGGTCTCGGTCGGCGAGGAGCCGTGGCCTGGGAGACGTGAGGGATTGACCGCAGGCGGGCCGGGGCTCGACCGGGACGTCGGGGGGAGCACGCCCCGACCGTCGTCACCCCGGCCCGCCGTGGTGCGGTGATCTCTACGCGATGTCGGCGACCGGAAGCTCCCAGGTCGTCGGGAGGGCGTCCTCGGGACGGGGGTGCTTCGGCGGCCTACCGCGCTTGCGCTTGTTGGCGATGACCTTGCCGTGGACGAACAGCTCGCCGCCCCAGACGCCCCATGGCTCGCGCCGCGCGAGCGCGCCGGCGAGGCAGGGCTCACGGACGGTGCACCCGGCGCAGAACGCCTTCGCACGGGCGATGTCATCGAGCTGCTCGGAGAAGAACAGCTCGGTGAGCGACCCGCTGTCGTCGCGGCAGCGGGCGTCGAGTCGCCAGGGCTCTTCGGCTTGCCAGTCCTCGAAGGCGAACATTGGAGCTCCTCTCGGGTTCCTTCCTGGGCTGGTGGGTCGTCGGTGGTCGGTTGGGTCTGGTGGCGGGCCCCGAACGCAAGAAGGCCGCCGGGTGGTCCCGGCGGCCTGGTGGCTCGGTGCGGTGGTGTCGCTACGAGGTCACGGGTGGCCGCCGGGGAGGGGCTTGTGGTCGTTGATCGCCGGGAGGAAGGTGACGTTGGACCACGAGCCCGAGGTCATGGCGCACGCGTAGGCCGTCCGGGCGCGCGTCGCCCCGGTGACGGCCTGGCGGCTGGTCATCGGGAGGCGTCGCATCGTGTCCGTGTCCTTCTACGCGCGCCGGTGTGGCGGGCTCATCGACTCTGGCAGAGCCCGGCCCGCGGGTCAAGCCAATTACGTTTGGGGTGATGGGAATGGACCTGTCGGCGGTGGTCGAGCTGCTGGAGCGGCGTCGGGACGAGGGCTGGCACACCTGCGCTCAGGTGTATGTGTCCATCGGCGGGGAGGTGCTCCTCGACGAGGCGTTGGGCGAGACCCGCCCCGGGCGGGGGGAGCAGACCGACGACGTGATGCTCTGGTACTCGGCGGGCAAGCCGCTCACGACGGTGGCGGTGCTGCAGCTGTGGGAGCGGGGCCGCCTCGCCCTCGACGACCGAGTCGCCACGTTCCTGCCCGGTTGGGGCGAGGGGAAGGAGCGTTGCACGCTGCGCCACGTGCTCACCCATACCGGCGGGTTCCCGATGTGGGGCGACGCGGGCTACGACCGCGACGTGAGCTTCGCCGAGTCGCTCGCTGCGACCGTCGCCACGCCGGCGCAGTGGGCGCCCGGGACGGTGGCGGCGTACCACGCGGCGAGTGGCTGGCGGGTGCTCGGCGGCGTCGTCGAGGCGGTGGACGGGCGCACGATCGAGCGGTACCTGGCGGAGGAGGTGTGCGGCCCGGTCGGGATGACGTCGTCGTCGCTCGGGATCCCGCTCGCCGTCCAGGCCGAGCTCGGGGACCGGATCGTCCCCGTCGTCTGGACCGGTCACCAGTTCCCGACCCGCGACGCCGACGGCGGGATCCGCATGGTCCCGTACAAGATCGACCGGTGGCACAACGAGCCGTGGCACGTCGCGAAGATCGAGCCGGGCGGCGGCATGCGCGGCCCGGCCCGCGAGCTGGGCCGGTTCTACGAGGCGCTGCTCGGTGACGGCCCGACGCTCCTCGAGCCCCGCACGGTCGAGGTGATGACCGCGATCCACCGGTACGGGATGAAGGACCGGACCTTCGGCCTGGACGTCCCCTGGGGGCTCGGCGTGCAGCGCCAGTTCACCGGTGGACCGGGCCGGCGCGCGTTCGGGCACGGCGGCATGGCGTCCTCCCGGGGCCTCGCCGATCCCGAGCTCGGGCTCGTGCTGGTGGTGATCGCCAACGGGCTCGCCGGCTTCTTCGACGCCGAGCAGCGCAACCTCGAGATCACCGACGCGGTGTACTCGGCGCTCGGCGAGGACACGGCGCGTGTGCGCACGCCGCTGCTGCCCCTCGCGGGCCGCTCGCTCAGCACGTAGCCGGGTCAGGTCGCGTCGGCGATGACGCCGAGGAGCGCCTCGTGCACCGCGGGGGGCGCGGCGACGATGTCGCCCGAGCGCAGCCAGGCGTCGGGATCGCTGTGCCAGTCGGTGACGCGTCCACCCGCCTCGCGCACGAGCAGCGCGCCGGCGGCCATGTCCCAGGGACCGAGCGCCGCCTCGAAGTAGCCGTCGAAGCTGGCGGCGGCGGTCCACGCGAGGTCGAGGCTGGCCGCGCCGGCGCGGCGCAGGTCCTCGAAGGTGAGCAGCGCGGCGCGGAACACGCCGAGGTACTCGTCGAGGCGGGTGTGCTTGGCCCGGAACGGCGTGCCCGTGGCGAGGACCGCTTCGGCCGGGGGGCGGCTGCTGACCCGGAGGGGCTGGTCGTTGCGGAACGCGCCGCCGCCGCGCCGGGCCGTGTACGTGTCGCCGAGCAGGGGCGCGTGGACGACGCCGACCAGCGGGGTGTCGCCCTCGACGAGCGCGACGGACACGCCGACGATCGGGAAGCGGTGCAGGAAGTTCGTCGTGCCGTCCAATGGGTCGACGAGCCAGCCGAGCGTGCCGCGCTCGCCGCCCTCCTCCTCACCGAAGACGGGAATGGCGGGGGCCGCGGCGGT